>JBJKPN010000114.1:0-40162 GCA_046706365.1 Candidatus Kryptoniota bacterium | reverse complement strand
TCGTCGGTCTATTTTGTAAACACGCTTCCGGCGTGGAACAATTATTCCACGGGTATTCAGAATCTCCCGAACTACCAGCTTTACCCGGGGCCGATCGATACCTATAGACTGCCTGATTACATGAGGCTGGATCTGAGCATAACCTGGCAGAAAGACTACGGCAGCTGGACGCTGTCGCCGTATCTTCAGATTTTCAATCTCGGCAACAGGAAGAACGTCTGGTTCATCGACTATTCCAGTCAGAGTGCAAGCGGCGCGATCGTGCAGAATGTGAAGCCGGTGTATATGCTTCCGTTCCTTCCGAGTCTTGGCGTGAGAATAAAGTTTTAGAGAGATGGTGCGATGCATTGCCTTAAATCGAGACATAAAGACGGCCGGATGAAAAAGACACGGATGTTAATCGCATTTGCCGCTGCATTCGTTCTGGCAGGTTGCGGAAGGTCGGGCGTGTCGGTGGATAATGCGGTTTACACGCCGAAGATAGTTGCGGAGGGTTACCTCTACTGCGGGCGGCCGGTCAGCGACATAAAACTTATGAGAAATTTCCCGATAGGGGCACAGGTCGACACCAGCCTGCTGTACCTGACTCCGTCCGGCAACAATGTGAAGGTTTCGATAAATGGAACGGAACTCTCGTTCGACCCTTCGACACAGACTTATTATGCGAACCAGATCACCGTCGGTTACGACAAGACTTATACTCTTGATGTCAGCGCAACCGTGGATGGAACGACGCTTCAAACAACATCCACGACCACCACGCCCCAGAAGGGGTTCGCGCTTCTGAACAAGGACATCGGGGCTTTCACTTACAACAGTTCTTCCCTCGCCGTATACTTCGTCACGTCTCCCGGAACGGGGTTCTATGCGTTTTCGATTGTGCCCGACTCGGCGAGCACGTCCAATTTTGTTTACGATAATATATTCCGTAACAAGCTGGATTCTGCCGATGTTGTGAAGAATCTCAACGATTACAAATTCAGGGATGAGATCGAGCATAACATAAACTCATACTCTGGATCCCCGTATGCACTTCTCATACGCAGCAGCGACACGTGGTTTTACAGCACATACAAGGTCGTGGCGTATGCGGGCGACATGAATTTCCAGGATTACGTCCTGACGGCCCCTAACGTTCAGCAGATCGACGGGAATTTTCACGAACCCGTTCTGATATTCCAGGGCGACGGGATCGGAGTCTTTGCGTCTGCTATCGTCGACACAGCCACATTTTCGATTGTGAAATAGGGAGACGGCAGGAACCCGGCTGACAGAGTAATCTCGCTGCATTCCTTCATACCTTTGAGAATTTATCCCGGGCGGTTATATTTTCTGGAGAGAAGTTTCACCGAGCGAACATCTAACCACGGCACAGAGAAAAAAATGACTATGACCAATGATACACAACGGGCGATTCGCCATGACTGGACCAAAGACGAAATTGCCGCGATATACAAAATCCCACTCCTCGATCTGATCTACCAGGCGGCCTCAATTCACAGGCAGTATCATGATGCTTCCGAGATTCAGGTTTGTTCACTTCTTTCGATCAAGACAGGCGGATGCTCGGAAGACTGCGGATACTGTCCGCAATCCGTGCACTATGAAACGGGGGTGAATGTAGAGCCCCTGCTTGCATTCGATGATGTCGTCGATAAGGCGGCGATAGCCAAAGAGGCGGGCGCAACGAGATTCTGCATGGGGGCTGCCTGGAGAGAGGTGCGCGACAACAAGGATTTCGACAAAGTTCTCAAGATCGTCAGTGCCGTCAACGGTCTTGGACTTGAGGTGTGTGCGACACTCGGGATGTTGACCGAAGGACAGGCGAAGAAGCTCAAGGATGCCGGGCTGTACGCCTACAATCACAACGTAGACACATCCGAGGGTTACTACAAGAGTATTATCACGACGCGCACTTATCAGGACCGCCTGAATACTATCAGGAATACGAGAAAGGCGGAAATCACGGTCTGCAGCGGCGGCATAATCGGAATGGGTGAATCAGATGAAGACAGGATCGAGATGCTCAGGACTCTTGCGAACCTGGATCCTCATCCGGAGTCGGTGCCGATAAACGCTCTGGTTCCCGTGGAAGGCACGCCTCTTGAAAACCGTCCTCCTGTAGACCCTTTTGAATTTGCGAGGATGATAGCCACCGCCCGGATACTTATGCCTAAATCCATGGTCAGACTTTCGGCCGGCCGGCTGCAGCTCTCTAAAGAGGCTCAGGCTTTTTGCTTCATGGCCGGGGCAAATTCAATTTTTGCCGGTGATAAACTTCTAACAACCCCCAATCCTGATGTCGACGACGACAAGGCGCTCTTTGCGTCTCTCGGATTGAAACCGAGAAAGGCCTTCAAAGAGGAAAGGACAACCTCGTCGGTAAAAGAGCTCCGACAGGTGCCCTCGGACAACTGAATTATAATAATGCTGGAAGCAGAAGGAAGACTTCGACGTTCGCTTGAAGAAAGGGTTGCCGGTGGATCGCTGCGAAGCCTCAGCCGCGGGACGGTCCCGGTCGACTTCTGTTCCAATGACTACCTTGGATTCTCGCGCTCGGAAATTCTCAAAGGAAGAATCCATGAGGAAGAAGCCTGCTGTCCCGACCGGTTCATCGGCTCGACCGGTTCGCGCCTGATCTCGGGCAACAGTGCCTACTATGAAGAGCTCGAGAGCTACATTGCGGGGTTCCACAACGCAGAAAGCGGGTTGATATTCAATTCAGGTTATGACGCCAATCTCGGCCTCTTTTCATCCGTCCCGCAGCGATCGGACACCATCATATACGATCAGCTTGTTCACGCGTCGATCAGAGACGGGATTAGGCTCAGTTATGCGCGTGCTTTTTCATTCGAGCACAACAGTCTCGAAGGCCTGGAGCGGAGGTTGAAGTCGGCAAAGGCGGAGCGTACAGCTCAGGCCGCGGATAGGTGCGCATTCGTTGCAGTGGAATCCGTCTATTCGATGGACGGAGACTGCGCACCGTTAGCGGAAATGTCGGAACTCTGCCGTGAGTACGGAGCTGATCTCGTGGTCGACGAAGCACACGCGACGGGCGTATTTGGCAGGAGAGGAGAGGGTAGAATCGCCGAGCTCGGTCTGGAAAAAGACGTCTTTGCACGGATCCACACTTTCGGCAAGGCGCTCGGATCCCACGGCGCAATCGTGCTCGGCACACAGACGCTGAGGACGTATCTGGTCAATTTCGCCCGGTCTTTCATTTACACAACGGCCCTGCCGTTCCATAGCCTCGCGGCGATTCGGTCGGCGTACCTATTGATGGCAGAAAACAATGAGCAGATTGCCGATCTCCGCGAGAAAATATCTCACTTCAAGCGGAAAGCGGGCAGCGAAATACTGAAAAAGATGATTCCGAGCGAGAGCGCCATCCAGTGTGTGGTAGTGCCCGGAAACGAAAGAGTGAAGGCAGCCGCGAGCAAACTAAGGGAGGCCGGCCTGGATGTCAGACCCATTATGCACCCGACTGTACCGGCCGGCGCAGAACGCCTGCGAATTTGTCTGCACGCATTCAACACGGAAAAAGAAATAGAAGACTTAACAACCAAGCTGAAGGTCTTAGAATTATGAAAAGAATATTCGTAACCGGAATCGACACTGACATCGGCAAGACGATCGTGTCGGCAATATTGACGGAAGCATTGGAAGCTGACTATTGGAAGCCGATACAAGCTGGCAACCTGGATAAATCCGACACCGACACAGTGCGCGAACTGATTTCAAACAACAAGTCGGTCCTGCATAAGGAGGCTTACCGGCTCACGCAGCCGCTTTCGCCGCATGCCGCCGCTGCAGCCGACGGTGTGACTATCGACATGGAAACCATCAAGAAGGCAATGCCGTCAGTCGAAGGCCGCGATCTCATCATCGAAGGCGTCGGCGGAGTAATGTCGCCCGTCAACGATTCGTTCGTGGTCATGGACCTGATCAAGAGTCTCGACGCCGAACCGGTGATCGTGTCCAAACACTATCTCGGGAGCATAAACCATACGCTTCTTACCATCGATGCGATGAGGCGGAAGGGACTCCCCGTCGTCGGGGTATTCTTCAACGGAAAACCGGTGCAGACCTCCATCGATTTTATCGTCCGCTATTCGGGAATCAAGCCGCTCGGTTTCATTGACGAAGAAGGAAAGCTCGACAGGGAAGTCGTGAAGAAATACGCACAGCTGTTCAGGAAAGCATTTCGTTAATGAATCTGGCCGAACGCGACGGCCGGGTAATCTGGCATCCCTATACACAGATGCAGACTGCCGGACCGGCGGTCCCGATAGTCCGGGGTGAAGGCGCACGTCTCTATGACGAATCCGGCAAAGAGTACATCGACGCAATCGCATCATGGTGGGTGAACGTTCACGGTCACGCACACCCATATATCGCCCGGAAGGTCGCAGAGCAGCTCTCCAAACTGGAACACGTCATATTTGCAGGGTTCACGCACGAGCCCGCCATCGAGCTTGCCGAACGGCTCCTGAAAGTGCTGCCGGCAAATCAGGAGAGGGTGTTCTACTCGGACAACGGTTCGACCGCCGTCGAGGTCGGACTTAAGATGGCGCTGCAGTACTGGTTCAACAAGGGTCATAAGAGACAGGCCATAATCGTCCTCAGCAATTCGTACCATGGCGATACGTTCGGGGCAATGTCGGCAAGCGTAAGAGACTTATTCACCGAACCGTTCTGGGACCTGCTATTCGATGTGGTCTGCGTCGATGCGCCGGTGAAGGGAAAGGAAGAGGAATCTTACCGCCAGTTTGTCTCTGCGACCGATAGGGATGACATCGGGGGATTTATTTTCGAGCCGCTTCTGCAAGGCGCCGGAGGAATGATAGTATACGAAGCCGCTCCGCTCGACAAGATGATCGCGATATGCAAAGAGAAAGGAATCCCTGCAATTGCCGATGAGGTTTTGACCGGATTCGGCCGGACCGGCAGGTTCTTCGCTTCCGATTATCTTCAAATCAAGCCGGATATTATATGTATGTCGAAGGGCCTGACCGGCGGTACAATGGCGTTAGGCGCGACTTCCTGCACGAAGGAGATCTATGAAGGCTTTCTTTCTGATGACAAAAGAAAGAGCTTCTTTCACGGCCACTCGTATACCGGGAATCCGGTCGCCTGTGCCGCAGGGCTGGCCAGCCTCGACCTGTTCGGGAAGGAAGAAACCTGGGAGAACATTCGACGAATCGAGAAACAGCACCGGTCTTTCCTGTCTCGTATAGGGAATCATCCGTGCATTAGGAACCCGCGCCAGATCGGAACAATCATCGCTTTCGATGTAGCCGGCGAAGACAAGACCGGGTATCTCAATAACCTGAGAGACTGGATGGTGGACTACTGCATAAGCCGTGGTTTGATAATTCGGCCTCTTGGAAACGTGCTCTATCTTATTCCTCCCTATTGCATCACGACTGAAGAGCTCGAGAAAGTGTACTCGACCCTCTCTTCAATGCTGGACGAATTGGAAAAATCGGAGAAAAGGTCAGGAAACAAGGATGCGAGATAGGCTTTGATGGAGCCAACGCTCGTCAGCAGTCATCAAGATGTAAGTCAATAAAACAGAGATAGTTTGATACTTGCCCCATAAGAACGTACATCATATTGCCGTAACCGGGATGGGTTCCATTTCGCCGCTTGGAAATTGTTCCAGCGAAGTATGGCGGTCGTATGTGACCGGAGAGACCCGCCTCACGCCGGTCCCCTTTAACGGCGAGGACACGGCGGTAGCCAGGCTGGACGAATCGGCTGACCGCATCTTGAGTACGATTCGCGATGAGAAACCGCTTCATCGCCATCTGGACAGAACTGCGCTGATGGCAATCCATTGCGCGCGAGAGGCGGTCGCGCAGGCCGGCTGGAAGCAATCGGAAATGAGAAAATTCAGAACAGGCGTGAACGTGGGCTCATCACGCGGCGCCACAGCGACGCTCGAAGCGAACCTGGCAAACTATCTCGCAGATCCCTCTAAACGTATCTTTCCGCTGACGTCTCCTATTACCACCCTCGGCAACATTTCCAGCAGCGTAGCCCACGACATAGAAGCGTCCGGGCCGGAGATCAGTCACTCAGTCACCTGCAGCACTGCTCTACACGCGGTCTTCAACGGAATCGCATGGATGCGGGCGGGTCTTGCCGATCGGTTCGTGGTCGGCGGAGCCGAGGCGCCGCTGACGGGATTTACCGTGGCGCAGATGAGAGCACTCCGCATCTACACAAATGACACCGACGCGAGGTACCCCTGCCGTCCCTGCTCATCCGAAATTCCGCCCGTATCCACCATGGCCCTGGGTGAAGGGGCCGCTCTGTTCGCGATCGAAAGATTAAGTGACGACGAGCTGACAGACCGCAGGGAATCCGTCCTGGGATTAGTCGACTCAATTGGTTATGGACTCGAAGCTCCGGAAACCGCCACCTCGATTTCCGAAGACGGCGCCGCACTTCGGGATGCAATGAGGATGGCTTTATCCGGAATGGCATCCGACCCACCTGTCGATCTGATAATTCTCCATGCACCCGGTACTGTGAAAGGAGACAGCAGCGAACTTAATGCCGTGAGAACCGTATTCGGCGGCGATTTGCCCGTTCTGGTATCGAACAAATGGTACGTCGGACACACTTTCGGCGCTTCAGCCGCACTCAGCCTCGAGTACGCCCTGCTGATACTTGCGAACAACGATTATGCGGAATTCCCTTATACTGTTCCGTTGAAGAATATCAAGCGCCCGATAAGAAAAGTAATGATCAATGCGGCCGGCTTCGGTGGAAACGCGGCAAGCCTGATAATCTCGAAACCGGCCACAGATTGAACGCCCGGCAACTGAAATGGCATCAAGGGTAACGATCTACGATATTGCGAGGGCGGCCGGAGTCGGTATCGGAACCGTCTCCCGTGTGCTGAACAATCATCCCAGCGTTACTCCGGAAACCCGCGAGAAGATCAGGGCCGTCATGAAGGAGCTGCACTACCAGCCCCATACTTACGCACAGCGCCTCGCGAAACATCATTCGGAAACCGTTTGTGCGATCATCCCCTTCTTTACAAGTTATTTCTTTGCAGAGATGCTTCGTGGAGTTCAGGAAGGTCTGGCAGGAATCGGGTACGATCTCGTGCTGTTTGGGGTCAATAATGTCAGCCAGGTCGAGTCGAGCGTCGCGCGCGCACTTCAACGCGGCAGGGTGGACGGCATACTCTTCTTCTCGATGAAGCTACCGCAGAAGATTGTACCGAGGCTCAAGGATGCAAGACTTCCGATCGTTCTCGTCGATAGTCATCATCCGTCGTTCGATTCGATTTCAGTGGCCAACGCCGAAGGTGCGCAGGCCGCAACGGAATATCTGCTCGGTCTCGGTCATCGCCGCGTCGGGATGATTACTGCGCAGCAGCAGAGTGCGCCGGCAAGTGAAAGGGTTGTGGGTTATCGCCGGGCGCTCGAAAACTTCGGTGTGGAATATGACAAAATGCTCGTCAAGAGAGGGAATAGCACGAAAGAGGATGGGTTCAACCGGGAAGCTGGATTTGAAGCCATGTCGGAGTTCATAAGAATGGGCCGTAATATGCCGACGGCCTTCTTCATCTGCTCCGACATACAGGCGATCGGCGCTATGGCGGCTTTGTCCGAACAGGACCTGAGAGTGCCGCAGGACGTTTCCATAGTAGGTTTTGACGACATAGAGCTTGCCGGCCACGTGAGACTGACCACGATGCAGCAGCCGATGTTTCAGATGGGTGAGATGGCAGTTGAAAGGCTGGCTGCAAGGATGGAAAACCCCGACATTGAGGTAATGCAAAGGACATTCTCGCCGAAGCTCATAATCCGGGATACCTGCGGTCCAATCGGAGAGAAGTAATCGACGGTTCGTCCTCCGACAATTGCCCGGCGGCACTGCGTTCATCTAAATGAAAAGCCGGATGGAAGCACTTTAGTACTTCACATCCGGCTTTGTCACATTCAATCAGAATCCGCAAGCTTCTTCAGCCTGGAACCCGATCTACTTTGCTGAGGACTCTATCTTATGCCAGCGAGCCAGGAGCTCATCCAGCTGCTTTCTCAGGTGATTGAATACCTGGGTTTCACCCTGGGTCGGCGCGGCATCGACTCCCTGCACTGCAGTAACGACGCTGGCAAGATCGCCGCCGACTGTCATGAGATTCGGTTTGCCTTTGTGGGTGATTTCTTCAATAGAGGCGACTGTCGAAGTCGACAATGAGCCTTTCTTTGCCTTCAACAGATCCATCGCAGCACCATGAGCGGAAACGGTCTCGTCGAGCGCCTTGTCGATCGCCATTTCCAGCCGGAGCTGGGTCGCTAGGTCTTTCGTCGTAACGTGCACTCTCGGATCAAGTTTGACCGTGAAGGGTTCCGTGTAACTTTTTCCATCGACTGTAAGCGTGACGGTGTATTTTCCAGGAAGAGCTAACGGGCCTTCGGGATCGAGCGGAGTTCCGCCGTCGTCGTCCCAGACTGCAGAGATCGAATAACTGTACCTGAAGGCAGACGGTCTCGCGTAGCGCAAATCCCAGACGAAGCGGTGTTCGCCTGCTGTTGCCGACGGCAGCTTCACCGGTTTGACCCACTCCTTCTGGAAATAACGGTGAGAGGGAAGCTCTTTCGGCGTTTCTCCGCTGGAGTATCTGTTTACTACATTGCCCTTTGAATCTTTGATTGTGATGACGACAGGTCCCTGCGCGTCGTTTTTGAGCCAGTAATCTACAATCGCGCCGGTCGGTGGATTTTGTCCGAGGGCGGTTTCCGGCGGCCACGGCGTGTCCTTGTTCTCGTCGGCCCGAACCCGGATGGCGACTGCCGGACGGAACAGATGGACCGGTTTCGAGTCGAAGCCGGCGCTCATTTCACGGAGCGGCTCAACGTCGTCCAGAACCCAGATTCCTCTCCCTTGAGTCCCGGCAACAAGGTCGTTCCCGTGAACGAGGATGTCGTTCACGCAGACTGTCGGGAAGTTGAGGGTAAGCGGCTGCCAGTGTGCGCCGTCGTTGAATGAAACGTAAACACTTCGGTTGGTTGCCGCGAACAGGAGTCCCGGCTTGACATCATCGCTGCAAACGGAATTTGTGAACTCGTCGGCAGGGAGGCCTGAAGTAATTTTCGTCCATGTTTTCCCACCGTCAGTGGTCTTGAGAATGAACGGCTCGCTATATCCAAGTCTCTGGGTGTTTACCGCAGCATAGGCCACCTTCGTGGAAAAATGCGACGGATCGATTGCGTCGACTCTCCCCCAGAGCGGTATTGAAGGCGGGGTGACATTCTTCCATGTTTTGCCGCCGTTCGTAGTCAGTTGAATGAGTCCGTTGTCGGTGCCGACCCAGATGACATTTTGAGCAATGGGTGAAGGGGCGATACAGAAGATGACTCCGTAGCCCGCATCAAATGCCTGCTTGCGGTCCGGATTGAAATAGTCTTTTGATCCGGGAACCTTGCCTGTGAGATCGGGGCTGACCCTTGTCCAGCTGTTGCCGTCGTCAGTCGATCTCCAAAGGTATTGGTTGGCAACATAGAGCGCGTGGTCACCCGCGTGCGAAAATACAAGTGGGGTGATCCAGGTGTATCTGTATTTCACCGTGGACTCACGAGCACCGTAGGTAGACAGAGGCCAGGGGGATATCTCCTGAACCTGTCTGGTGGTATTGTTGAAACGGGAGAAGTGTCCTCCGAGTCCGCTACCGAATACGAGGTTCGGATCACCGGGCTTCGGGACGTCGTAATCGCGCTCGTCGCCGCCGACCGGATGCCATTCGCGAAGACTTATTACGCCCATCGGTCCGCGGCTCATGATTCCGACCGTGCCGTTATCCTGTTGGCCCGCATAAATTCTGAATGGGAATTGATCATCGACGGCAATGTGATAGAACTGCCCGGTCGGTTGGTTGTACCAGCTCGACCATGTCTTGCCTCCATCGACGCTGACTCCGCATCCCTGATCGGAGCATGCCATCATATATTTTGTATTGTCGGGATTGATCCAGAGAAAATGGTAGTCGTCGCCGCCCGGTGAGCCTCTGAAAACCATGAAGGTTTTCCCGCCGTCTTCGGAGCGGTGAATTGAACGATCCATCACATAAACGATGTCGGGATTTTTCGGATCGACAGTGACCCGGCTGAAATAGTTGTTCGCGAAGCCGGGATCGTGGTTGATCCAGACCCAGTTGGCTCCTGCGTCGGTTGACTTGTAGAGTCCGCTGTGCCCGTCGGAAGAAATTATCGTTGCGTAGACGATTTGTCCGTTGCTTCCCTGTGCGACTGCCAGTCCGATACGGCCGTAGTTGCCGGAGGGAAGGCCATGGCCGGTGAGCTTGGTCCAATGCTCGCCTCCGTCGGTGCTCTTATAGATTCCCGAGCCGGGTCCGGTTTGCGGCATGAAGTAGTCGAGCCATGGATGTGCCTGCATCTGCCAGAGAGACGCGTAAACGACGGAGGGGTCGTCCGGATCGGATGCCAAATCCACTGCGCCGGTACTGTCGTTTACGAATAAGACCTTTTGCCAGCTCTTTCCGCCGTTCGTCGTCAGGAACACGCCTCTTTCCGAGTTCGGAGCAAATACATTGCCGAGTGCGGCAACGAGCACACGGTTCGGATCTTTGGGGTCGACGATGATCCGGCCGATGTGCAAAGACTTGCGAAGTCCGACATTTTCCCAGGTTTTACCGCCGTCATTCGAGCGGTAGACGCCGTCGCCGGCGAGCATATCGTACCTGAACGCAACCTGTCCGGTTCCGACATATATGACATTCGGGTCTGAAAGGGAAATGGCCAGCGCTCCGACGGTCGATGCGCCCTGGTGCTGCATCAGCGGCTCCCAGGTTCGGCCGGCATCTTCCGTTTTCCACACTCCTCCGCCTGCGGCGCCGAAGTACAATGTGTTGGGGTGACCGGGGACTCCCGCCCCCATGGTCGCCCAGCCTGCCCGGTACGGACCGACAAAGCGCCATCGCAGTCCGGCATATGTTTGTTCGCTCACTCCCTGTGCCATGATTACCTGCGGCACAATAAGTAGCAGCATCGCTGCCGAAGCAAGGGTGAATGAAAGAAAGTGAGTCCATCGGGACCCGAGGCTTCGGACGATACGCGATGGAAGGAGAAGTGATAATTCTCTTTTCATAATGACATCCTTCGCTGTTTAGTGGTATTCTTTGTAAAAACGATTGTGATAAAGGCCTGGTTCCGCTGCGGTAGGGTAAGGCGAGAGATTAGGATATGATTGAATGTAGTATGGTGGCTGGTTTCTCGGCATCTCTCGCTTCATCTGCTGTGGCAGGAATACCCGACAAGTTAAAAGGGAATGATTATTATTGCAACATTTCGGCTGCGATGTGTCGGCTTTCCGATAAGCGCTTTTTAGTGAAAAGAGGGCGCTTTGTTTCCATTTCTTCATGAGTTTCGATTCACGCTTGATGGGCAGACAAGTAAACTGCTGATTGCGTTGGACCGATCCGATCTTGCCGGGTCGCTGTTCGCGTCTCCCGTCTCCGGCCGCATGGCTTATCGGTTAAGTTAGCTGTTGCGGAGTGTTTGTCCCACCTCCTCACTCCTACGTCCCGATCTGCAATAATTCCGTCCGACCTAAGGAACATTATTCCAGAACCCCGCGTTAGCCTTTTATCCACATATGCAGGGTCTGATGGTGGAGGACACAGCAAAACACTTGAATAAAGAAACGCCAGTTGAGTAAAATGGGTGAGATTGGCAAGAATTCGGTTGAATGACGACATCCGATATTAGCGGTACTCGAATTCAGAAACTCGAAGAGGAAAATCTGCGGCTGAGGCGGGCGGTGGAGGAGTTGTCCGTTCTCAATGAACTAGCCGCGGCAATTGGGGCGCTAACCAGTTCCGAAGAGGTTATCAGGAAAATTATCAGCCGCTCACTCCGTTCGGTCGGTGCCGAGCAGGGCGTAATTACGATGATCGAGGAGCAGCCGGATCTCCCCATGAAGACCCTGGTAAGAACCCAGGTGAGCTCTTCAGACCACGGACAATTCCACTTCAACCAGGCGCTTCTGGGCTGGATTATCCTGAATAAGAAACCGCTCCTGGTGAACAGTCCGGGAAGCGACGAGAGGTTCAAAGGGGTCACATGGGACAGCTCCGTACATTCGGTGCTTTGCGTGCCGATGCTGACACGATCGGCGCTCAAAGGCGTGCTTACCGTTTATAACAAAAAGGGCGACAAAGGGTTTACGGACGACGACCAGAGGCTGCTCGCAATCATCGCACAACAATCGGCGCAGGTTGTCGAGAATGCCAGGTTGTACGAGGAAGAGCGTGCTCTTCTCAAAGTCCAGGAAGAATACAAACTTGCCTTTCAAATTCAATCGGACCTTCTGCCCAAAGGGCCGCCCCACGTGCCCGGCTACGACATAGCGGGCGCGACCTTCCCCGCAAGGACGATAGGCGGTGACTACTATGATTTTATCATGCTCGACGACGGGAACTGGGCGATATGCCTGGGCGACGTCTCGGGGAAGGGACTTCCCGCGGCACTCCTGATGGCGAATCTCCAGGCTTCGCTCCGAAGCCACACTCGTCTCGGCACTTCAGTCGAGGCATGCATTGCCGGTGCCAACAGGCAGCTCTTTCAGAGCACAAGCCCGGAAAAATTCGCAACTCTTTTCTATGGAATGCTGGACGTCAAAAACCATACACTTAACTACTGCAATGCAGGCCACGAGCCGCCGTTCCTGATATCTGCCGGGCGGGATCCACGCAGACTCACCGAAGGCGGAACCATGATCGGCATCATGGACGGTTTTCCCTTCCAGGAAAGCTCCGTTGAACTGAAGCCCGGCGATACGCTCGTCGTTTACTCCGACGGTGTCTCGGAAGCGATGAGCGGCGACAAGGAACAATTCGGGGAAGCGAGGCTTACGGAACTACTTCTCAAAAATTTTGGCTCTAGTGCTAAGGATCTTACCGACAAGATGGTTAACTCAGTCCGCGCACACGCCGGGAATGCTCCGCAATATGACGACATCACTGTAGTAGTTATCAGGCGGGAGCCTGATTAAGCTGTTTCAGCAAAATATTGCCGCCCGCTTCAACAGGCGGATTGAAGGCGGAAAAGAAACTCCGAGATGCCGGACTGCGCGGACTTTCTCCGACTCCGGAAATCTGCAGAAGGTGCGTCAGCCCGGGTAATGAGCGGTCAAGGCTCTGCAGAACGTTCCAGTGAAATCATAAACTAATGCGAGGGAGATATGGCGTTAAAAGTGTCAAAACTAGCCGACGGGGAAATTACCGTTATCGAGCCCAAGGGCGAACTCATCGGCGGGAGCGAGACGGATGAGATCCGAGCTGAGGTTACGAGAATATCCGGCGAAGGCAACAAGAAGCTCCTGATTGACCTGGGCAAGACGACGTACCTGAACAGCACGGCGATTGGGGTTTTGATCTGGGCCCACACTCATTACTCGAAGAACGGCGGCATGGTAAAGCTCGCGAACCTGAATAAGAATATCAAAAACATCTTCGTCATAACGAAGCTTACACTGGTATTCGACGTCCAGGATTCACAGCTCGATGCCGTTGCTGCCTTTTCCAAGCAGGGCAAATAGTCTTCACTGCCGGGCTCGGTGCGATGTGGGCACACAGCGGCGGCATGCGGCGAAATGAAAGAGCAAGTAAGAACATGAGTTGAGCTATATGGCTTGAATCTAATTTTCCGGAGTCTGTAACCGGCAGCGTCAAGCAGGAACCATCGGAGGAGGATGAGCAATTACTACAGGCCTGATTTACGGCAAACTAGTCGTGGCTGCGACTTCGTTTACCGAAAATCGTCGCGGCGTGTTCATGCACTCAAGCTTCTAATGCCCCCCTTTACACCCGTAAGGTGCGAGGACTCATTGGTTGTAGTCGGAATAATCTCTTTACCCGCCGACTCGAACCCGGAGCGATTTGAGAGTATGGCGGGCGGTAGAGCCGGAAAGGGCATGAATCTCTATGCCGTAGTACATTTCCGGCCTGATTTGCGAAGCTACGGAGGGGAAATCCATCCCGGGTTCGCGTGTGTACGTGGGAGGCGGTCATGATAGGTGATACCGTTCTTCACTACAACGTAATCTCGGAATTGGGACAGGGCGGTATGGGGGTCGTCTACAAAGCAGAGGATAAAAGACTAAGGCGGATAGTCGCACTCAAGTTTCTTCCGATGCAGAGGGAGTCCTCGGAAGAAGACAGGTCGAGGCTGGTGCTCGAGGCACAGGCCGCCGCAGGCCTGA
This sequence comes from Candidatus Kryptoniota bacterium, assembly GCA_046706365.1. GTDB lineage: Bacteria > Bacteroidota > Ignavibacteria > Kryptoniales > JAKASW01 > JAKASW01. The sequence goes on along the minus strand of JBJKPN010000114.1, from coordinate 25,918 downwards.
ACCATCCCAATATCTGCGTCATTCACTCGGTCGAAGAATTCGGCGGCGAGCAGTTCATCGTCATGGAGTATGTCGACGGGATTACGTTGAGAAAAAGAATTTCAGAGGGAGCGCTTCCCGTTCCAAAGGCGGTAGACTACTGCATTCAAATCGCAGAGGCGTTGCAGGAGGCGCATTCCAGGGGGATAATACACAGAGATATTAAAGCCGACAATATAATGATCACACCGAGCGGTCGTGTGAAAGTTATGGATTTCGGGCTGGCCAAATTAAAGGGAACTGCTACCGACAGCAAGCCGGGAGGTGCAGCGGGAACTCTCGTGTATATGTCCCCGGAGCAAGCACGGGGAGACGATGTAGACGCCCCCTCCGATATTTGGTCGCTGGGGGTATTGCTGTATGAAATGCTCACGGGACGACTGCCATTCAGCCACGACTATGAGGCGGCAGTCGTTTACTCGCTTTTGAACGAACCGCCCGCCCCGCCGCGTGAAATCAGAGATGAAATTTCACCGGAGCTTGAGCGCATCGTTCTTAAATGTCTTCAGAAGGAATCCGTCGAGCGATACGCCTCGGCCGAACAGCTTGCGAAGGACTTGCGCAGAGTTACTCAGTCCGATGCTGCGGCGGGTTCACGGCCCTTCATCGCCGATAGAAAGACGGAACCGAGGAAGGCCACGGAACGAAAACCAGCCACAATCCTCTTACTCCGCCTTCCCGGTTATTCCGATGCGACCGCGACTGAGGAAACAGAAGAGGTTTATTCTTTCATGGAACGGGTCCGGGCAATTGTGGAGAAGGCCGCCTCCAAGTATGACGGGACTGTTAGCAAGATCTCTGCCGGCGAGGTGCTGGTTTTATTCGGACTTCCTGAGGCCATCGAGCGACCCGCTGAAAAGGCGGTCCGTGCCGCGATGGAGATGCGCACCGCACTACAGGAATTGGGGAGAAATGAAAACACACTCCGACATTTCAATCCGGCAATCGCCGTAGATACCGGCCTCGTAATAGCTGGTGAACTCGGACCAACCGGCAAGAGCGACTATGCCGTCGTCGGCGATCCGATGGATCTCACTGAGAAGATCGTGAGAACCCTTGAGAAAGGATCGATCGTCGTCGGACCTTTGACTCACAAGCAGACTAAAGAGTACTTCGATTACAAACAGGGACCTGCGGTCGGACTGAAGAACAACAAGCAGCAGGTTCCGTGTTTCGAGCTGGCCGGGTTAAGGGGAAAAAGCACGCGCTCAGCAGCAAGCGCCGAACGAAGAATCTCTTCCGCACTTGTCGGACGCGACCGCGAAATGAACCTTCTGGAACTGCATCTCCTCAAGGCCATCAATGGAGAGGGTTCCATAGTAAATGTTGTTGCAGAACCGGGTCTCGGTAAGTCGCGCCTGATTGCCGAGCTGAAGCAGCGTGAGGCCATGAAGCGGGTGCTCCTGCTGGAAGGAAGGGCGGTGTCGTACGGACGCAACATGAGCTTCCACCCCATCATAGAAATATTGAGGCAGTGGTCCGGCATCGAGGAAGAGGACACGGAACAAAAGGCCATGGACAAACTCGGGCGGGCCATAGGGAACGTAATTTCGGACGGCGTCGACGAAATACTTCCCTTTGTCGCATCGGTGATGGGGATGGAGCTGACAGGAAAACAGGCCGACCTCGTTTCGGGAATCGCCGGCGATGCCTTGATGAAGATTACACAGAAGAACATCCGCGAGCTCATGCTGAAAGAGTCCCTGCAAAAGCCGATTGTTTATATTCTGGAAGACCTCCATTGGGCGGATCAATCATCTCTTGAACTGCTGCAATCTCTCTACCGTCTCGCCCAGAACAGCCATATCATGTTTCTGAATGTCATGCGGCCGAACTACCCGGAGACGAGCGATCGCCTCCTTGAAGCGATGCACTCGAAGTACCCGGAACTGGTTACCGACCTGATCCTTGAACCACTCGATTCGCACAACTGCAGGGAATTGATAAATAATCTCGTCGATACCGGTAAACTTCCCGCACAGACAACCGAGACTATTCTCAACAGAGCAGACGGGAATCCATTCTTCATCGAAGAAGTAATCAGGTCGTTTCTTGACGAGGGGGCGATCGAGCTCAGGGACGGAGAATTCAATTTGACGGATCGGATAAATGATGTGATCATTCCCGATTCCGTACAGCAAATCCTGATGGCGCGTATCGACAGGCTAGATGAAGAAACAAAATCCCTTCTCAAAATTGCTTCCGTGATCGGGAGGGGGTTCTTCCAGAAGATTCTGACCGACGTTGCGGGATCGGTCGACGAAATCGACGAGCGGCTTGAGTACCTCGAGGATGTTCAGCTGATCCGGAAGAACCGGAAATTAGATGAGATCGAATACCAGTTCAAGCATGCCCTCGTCCAGGAGGTCGCATACGAATCCATACCGTCAAAGAAGAGGAAAGAATATCATCTTGATGTGGCGCAAGCCATCGAAAGGGTGTTTGCGGACAGACTGCATGAGTTCTACGGAACTCTCGCTATGCACTACAGCGAGGCGGACGAGCAGGAGAAGACCGAGGATTACCTCATAAAAGCCGGCGAAGCGACATTGAGATCGGCGGCCTCCCATGAGGCCTTGACTTACTTCAAGGAGGCATTGAGGCTGTACCTGAAAAAGTACGGTGCCTCGGCCGATCCGCAGAAGATTGCAGCGCTTGAACAGAACATCGGAACGGCGCTTTACAATAAGGGAATGCTTGTTGAAGCCGTCGCGCATTTCGACCGCGCGCTTGAACTGCTCGGCGACAGGGATCCCAGGAGTCGATTCGTTCTCATGCTGAGGGGTGTCCGGGATTTCTTCTGGATAGTCAAGGACCTTTATCGTCCCTCGAGGAGGAAAAAAAAGAATCCCACGGAAAATGACAGACTCCGGTTCGCGATCAGATACCAAAGGGCCAATGCGCTTGGCAACTCGGATACTTTCCGGCTGTTCTTCGACCTGCTCTGGACCATACACTGGAGGAGCGGGTTTAACCTCTCTCCTTCGGAAGCGTGCTTGATGTACACTCTGGGCTGCTCACTTATGATATTCGGCGGAATATCTGCATCGCTGGCCGGAAGATTCCTGGATCGTGCAGCGGCCGTCGCCGTTCCCGACGATCCGAGGACGTACCTTGCGTACAAATATGCCTGGTATCAATTCAATTACCACGTGGGAAAATGGGACATCGACCTGGATTTTGATGAAGAACTCTTCCGAACGGGAATGAAGCTGGGTGAGTTTTATCCGGCGTGTTATTACATCGCGTTTGCACACTATATCAGCGTCGGCCGGGGTGATTTTGCGACCTCCGCGCGGCTGGCAGATATTCTCCTCCGGACCGCCGAGGAATACGATTATGAGTATGCACTTCTTGACCACTACACGGCATTAGTCTACCATCACTGCAACAGACACGAAGCGGCGGAGATGCTGAAGGCCGCGATAATCAGTCTGGAACTTGAGAAGAAGATCGGCTTGAAAACATGGATGGTAGGTGGGGAGGGAATAATCGCAAGAGCCCACATCCTCGCGGGTGATTTCAAGCCCGCCGAAGAAGCACTCCGCAGAAGCGAGCGGTATCTTGAGCCATTGGGAAAGATATCGCCGATGTTCACGATGAATTTATATATCGGACGACTGCACCTGGGGGTCATTCGGTTCGAGCAATTGATGTCGGAGAACGGCAGAAAGTCGGCAAACAACGAGCTCGGAGAGGCAAGGAAACAAGCTCACAGAAGTTCCAAACTGGTGATTGGACAGTTCAAGACGCTGCACGAGTTCATGCCGGAGGGGCACAGGTATACCGGGACGCTGAACTGGCTGGAGGGGAACACTGCCGGGGCGTTCCGTCATTGGAAGAAGTCCGTTGACGCGGCATCGGCGATGCGAAAAAAACAGGAGCTGGGAAGGACATATCTGGAGATTGGCAGGAGGCTTCTCGAAAAGAGGGGTCACCACCGTTTGTTCGAGGGTTTAGATGCAATTGAATGTCTGAAGAAGGCGCGTGGGATTTTCGAAGAGATGGATCTTGCTTCGGACCTTGTTGCAGTCGAGCGTTTGCACAATTCGGAGCTCCGGTCGACTGAATATCCGGTAATGCAAAAGGTCATATAGGAGGAAGTTATGGGTTTGACGGGTTACAAAGATGATTCTGACTTATTCGGCGAGAGTCCGCCGCCGGAGGAAGAGATGTATATCAACAAACTTACCGAGTTGCTGAAGAAGACGGTGATCCGAACCTATCCTCCCGGCGATACGAAGCGTGATGCGCACCCGAAACAGCACGGGACAGTCGCGGCACAGTTCACCGTCGAACCGGACCTCCCGAAGGAATTACAGGTGGGCATCTTTGCTGAGCCGGCCACGTACGACGCCTTCGTTCGCTTCTCAAACGCGAATCCGACCGTGAGCCCGGATATCCACAGGGACGTGCGCGGGATGGGGATAAAACTGATCGGAGTCAAAGGTAAGAAACTCCTCGACGACGGCACCGATGATGATACGCAGGATTTTGTGCTGATTAGCTACGATGTGTTCCTGACGAAGGGCATTAAACAGATGTATGAGTTTACCGTCGCCTATGAATCCGGACCGCTCCACGTGCTCTCCTACTGGTTCAATCCCTTCAAACCGCATTTGCGCGTTTTCTGGAATTTCATAGTTCCTTTTCGGCACGCGACGAGCCCGCTCGATCTTCAATACTACAGCATGACGCCCTACCGTTTCGGTAACACGGCCGTGAAGTACTCGGCAAAACCGTGGTCGCATGTGTTGAGCACAATTCCGCACCCTCCGACTGACAATTACCTGCGGGAGGCAATGCAGCGGTATCTCAGGAATGAGCCGATCCACTTCGACTTCATGGTACAGCTGCGGAACGACCCATCGAAGATGCCCATTGAAGACGCCGGGAAAAGGTGGAGCCAGTCGCTGTCACCATTCAGAAAGGTAGCAACGCTGGTCATCCCTCCGCAGGAATTCGAGACCGCGGAGAAAATGGAGTTCGGGGACGACCTGTCTTTCAATCCCTGGCGCTGTCTTCCGGTTCACCGTCCGCTCGGCGGGATCAACAGGGCAAGAAGGGTTGCATACCGGACGATTTCCAGGCTTAGACATGAGCGAAACGCTCTCAAGCAGTTCGAACCGACGCAGCGCGACTTCGAGCTCTTCCTGGAGAACAAGGCGAAGACTCCCCGCGCGTCGGAACCAGTTCGTCCGGTCCCGATAAGTCCCGCGGATCCGTCCAGATGGGCCCGGTCTGTCTGGTGGGTCAAAGTCTATTCGTATGTTACAATTATTGCGGCGCTGTATGGAATAGCCTATGCGCACATTCCACCGATACTCGGATACGCGTGGTCGCTATGCACGGGACCGGATGCGGTATGGTGCAAGCTCGCGATCCATTTGTTCGAGGTGCCGATGGCGCTATTCAATCTGTACATTGCCTGGTACGGACTGCGGCGCTTCTCGGAAAAAACCCTCGGCCGATATGGGTCGCTTCTGAATTTCGCCGTGACCTTCAATATGGTTTTCTTTCTCTTCGAAACGAATCTGTTGATGGAGGGGCTCTCCAGGGTGTTTCCTTTCTGGGAGTTGTTTGCATTCGCATCGATTGCTGTCATACTGCTGGCCGGCACCGTATTTACGATAGCACTTAAACAATTTCTGGTCAGGTCATGAGAGCATGCAATCGAACGGAGAAAATGGAGCGTTCATGAAAGTTTACAACATGGTTGAGATCGGAGCGGACGGATTCTACCACCCTGAGACTGAGGACCAGATTGTCGCTTTGGTGAAGAAAGCTTACGACGAGGGGAGGCAAATCCGTGTCCGTGGAGCTGCTCATTCGCTGGCATGGGCTATCTACACTGATCCGGGCGAGGGCCTCCCACGGGTACCCAATACAGTTTCCGAAGAAATGCCGCCGGCTGGTCCTAACATCAACGTCATGCTCGACAGGTTCAAGAGGATGGAATGGATCGACGAGAAGGAGGGCATAGTCGAGGTCGAAGCAGGAATACATCTCGGGCCCGATCCGCTCGACCCGACCGGTACGTCGCCTCTTGCGGACAGTCTGCTGTACAAAGCTCACATGAAGGGCTGGACTTTGAACGACCTGGGTGGGATTACACACCAGACCGTCAGCGGATTTCTCATGACCGGCTCTTCGGGCGGCACGCTGATGTATTCGATTGATGATAACCTCCTCGCGTTTCGCATCGTCGACGGAAAAGGCAACGCAGAATGGGTTGAGAAGAGGGGGAAAAACGATCTGTATAATGCGGTCGCATTGTCTCTCGGCCTGCTCGGGGTCATCGTCAAAGTGCGTATCAAGCTTACTGAGGAATTCAGCATCTACGGAGAAGAGAACACTTACCGCATCGACTCTGATTGCCCTATCGATCTCTTCGGCAATGGAGATGAAAAAACCCCGGGCCTGGAAACCTTCCTGAAGGAGACGCCATACTCGCGCATTCTCTGGTGGCCCCAGAAGGGAGTCGACCGCATAGTTGTCTGGCGGGCCGTACGCGGCAAAACTCTCCCTGCGTTCTCAGCTTTCCCGTATCACGAGTTCGGGAAAAAGAAATTCTCTACGCAACTGGAGGAACTCTTCGGGGCAGTTCTTTTCACGATCCTTGGCAACAAGGGGTTCGGCAGGACATGGTCGAAACTGAAACGTGACTTCGCGCAGTTCGAAAAGAATCTCAGCAGGAAAAGTGGTCGGACGAGCGAAGGGCAGCCGCAACAGGCGCGGTTTTTCCCGTCATTACTTACCGGAATCCTGAGAGTTATCCTTTTTCCGCTGGTGCTGTTCTTTTCGACGTTCAAAAAAGTTCTCGAATGGCTTTATCCCACGATTGTCGACGCGCTCGAACCGTTGACCGGGAGCGACGAAGGAAAGGTTTTCATGGACTACGTCTGGCGAAGTCTGCCGATGGACAACGCAGCGGACGACGTGCTGATGGGAACCGAATTCACCGAGCTCTGGATCCCGGTTAAATATACATCCGAGGTCATGCAGCTCGTGAAGAAGTTGTTCGAGAAGAAGGGCTTCGAGGCGACAGGTTATTATGCCACCGAGTTGTACACGGGAAACAAGAGTGAATTCTGGATGAGTCCCAGCTACAAGCAGAAGACGTTTCGGCTCGATCTTTTCTGGTACATCAACAACGAGGGCAACCCGGGCATGAAGGACGGCTACTATGCCCAATTCTGGGAGTTGCTCCGGGAGCATAACATTCCGTTCCGCCTGCACTGGGGGAAATTTCTCCCGGAATATGATTACAAGGAGTGGTCGGAATATTTCCGGTCGCAGTATCAGAAATGGAATGACTTCATGAGGTTACGGGCTGAACGTGATCCGGGAAACATCTTCCTGACAAGCTACTGGCACAGACATTTATTCGGAGAGGAGTAAGCCGGTTCGCCTATGAAACCGGCTGGTGCTGCACAATTAGAATGAACGTGGAATTTTTTATAGCCTGTCTTTTGTCGCGAACAGGAAATGAAGAGAAAGCGCAGATTATCAGGCTCAACTATGGATGCTGCCCATGAACGGGGAGACAATCCTACACTATCGTATTCTCAAAGAACTTGGAAGAGGCGGAATGGGTGTCGTCTATCTCGCAGAAGACACGAAACTGGGAAGAAATGTGGCGCTTAAGTTTCTGCCGAAGCGGGGAGGAGCGGGAGAGCTCGATGAAGCAAGGTTCGTGCAGGAAGCTCGTCTGGCCGCGACGCTCAACCATCCCAATATCTGTGTGATCCATGCGATCGAAGAGTATGACGGACAGCTCTTCATCTCGATGGAATATGTAAACGGTAAAGATCTCAAGTCGATGATAAAATCCGGCACCATGTCATTAGATGAAGTGACGGGCATAATGAGTTCCGTCGCGGACGGGCTGGCGGTTGCTCATGATAAAGGAATAATTCATCGCGATATCAAGTCTGATAATATCATGATAACCGCCGACGGCCATGTGAAGATCATGGATTTCGGTCTGGCAAAAATAAAGGGAACGTCCGGCCTGACGAAGAGCGGTGACACGGTAGGAACTGTGAGCTACATGTCGCCGGAGCAGTTCAGGAGTGGAGAAATATCACCGCAAACGGATCTATGGTCGTTTGGAGTCGTACTTTATGAGGCGCTCGCCGGGACGCTTCCTTTCAGCGGCGAACACGAGGCCGCGATTATGTACGAAGTGCTCAATGTTGAGCCCAAGGCGCTGCAGCTATATAGAAACGATATGCCGGAAGACCTGCAGGTCATCGTGTCACAGCTCCTCCAGAAAGAGCCGTTAAAGAGGCTCTCCTCCGCGAAGGAACTTGCAGAACGACTGAGAAAAGTTTCGATGGAGCCGCCGGCGCCGAGCTCGGAGAAGTCAATCGCAGTTCTCTACTTCGAGAACATGAGCTCCGAGAGCGAGAGCGATTACTTTTGCGCCGGGATAACGGAGGATATCATCACCGACCTTTCCAAAATCAACGGCCTCCAGGTCGTATCGAGGAAGGATGTGCTCCCTTTCCGGAACAAAGAAGTCAACACGCGGCAGGTGGGCGAGGCGTTGAGGATAAATTACGTCCTGGAGGGAAGCGTCAGGAAGGCGGGAAACAAAATCAGGATAACCGCGCAGCTCATCGACGTCCGGAGCGGGTTTCAGGTTTGGGCCGAAAGGTTCGACCGGCTCGTGGAAGACATTTTCGATCTGCAGGACGAAGTCTCGCTGAAGATTGCGGATGCACTGAAGGTTTCATTCACGGGGACAGGCAAAGAGACGGCGGCGCAAAGGCCTGTCGTCGACATGCGCGCATACGACCTCTTCATGCGCGGCAGGGACCTGCTTAACATTCGTGGCAAGAAGAGCAACGAAAGGGCGATTCAGATGCTCGAAAACGCACTCTCAATCGACCCGAATTTTGCACCGGCCTGCGCCGCGCTCGCCGAGGCTTTTTCAAACATGTATCTCTGGTATGACGGCGACCCGCAATGGCTGGGAAAAACGATACAAATGAACCAGAAGGCGCTCAGCCTCGACCCGGATTCAATTGAAGCACAATTCGGAATAGCCATGGTGTATCTCTATCAAAAAAGATTCACCGAGGCAAAACGAACGCTCAACACGATAATCCAGAAGAACCAGGACTCCTACGATGCGGTCAGATGGCTTGGAATTATCGCCGACATAACCGGCGATTACGATACCGCCGTGAAGCAATACAAGCGGGCGGCCGAGCTGAAGCCGTACAGCGAGGAGCCGTGGATGCATCTCGACATGACTTTCAGGCGGATGGGCAACGAACAGGAATCCGACGATGCCGCCCGGAAAATAATTGAAATCGGGCAGAGAAAGTTCGAAGTGAACCCGGACGACGTCCTGACCCTGAGCCGGATGGCGATTCCATATGCACGTTTCGGAGAAAATGAAAAAGCCGTGTCGGCGATAAGGCGGGTCGCGGAAACGGCGCCGAACGACGGTCTCGCGCTTTATAACTGTGCCTGCACGTTCAACGGTCTCGGGCAGAAAAAAGAAACCCTTAAGTATCTCAGGAAATCTCTCGAGATCGGTGGCAATGTCGTTCGTGAGTGGGCAAAGACCGACCCATATTTCGATTCGCTCCGTGGCGACCCGGATTTTGAAACCGTCATAGCGGAGTTCGCATGATCAAGTACGGGGTGCATACTGAACCCGGAATGGATTATTGAATGAAAAGGACAAAGATCAATTGGATACTATTTTCCCCTCCTGTCCGACTGGCCTCGGCGGGGATTATGAATCTAAGACTGGAGTGATTATAGATGATTAGTGGTACTATTCTTCATTACGAAATTCTCGAGAAGTTGGGTGAGGGCGGAATGGGTGTGGTTTACAAGGCGAAGGACTTCAAGCTGAAGAGGGAGGTCGCGATAAAATTCCTGCCGCCCCATGTGTCTGCCAGTGAAGATGAGCGTCGCAGGTTTGAAGTGGAGGCGCAGGCGGCGGCAGCTCTCAATCATCCCAATATTGCGACGATTTATGCGATCGAAGAAGACGGCGACGAAGTCTTCATCGTAATGGAGTTTATCGACGGGCCGGAGTTGAGCGAGAAGATAAAGAAAGGGGCGATGAGCCTTGCCGATTCCGTTTCGATAATTGAGCAGGTTGCCTCCGGACTGCAGGCGGCTCACCAAAAAGGCATCATTCACCGGGATATTAAAAGCAGCAACATCATGCTTACCAAAAGTGGACAGGTCAAGATCATGGATTTCGGCCTGGCAAAAGTAAAATGGAGTGCCCACGTAACCCGACAGGGCACGACGGTCGGCACCGCCGCGTACATGTCTCCCGAGCAGGCGCGCGGCGAGAAAGTCGATCACCGGGCAGACATATGGTCTATGGGCGTGATATTCTATGAAATGCTCGCGGGCAGGCTCCCCTTCAAGGGCGACTTCGAGCAGGCGGTCATCTACTCGATAATGAACGAAGAAGCGGAGAAAATGACCGAAGTCCGGTCGGACGTCCCCGATGCCCTGGATGACGTGATGGAGAAGGTGCTGGCCAAGGATCCCGCAGACAGGTACGGCGATGCGGCGGAGTTTCTCGTAGATCTCAAACGAATTTTGAACGATGGCAAATCCACGGTCATTGAAGAAGAGGAAAAAAGGATTGCAGTCCTGCCTTTCGAGAATATCAGCCCCGACAAGGAAACGGATTACTTCGCCGAAGGTCTCGCTGAGGAACTAATTATCAACCTGTCTCGAATAAAGGGAGTTAGTGTCGTCGCGAGGACTAGTTCGATGCTCTTCAAGGACAGCAAGAAGGACATCAGGACGATCGGTCGCGAGCTCCGTGCGCGGTACGTCATGGAAGGGAGCGTGAGAAGATTCAAGGACGATCTTCGGATTTCAACCCAGCTGATCGACGTGGAAAGAGGCACGCAGCTATGGGGCGAGACTTACAAGGGCAAGCTCGCGGATGTTTTCGACATCCAGGAGCAGGTCTCGAAGGAAATAGTCGATGCGTTGAGCGTGAAACTCTCACCGAACGAAAAGGTGGTACTGGAAAAGAGATCGACCGTGAACGCAGATGCTTTCGACCTTTACCTGCGGGGACGCGATTTTCTTTATCGACTTTCCAAGCACAGCGTCCAGTTCGCTATACAACTATTCCAGAAAGCGACCGAGCTCGATACCCGTTATGCGGCGGCATATGCGGGTCTCGGTGAGGCATATGCGCTTCTCTATTCCTTCTTTGAACGGAACAGCGCCCTGCTCGACAAAGCGATCGAGTCGGGACTGAAGGCGCTGATGTACGACTCGACATTATCCGAGGCATACGCTGCACTCGCACTTGCTTACTACAACAGAAAATCACTCGAAGAGGCCTTCACGGCCGGGCAGAAAGCAATCGAGCTGGACCCGAACAACTATGCGGCTTACTGGACTCTCGGCAGGATCTTTCACAGTACCGACAGGGACAGGGAGGCTATCGAACTATTCCGGAAAGTCATCGAGATTAATCCGGATTTTTATTCGGCTTACATGGACATAAGAACGTGTTACGAACGTCTCGGCGACGAACAGAAGCTGAAAGAGAGCCTTCAGGCGACTATGGACACATACGTCCGTTACCTGTCGCAACATCCCGACGACGCTCGTGCACGCATACTCTATGCCGCGGACCTGGCGACCGCAGGCCGTAAGGAGGAAGCGAAGGCTCAGGGAAAGATGGCGCTCGAGCTCAGCCCGAGCGACGCCATGATGTGGTATAATGCCGCGTGTCTGTACGCACGGCTGAATGAACCGGAACTGGCAGTCGAGTCGCTCCGGAAGGCGATGGCCGCAGGTTATGAAAACTTCGAGTGGCTTAGAAGAGATCCTGATCTCGACAGCCTCCACGATAATCAGGGATTCATCGAATTGTTGCGAGGTAAATGATGAAGTCGCGTGAACCGGAGACCCTCTCGGCCGCCGGTAACTCAATTTCCTGCGCGAGGTGTCGGGAATGTTCAGCGGAAGTATCCTACGCTACGAAATTCGGACAGGCTCGGCGAAGTCCCTCTCCTTCCGCGAAGCGGAAGGGACGAGACCCGGCCCGCATGGGTTGCGGAAATGGATGTGAATCATGATAGGTAATACAATCTTACATTATCAGATACTCGAAGAGTTGGGACGGGGCGGAATGGGCGAGGTATACAAGGCCCGTGATACGAAGCTCGACCGGTTTGTCGGGCTAAAGTTTCTCCCCTCCTCTTCGTCGGTCGGCGAGGACGATAGAAACAGGTTTATCCGCGAAGCGAAATCGGCCGCCGCGCTCAATCATCCCAACATCGCACATATCTATGAAATCGCCGAAGCCGACGGTCAGATGTTCATCGCGATGGAATATGTGGAGGGCCAGACTCTTCATGAAATCCTCGGCGTCAATGGCGGTATGCCGCTTCCTCTCAAGAAGGCGATGAGCTACTCGACTCAGATTGCCGACGGGCTGCAATCCGCCCACGAGAAGGGAATCGTGCATCGCGACATAAAGAGCGCGAACATCATGGTAACGGCGAGGGACCAGGTAAAGATCATGGACTTCGGCCTGGCAAAAGTCGGCAAGGGAAAGACGGTGACGAAAGTCGGTACGACCGTCGGGACCGCAGCATACATGTCGCCGGAGCAGGCCCGCGGCGAAAGCGTGGATCACCGCACCGATATCTGGTCATTCGGGGTCGTCATGTACGAAATGATAAGCGGCCGGCTCCCGTTCAAGACGGACTACGAGCAGGCTCTGGTCTATTCGATACTCAATGAAGAACCCGAACCACTTACGGCGATTCGTACCGGTGTGCCGCCCGCCCTGGAGTCCGTCGTCGCGAAAGCGATGGCGAAGGACCCTTCGATGAGGTACCAGCATGTGGACGAGATTCCGGCCGACCTCAGGGCGATCGAACTGAAGACAAGCCCGACGACGAGGCTTCCGGGCGCCAGCGGAATTTCGGTCCCGCTGAAAGCACGCAGACGGCCTCGCGAGCTCCTTTTGCTCGCGGCTGCAGTATCGATTGTCGCCGGGGCCCTGCTGTTGGGACATTACTTACTAGGTGGCTCGGGGAATGACGGACCCACTCTGCGGGTGACCATTGCCGTTCCGCCTTCGGAGCTCCTGGAACAAATCGATTCGCGCAATCCGACAATTTCTCCCGACGGCAGGACCCTGGTCTATTCCGCTCAGGCAAATGGCGTGGTCATGCTTTATGCGCGGCCAATGAACAGTTTCACAGCCGCACCGATTCAGGGAACTTCCGGCGGTACCGGGCCATTCTTTTCGCCGGACGGTCAGTCCATCGGCTTCTTTGCCGACGGGAAAATGAAGACGGTTCCCGTCACCGGTGGAATGCCTCAGGCCCTTTGCGATGCGCCGGTGCCGCGTGGCGGAAGCTGGAGCGACAAAGGGGACATCGTTTATTCTCCGAACTTCTCGACCGGTCTTTACGCCATCCGGGCGGACGGCGGACAACCGAAACTACTTACCGATCCGGACACCGCTTCGGGCGAAAGATCTTACCGCTGGCCGCAGGTCCTGCCCGGAGGCAAGTGGGTACTGTTCACTGTTGGGGAAAAGAGTGCGCCCGACTTCTACGACAACGCAAGGCTCGCCGCATTCTCGCTTGTCAACGGGAGCCGCCATATGCTCGGCATAAGAGGCGACATGGCCGTGTATGTGAAAGGGGGCTACATCCTTGTCTGGCGCGGTGGAGAACTTTACGCGGCAAAATTCGACCTCAACACGGCAACGATCAAATCGCAACCCGTAGCTGTCATGAGTATGGTTGGAGGCGATCCCACGAGCGGGGCGGGCTACTTCTCGGTATCGAACGACGGGATCCTGGCATTCCTCCCGGGGATAGAAACTGACAAGTTGAAGCTGGTGAAGGTGAGCCTGGAGGGGCAAATCGATCCGTTGCCCATTCCCCCCGGACCGTATTCTTTTCCTCACGTGTCGCCCGATGGGCAGAAAATCGCAGTTACCGTCGGCGAGGTAAATGGAAGCAACTTCGATATCTGGCTTTACGATATTGCCACGGGAGCATTCAGCAGATTTACGTTCGACAATCGCTCTGCGTGTGGAATCTGGACGCACGACAGCAGACAACTTGTCTACTCTTCCGGACTCGGAGAATCGTCGAACTTCTGCATGAAGCCTGCCAGCGGCAGCTCGCCCGGCAGCATCATCCTCGCGGGCACCGGTAGAAGCCTTGTGGCTCCTGTTTCATTGAGCCCGGACGATAAAGAACTCACCTACGTCTCAGTCGTATCAAGGGACGGTAATGAAGGGGTCTGCCTCCTCAGCATGAAGGGACGGGACAAACCCGTGCAACTCTCCGGGTTGGGAGGAAGTTCTTACAACGCTGTAATTTCGCCCGACGGTAAATGGCTTGCATACACTACGAACGTGTCCGGACAGAACGAAGTCTACGTCACTTCTTTTCCCGCGCTAAAGGGGAAATGGCAGGTCTCGGCAGGCGGTGGGTACGGCGCCGTCTGGGCTCCTGACGAAAAGGGAATTTACTATGAATCGATAAGCAACACCGAAATGTTTTACGTCCCGATACAAACCGTGCCCGATTTTTCGAGTGGGAGACCCCGCGTGCAATTCAACACGGACAGGATCTACTTCCCCAACGAGCCGATCGCGACTTACGATATTTATCCCGACGGCAGGCACTTTATCATGATAGGGAAATCGGATACGTCGGGCACATCGCCTGTGGTGAATCTGGTTCTGAACTGGACGAAAGACATGAAACGGAAACTGGCTGCACAGAAATGAGAATCGCGCACAGATCAACCCGAAGAGAGTCTCGTTTGAATGAGAAGGAGGTTAAGTGAGCGGCCTGGAAGGGAAGACCATCCTTCACTATGAAATCCTCGAGAAGCTGGGCGAAGGTGGAATGGGTGTGGTATATAAAGCCCACGACACAAAGCTTGACAGGATTGTCGCCCTAAAATTTCTTCCGCAGCGCCTCACCGGGGATTCGAACGAAAAAGAGAGATTCTACCACGAAGCCCGTGCGGCCGCGGCTCTCACTCATCAGAACGTTGCGGTCATTTATGAGATCGGCGAACACGAAGATCGGGTCTTCATAGCAATGGAATATGTCGAGGGCAGGACCTTGAAGCATCTCGTGGAAAAGGAAAGCGACTCTCTGTCGATTAAGAAAGTGCTGGATATCTCAACCCAGGTTTGTGATGGGCTGGCGGCTGCACATGAAAAGGGGATAGTCCATCGGGACATAAAATCCGACAACATCATGCTGACGCCGAAGGGGCAGGTGAAGATAATGGACTTCGGGCTTGCAAAGCTCAAAGGGGCAAGCAAGCTGACGAAGGAAGGTTCGACAATTGGCACTGCCGCGTACATGTCGCCCGAGCAGGCGCAGGGAGAGGATGTCGACCGCCGCTCGGACATATTCTCGTTCGGAGTGGTGCTATACGAACTTCTGACCGCCCACCTCCCGTTCCGGGGTGAGCACCAGGCGGCACTGTTGTATTCGGTGGTGAACGAGGACCCGCAGCCGATTGCTCGCTTCAACGACAAAGTATCTCCGGAACTCGAGCGGAATGTTTTCAAAGCGCTGGCCAAGGATAAAGAAGATCGTTATCAGCATATAGACGATCTCCTCGCGGATTTGAGAAGGGAACGCAAGAATATCGAATACGCGCGAACCGGGGTGCTGAAAACCTCGACCGCTGTCCAACCGCCGGCTGCTGCCGAGGGGCACCACGAGTTCAAGCTGCCTAAGAAAGGGAGACCGCTCATAATAAGCACGTCGGCAGTGGTTGTCCTGGTTATGGCAGTCCTGAGCTACTTCGTGCTTTTCAAGAGACCAACCGCTACGAACGCCCGCGCGGTAAGCAGTAAATCAATTGCGGTGTTGCCTTTTGAGAATCTGAGTCCCGACAAAAACAATGTGTATTTCGCCGACGGCATTCAGGATATGATCCTGACAAAACTCGCGGATATCGGAGACCTCAAAGTTATTTCACGCACTTCGACAGAGAAATACACAAGCCATCCGGACAACCTGAGGAGGATTGCAGAGCAGCTTGGTGTCGCAACGATACTTGAAGGGAGCGTTCAGAAGGCCGGCAACCAGGTGCTGATAAATGTTCAACTGATAGACGCGCGGAGCGATGACCACATATGGGCAAACAGCTATACGCGTACGCTGAATAACATATTCGGCGTGGAAGGTGAGGTAGCGCAGGAGGTAGCCAGCACGTTGAATGCAAAGCTGACCGCGGCACAGACAACAGCGGTCGCGAACATACCTACAAGGAGTCAGGAAGCTTATGATGCCTATCTGCGCGGCGAATATTTTTACGCGAAAGTGCCCGCAGGCAACTGGGGATTGCTGCCGAAGGCAGTGAAGGCGTACGAGGATGCGGCACGAAGCGATCCGTCGTTCGTACTGGCCTGGGCCAAGCTTGCCTATTGCCAGAGTCTGTTGATGTATGCCAGCATCGACCGCTCGGATTCCACGGCGCAAAATGCGCTGGCCAATGCGCGACGTGCCCTTCGACTCGATCCGGATTTGCCTTACGCACATTTTGCTTTGGGTTATGTGTACCGTATGGATTTTGCCGAGTATGACAAAGCGATGAGCGAGTTTCAAATTGCGCGTGAAGGCCTTCCTAATAATTCGGACGTGCTGGCGGCTATCGCGTACGTGCATGAAGAGCGCGGTCAACTGCAGGCAGCATCGGACGATCTTCAGCAGGCCATGGACCTGAACCCCAATGATCCCAATCTTGCTTTGGGTCTGGGAGCGACTTCGATATATATGCGGCACTACGATCGCGCCCGGACAGCCTTCAATCGCGGCCTTGCCATTGCTCCCGATGATCCGGAAGTATATGCTCTGCTGGCCGAGAACGAAGTTTTGGAATCGGGTGACGTGGATTCTGCAATTGCCATACTGAATACAGCACCTGAAAGTGACCAATCCGCTTCGATCATCCTGAATGAACGTACCGAATTGGCACTCTACAAGAGAAACTACACGCAGGCGAAAAGATATGCGGAAGCACTTAAGCCGGGTGGTCGGTTCGATACCAGCTTGAGAATAATACTTCTTCGTGCCGAAGTTGCCAGGCTCGACCACGATGAGAAAAGTGCCGCGAAGAATTACCGTCTGGCGCTCGAGGAGGCAAATCCTCAATCCAAAGAACGTGTCACTGAGAAGACATTCCAGGTGCTGAGCGGGCTTGCAATAGCTCAGGCGGGGCTCGGCAGGGAAAAGGCGGCACTTGAAACCATCGATAGACTGTTCAAGCTGTGTAAGGAGAGGGGAGTACAGTTCAATTTCCTGTGGGGTGCGGACCTACGCGCCCGGATTGACGTACTTACCGGGAACAAAAGCGGTGCCGTCATGGAGATTGACCGGGCCTTGTCCTCTCCTGTCAGCGGTGCCGTTTCCGCAAATCTGGTACGTCTTGATCCGCTTTGGGATCCATTGCGTAAAGATCCGGTATTCGAATCAATGCTGAAGAAATATTCGAGTTACGATCAATGACCAACAGACCGACTCTTTCTTATCAGGGACCTGGTATAATCAGCGAAGGTAATCCGGATCCCGTTGTAGCTTCCAGGTCTAGGAAGCGGCGAAAACGAAATCGATTGTCCGATCCACTTGTCCTTCGAAGCTTTAGCATGAGACGAAGCCATCTCAACCATCCACGGAGTCAGATATGATAAGCGGAACCATACTTCACTATGAAATACTCGAAAAACTCGGCGAAGGCGGCATGGGCGAAGTTTACAAGGCGCGCGACACGAAACTCGATCGCTTCGTCGCGCTGAAGTTTCTTCCTGCCAATCTCGTTGCGACCGACGCCGAGAAGGCGAGGTTTACACAGGAAGCCAAAGCCGCTTCTGCACTGAACCATGCCAATATCTGTACCATCTTCGATATCCAGGAACACGAAGGCCAGCTCTTCATCGTGATGGAGTACGTCGACGGGGAGACGCTTCGCAGCAAGAAACATAACTTCTCCACGAAACAGGTCGTGGACATCGGCGCCCAGGCGGCGGACGGTCTCGCGGAAGCACACGAGAAGGGGATAGTCCACAGGGATATCAAGCCCGAGAATATCATGATCACGAAGAACGGCACCGTTAAGATCATGGATTTCGGACTCGCGAAACTGAATACTCCGGAGGAGGCCTCAAGACTGACCAAAGCCGGAACTACTCTGGGAACCGTCGGCTACATGTCGCCGGAACAGGTGCAGGGACAGGATGTCGACAGCAGGAGCGATATCTTCTCGCTCGGAGTTGTGCTTTATGAATTGTTGTCCGGCGAATCGCCGTTCAAGGGAGTCCATGAAACCGCGATTATGTACGAGATAGTAAATGTCGATCCTGAGCCTGTGAGCGCGAGAAAAGAAGGAATCGATCCGGAACTCGACAGGATATTGTTCGAATGCCTGGAGAAGGACAAGGAAGAGAGGTACCAGTCCGCACGTGAACTCTCCAAGGACCTCAAACGGTTCAAACGTGATTCCGGGAAACAACGGATCAGCAGAATGTCGACCGTGCATCAGCAGTTCGACGGTTCGTCCCCGTCCCGTTCCGGAATCAGGACTGCTTCACATTCCGCGTTTGAAAATGAAGCTCCCAAGCCTGAAGGGATCCGCCGTGCCCTTCATAATCCAAGAATGTTATGGACCGGAATAGCAATCCTCTTTGTCGCTGTCGCATTGTATCTGCTTTTGCCTGAATTAAGCGGGACGAGGGACAACAGTCCGCAGATCATGGCGACCATACTCCCTCCGCCGGCCGTGACTTACAACAACCAGGAGGGAAGCAACCTGGCGGTGTCACCGAACGGCAAATACGTCGCCTTTGTCGGCGCAGATTCGATGGGATCGGTAAAGCTGTGGCTAAGGCCGGTGAACTCAATGGAGGCAAAACCGCTGGCGAGTGCTTCGATCAGCTCTTATCCCTTCTGGTCGCCTGACAGCAAGTTTATCGGTTATTTCCTTCCTGGCAAACTGATGAAGCTCTCGATCGATGGCGGGCCTCCGTTGATGATTTGCGACGCTCAGGACGGCAGAGGAGGTACGTGGAACAAAAACGGAACTGTCATGTTCTCACCTGATCCCGCCGGAGGTCTGTACACGGTTTCTGCCGGCGGCGGGACGCCCGAGCTCCTTGTGAAGACGGACTCGTCCAGGGGCTGGCAAAGCCTCAGGTGGCCGTACTTCCTTCCCGACGGCGACCATTTCCTCTTTTCCGTTCAGACCTCTACAACCGGCTCTTCTCCGAACGATGGGGTGTATGTGGCTTCCCTCAAAGACACAAAACCTAAACTCATCATGATGGCATCGACGAATGCACAATACTCGGACGGCTACTTGTTCTTCGTGCGCCAATCCATCCTCTTGGCGCAGCCTTTTGATCCGGGTAATTTCAAGCTGTCGGGAGAAAGCGTGCCTTTGACCAACAACCTGGAGTACTACGATGTCAGGATAAGCGGGACTTATTCCGTTTCCGGAACCGGGTTGCTGGTTTACGAATTGGAGAACAAGGTCAATGAAGTAGTCGACATCATGAATGATAAGGCACAAATTGTAAGTTCACTCTTCGACAGGCCGGTATGGAGGGAAGCTTCCTTCTCTCCTGACGGCAAGATGGTCGCTTTTGATTCGTACGATCCGGCCGAGAAGAATTTTGACGTCTGGATTTATGATATTGCGCGAAGCGTAACAACCAGGTTGACTTTCAATCATGCCGCCGATGCCTTCCCGGTCTGGTCGCCGGACGGCAAACAGGTAGTGTTTTCATCCTCGCGCCAAGGAGACAATCTGAACATATACGAAAAGAACGCGGACGGATCCGGAACTACACGACGGATTTTCAAGTACGACAACGTAGTTGTCCCGACCGATTGGTCGCGCGACGGAAAGTACATCCTCCTGACAGCAGTCGACTACGCAAACAAAAACAGCAGCAACGACTTGGTCATCCTTCCGACTTTCGGCGACAGGAAACCTATCACGTTTCTTGCCACAGGCTTCACCGAGATTTTCGCGAAGATCTCGCCCGATGAGAAGTGGATCTCCTACATGTCCAACGAGTCGGGAAAGTTCCAGGTCTATGTATCTCCGTTCAACGGCGGAAGCAAGTGGCAGGTTTCTGTGAACGGCGGCGGCCAGTCATGGTGGGTGGACAACGGAAAGAAGCTCTATTTCATCTCGCCTGACGGCAAAATTATGGGTGTCGACGTCAAGGAATCGGGCAATATCCTGACATTCGGCAGGCCGTACACGGTTCTTGATCTCAGCAAGACCGGCTTTGATGTCAGCTTCTACGACGTTAATCAAGGGGGGACGGAATTTCTGGTGGGAGTCGCAAGCGGAAAAGCTGCCCCTGCCACGCTTACGATGGTATCGAATTGGAGGGCCGGACTTCGACAGGATAAATGACAGTATAAGTTTAACAGGAAGCTGCACGCTCTCCGATGCATTACAGAAGGACGACATGCAGCAGTGTTTCACCAGGTGAAGGAGGGTAAAGCCATGTTCATGAGAGTTGTACAGCTTATGGTCAGGCCAGGGAGTATGGAGAACCTTAAACTCACTTACGAACGGCAGATACTGCCCAGGCTGGGGAAGATGAAGGGGTGCAGGTTTGCAAGCCTCGTTCAGAGTGCCGGGCGCCTGGACGAGTGTATAAGCCTTACACTCTGGGAAGATGCAAGCGCTGCCGAGGAGTACGTTCACAGCGGGACCTACGATACCCTTCTTGAGTATGTAGCGAGTTATCTTGCAGAAACTTCCGAGTGGAAAGTGAAATTGTCCGAGGACCAGCGTGTCGAGTACGTGCCGGTGCATTCGGAACCAGTAGTTAAAGCCTACAACGTTACGATCGGACCGACAAGTCCGGAAGCGTCCAACCCCGGCGCCCTGTACGTACGCATCCTCTCCATTCGAGTCAAGCCGGGGAAAATGGCGGAGTTCAGGACCATCTACGAACATGAAATCCTACCCACTCTCTACGAAACGCGGGGATGCAGGTATGCTTACCTGACTGAAGAAGCGGGGGAGCCGGACGACGCGCTCTCGCTTACGGTCTGGGACAGGAAGGAAGATGCCGACGAGTATGAAAACGGAGGAAGGTTCGAGTCGCTCGTGAAGAAGACGAGCCATCTTCTCGCCGGACTTTATCAGTGGAAGATGTCGCTGGGCAGGAACACCGGCCGGAGCGCTATAACAAGCGAAGACATGACGAGCGAAGGATACCATATAGTTACCGGACGAAGCTTCGTCTGAGGGTTTCCAGTTTCGCCGGGTTCGCCGCCCGATTCATATCGACCGTTAAAGAAAACGAGCGGACGGTAAAACCTTTCGCGACCCGATTTTGTTGAAGTAGTATGAATTCGTACGCGAAAAGAAAAGCCTTGATTTCAGCCCTGGCACTCGCTTTCGTCGCTGTGCCGATCACACAAGCCCTTGGCGGAAATACCGTCGACCTTGCAGGGGAGGGGGACGTGATTGCCAACTCGCTTCCAACCGCCACAAATTACTTCGATAAAGAAATCCTGGTGGGGCAGAGAGAGCGTGCGGAGATAGAGGCGCAGGGGAATTTTACACCGCAGACATCCCGACTCAAGTTCTTCTACGGCGAGAGTGCCGGAGGTGGGCTTGCAGGGACGGTTCTGTTTCTTCGCATGAAAACGCGGCACGGGCGCTTTGTCATCGGAGTCGCACTCGATCCGGACGGCAGTGTATCGAATGTCGTCGTGAGCAGGGCGCCGGCCGAGGCGGTACCCTGGTTCGAAGCGGCGCAATCCGCCGGTATCGGGAAGAAGCTTGATGGGCTTGGGATGAAAACCGGGAGCGATCCGTTGCAGAATGTGTCGGAAAACGCCATCGGCCCGATGCCTTACTTTGCTGCGGAAGTAATGGCTGCCGCGGCGGTCAGAGCGGTCGTATACTACCAGGTGCTTTTTCTCCCGCGTCTGCGGATCTTCTGAAAAGAAGCCCGTGGAGAGATCGCGCGAAGGGCTAGAATTGTGACAGTACCTCACCTGTGAAAGTGATCCGGGCAGGGTTTCTCAAGAAGTGCAGCTGCCCCGGCATTGAGCGCAGCATTTATGTGCTCTTCACTAGGCTCGTGCATCAGTACCACGACCAGAGCGGCGGGAACGTTCTCCTTCAGAATCGCAAGCCAGTTAAGCCCTTCCGGTGCTTTAGATTCATCGCGAACCACTATGACCTCGATCGATTTTGCACCGGAACGAAATCGCTTGTCCTCCTTTCTCGTATCCTTGATGTGCTCGAGGCCGGCCTGCCATTTCCGAAAATCTCCCTGAAGCCGGAACTTCGGGTCCGTTTGAAATGCCACTTCTATATCTTTCACGAGGACATTATCAGTGCTGATTACCCATGTCGGCAACATGACATCGCTACGGATGTGCTCTTTTTCCACTTCTAATTCTCCCCAATTAGGTGTTCGTTCGCTGGAATTTTCCCTTTTGACAACGATATCCGATTTCTCACCTCCTGGTTCCGTACACCGGGAGGAAAGTAAATCCATTCATTCTACCGATGACAAACACTTGTTAAGGTGGCCGCCCGTGTGGCCGAATTGAGCCCACCTTCAGGCCAATAGGGCATGAAAAAGCGCCTAAAATGCCGAATGCCCTCCTGCGAAAGGAGTATCTATTTTCTCTTTTCATGTTCTGGAAAGACCGAGGTAATTCAAAGAATCTGCAACGGAAGGTAGTTTCTTATGCTGCAGCTGGAAATAGTGCCGGAATAAACAGTTGAAAATCTATGTTGAAGATCTCTACATGCGAAATAAGGAAGACGAAACCGCACAGGGTCACGCGACACTAACCGTGTACCACGATGAGTTGTCCTCGGAATGAAGTAGATCTCAGAAATCTTGTGGACGCAACTCGCGCGGTCTAATTTGAACGGCGTGTACCATGAAAAAGTTCACGATCCGTGAGATATTCCTACGTCGGGGAGAGGAGTGGTGGTAAACGATACCCGTTCGTCTAAGCAGGCCGTACCAGCTTATTACCTATGCCGTTCGGAGCGAAGCTATACTGGTTCCGGCTCATAGTTTCAAGGTGGAACTTGCTCTTTGATTTCTCCCTAACCATGGAGTGTGGCTACAAATGCTAGTGGAGATCATCACGCGGCTGACGGCAATGTGTATATCCCCCCGCCAATGGAATTCTGACTCCCGTTGTCCTTATTATCAAAGTAATCTATTCCTGCATTTCGTCCACTATCGCGCTTATCCGTCAAACGGTATTCAAGTGTCGGATTGTCGCCGACTTCGCCGAGGTCTGGTTCCGGCATGGTTAGAATGGACAAGGTGGCATTGGCTGGTAATAAATGTCCCCGTGTAAGGGATGCCCCCTACACAGTGTGAGCCTTGTGGGGGACATTCAATCTTTACGTGGGGTCCAGCGTAATCCTCCTACGGAACTGCAGAGGCACACGTTTGCCACATTGGAGGAGCAATTGGCGCTATAGCGCATTCTTGCTTTGTCAGTTATGCAATTCTCAAGTTCTATCCGTTGACCTATATACTAGGCTCAATGAGCTCTTAAGTAAACAGCCACGCTCGCGAACAATGCAAGCAAAGCAAACGTTAGCTTGGTAAGCAGGATGTTCTTTGAGTTGAAGTCTAAATTCTTCCACCCTTTCCTTATATCCTTGATTCCAGTGGTTGCCCATATTACGGCCACTAACGTTATTAGGTAAAGTAGCTCGATGTTTGAAATGTAGGGCATTCTTCTTTTCCTCTATTTGCCTTAGTGGGAAGTCGCATCTGGATAGACGTACACGGGGCCTCGACTGTATGCATTGCTATTGATGTTATTTCTTGCAGTCATAAATAGCGCCGTTAGGGCGAAACGAAGTGCCTCTTTCTCACCTTCTTGTGTCCCGGAAAAAGTGATCGCCCTACTCAATTCATTTGCAATAACGTTGAACACCGACTCAGTTCCGACCTTTACGATGCCATTCACTATATCCGTTTCGCTCCCTTGATGATAGGTAATGTAGTTGAACGTCTTCAGACCTACGCTGGTCGCTTCGCTATAGTATGAAATGGTAGCCAAACCTACACTGATAGGCGCAGCAACCTCTTCTGTCCCGGTTGCGAAGCCTCCAACCATAAACACAGCGGCACCTGCTCCTGACATGTCTGAAGCCTTGTCCAAGAAGTCGCTGAGCGAGGAGAGAATCCGTGATGTTGGATTGGTCGGAGTCACCGCGAAACCATGAGGGGCAAGTTGAACCTCTTCCGGTCCAACCAGCGTAACCGGTCCCTGCGGAGGAAGCTGCTCTGTGCTCGTCTGCTGCTGTGAGTTGGTGGAATCCATACCCGTACGATCAAGGAAACTTACCGGGTTATCTCCCGCATACGAATATGGGCTCGACCACGCGTATAAGCCCGCGTGAGGATCAATGGTATTCAACTGCCCTCTCCAGGGATCGTAGTACCTCGCGCCGAAATAGTAAAGGCTGGTCTTGGTGTCGAGCTCCTTCGAGGTGAATCCGTCTTGCAGACGGATTTCAGCAACATCTATTCCCATTTTATGGATGCCTCAATTAATCATCCGCAGAGTGGTACGCGATTCGCAAAGACAACCCCGCAAGCTATCCTGTGATCTCCCCAGGTGTCCTCCGCTTCAGCGCTGTCCGATCAAAGTCAGCGTCGAAGCTCACGAGCACAAGACCATGCTTAGTGGCCGCCACGTATTGATACGCGTCGTCAAAGTCGAGTTTGAATTTCCTAACCGTGCCGACTATTTCTTTGGATTCTTCCGGATTAAGTCCCAATAGCGTCACCGCACCGTCAATGAACACATCATCGATGAATCTGAGGAATTCATCCGCACGGTCAAGCTTCTGCATCGCGATGCCGATGGAATGGAACGAGAAATCTGTCATAAACAATTGATCAGATTGGATTCTTCTCAGGAAACCACCGACTTCCTCCGATCTCTCCTGGTCGAGCAGTCTCTCAAGCCAAACGTTCGTATCCAGGAGATACACCTGTCAATCCCCCCGCCACTCCATGATTTTTTTCTGGAGGTCGATCGAAGTATACTGGGATCGGTAGTCCCTCAGGGCGCCGGCCCAATCCTGGCGTAGCTTGACCCCTGCTTTCTTGGATCGCTTCTCTATGAGAAAATTAACGAAGTCAATGACCTCTTTTTGAAGCTCCTCAGGCAATTTCTTCACGATTTCGTCTAGGCTCATCGATAATCCTTTCGCCTCGTTGACTTAATCTAACGTGCACCACCGTATTATCCAATATCAGGTGAATCGCTCAAGTCAATCCGGGCGGCCACTTTGGGTTGCGCACGCTCCACCCCGGGTACTTCTTTGCCAGCGGGTCCACGCTCAGCCAGCGGGCGCTCCGTCCTTCGGAAGGATAAAGTCCGTAATGCAGAGAGGTCGTTGGGTCGAGCCGTTTGGAGGCTTCGGCAACATCCATTTCCATTTATGGATGCCTCAATTTGTACCTCCCGTCGCTGGAGCCGGTCCCGTTCATGCCGGGCATCTGCTCGCCGAAGGGATATACTGCTTCGTCTCGGTTGGAGCCACGACCGTAGACAGTCCCCTTTTTTGCTATAGGGATTCTGGCTACCTCTACTTCCATCCATAAACAAATACCTCAGTCCGTACGGTCTGGCTGGAGAACATTTTCTCATTACAATCGAAGGAAAGCAACGTACCATCCTGTCATTTGAAGAGGATGCTTAAGAGTCCGCCTATAAGGAACACCGCATCACCCACTATCAAAACGCCATGCCACTGCTTCTGACTGGGTGATAAGCTCTTCCAATTCTTGATATTCTTCCGCTCACTCAACAAAAGTAGCACTCCCCCAAGA
>JBJKPN010000113.1:0-7724 GCA_046706365.1 Candidatus Kryptoniota bacterium | reverse complement strand
CAGTGGACGGCAGAAGCGTCCCCTACCTCATGGCGACCAGCGCTTTCACCGGGCCTTTCAACCTGACAGGAAACCCTGTCGCAGTTCTTCCGCTGGGACGAACAAAGGATGGGTTACCAATCGGCGTACAGGTCGTAGGTAGACGTTGGAAGGATATGGATATTCTTGCTGTCGCAGAGCAGCTGGCGGAGATAACGGGCGGATTCACTCCGCCGCCTGGATTCTGAATTCGTCTATACAGGGCCACTTTGAACGCCAACATTTCAATCGGTCCGATAAGCTGCAGATTCCGGACCCAAACTGCAAGTTCGAACAAGGAGCTCGATTATGGAGATTCAATTCTTGAATAAGATAGTACTGCGGCTCGCACGCTCGCAGGAAGAGCTGTGTGAATCATAATTGTTCCGACATTCGCCTTGATCGGCTTTGTTCTCATCCTGACGGCCATGCTGTGTTTCTCGAGTCCGGGCACGCCTACCCGTGTTGCCTGTTTGACTTTTGGACAGCCCGGGGGTAACTTCCCCTGTCGTTGCGTCGGTTAAGGCGGCATCGCAGCTTTAACCCGGAAACTGCAGTGAGGGATGGTTATCCCATTCGGCAAACCCAGCGACGCACCTCGACAGATCCTGCATCGTCTCCCCTTCCGGTAAAGGCAGGAAGAATATGGATTCCCCGAGCACAAGATTGGTATTCGCACCGGACTTGCCGAATAGACACGAATCGTATCCACTTCAGTCTGTCACTGCGCAACGCATTAGAACAAACTGTCAACTGCAAAAAGGAGGATCCCATGATTAAGATGGGACGAGTATTGTCCGCGTTAACTGCGGCTGTTTGTCTTCTTTGGACTTTTTCGATTACTGCAAATGCCCGGGCACAGAGCGATCCAAAAGACGGCGTATTCATCCATATCACACACAGTCCCGACGATGCGCATTATCTACTGATGGGATTGCAGATGGCTGTAACCATGGCCGAGGACGGGAGAGATGTGCTCGTGTATTGCGATGTCGAGGCTGTGAAGGCTCTCACAGAAACCGCGGAGCCGGTGGTGCTGGAGCCTTTCAGGTCGTCCGACGAGTTGCTTGACCGCCTGGCCGAACTGAAGGTGCCGGTGCTTGCCTGTCCGACCTGCATGAAGGTTGCGGAAATCGACCCGGCAGATCTCAGACCCGGTGTAAGCGTTGCCTCCAAAGACCGTCTTTTTTCATTTACGCAAGAGAGAATACTTTCGCTCGATTACTGAGTCGGCCGCTCGCGCGGCCTCCCGGCTGTGAGCTTCTAGCGGTGAGGCCCCGCGAGCTGCATGGTGTGCCGCGTCATCTGACAATGGAGGAGTGAAGATGAACTCACCGGAAGATCGTGAAGCCGCAATGATCCGCTATCGAGAGGGGCCTCTGGTGCTCGAACAGGTCGTTGCGGGACTGAAGGAATCAGAACTGGACGCGAGACCCCCGGGAGGCGGCTGGTCCATTCGACAGATCGTCCATCATATAGCCGACGGAGATGACATCTGGAAGCTGTGTATTAAAATGTCCATAGGAGGTGAAGAGGCCGAGTTTGCCCTGGGATGGTACTGGTCGCTGACACAGGACACGTGGGCCGAGCGGTGGGCGTACAGCCTGCGGTCAATCGGCGAATCGCTTTCTCTTCTCAAGGCCGGCCGTGGGCACATTCTTCAACTCCTCGAAAGCGTGCCGGATGCGTGGAATCGCAGCGTAGATGTACGCACGCCGGACGGTAAAGTCGAGAAAGTTCCTGTCGGCTTTGTAATCGGGATGCAGGGCGACCACCTGTTCCATCATGTCGAGCGAATCCGGGCCATACTGCGGGAGTGCCGGGACACGGTGACGAAGTGAAATGTCGCCTTTCAGCCTGAAGAGACGTTGCCAAGCGGGAGCCTCGACGATTGCGGGGCTCCCTGCCCAGCTATCCGGTCAAGGCCGTCAGTTACTGAAGTAAGACGGCGACTTTTCACGGGCGGCGGCCTCCGATATCTTGAAGCTCGATGCCAGATTTCTAAGATTCTCTGTCAGCCTGTTCAGGCTGTCCGCCGCCTGAGCTATCTGCATAACGCCGTTCGCGGATTCCGACGCGACAGAAGAGATGGCTTCGGTGTTCCTGGAAATTTGTTCGCTTGTTGCGGACTGTTCTTCGCTGGCCGCGGCGATCTGGTTTATCATATCAACGGAGAGCCTGGTCCGGTCCACGATCCCGGACATCGCCTCTCTCGCTTTGTCGGCAAGTTCGATCCCGTCTTCGACTTCGGCTGTACCACTCTTCATGGAAGATACTGCCGCTTCAGTTTCTCCCTGGATCGCTTTGATCATTTCTTCGATTTTCTTCGTTGCCTGAGTCGTGCGCTCCGCGAGCTTTCTTACTTCGTCGGCGACGACTGCAAATCCCTTGCCCTGTTCTCCGGCGCGGGCGGCTTCAATCGCAGCGTTGAGGGCGAGAAGGTTTGTCTGATCAGCTATGTCGTCGATGACCGAAATGATCTCACCGATTTCCTTGCTCGACTCCCCGAGTTTGGTTACGGTGGAGGCGGAATCGCCGACCACCCTCGATATTTTCCTCATCTTCTCGGTAGTCCGCGTAACTATGTCGGCGCCTTCCTCGGCCAGCTTTCCGTTCTCACCCGCGGTCTGCGCCGTCTGCTGCGCGTTGTTCGAATTCTCGAGGACGGTCTTGGTCATCTCCTCGACAGCGGTGGCGACCTCCGCCGACTGCGCCGCCTGTTCCTGCACCCCGGCTGCCAGTTCTTCCGTACTGCTGCTTATCTGGGTCGCCGCGCTCGCCGCGGTTTCTATGGATTCGTTGAGACGCCGGATGACTTCGGAGATATTCTTAACAGACCGGTTGAAGCCGTCGAACAGCTTGCCAATTGCGTCGTCCGACTCCGCAGGGAGAGACACGGTCAGGTCGCCCGATGCGAAATGCTCCATGACGTTGAGCATCTCGTCGACCTTGCGGGATAGGTAGTGTTTTTCCTCTTCAATTTCGGCGCTGAGCTTCTTTATTCCCGTAATGTCGATAAGCACTTCGAATCCGCGCGAGATTTCCCCCGTCGCACCGTCTCTCATCGGTGACGCATTATACAGGACCGGGAAAGCCCCTCCATCGGTCCGGACATCGGACTCACCTGTGACTGTCTTTTGTTCCTTCCAGGCGCGGGCGACCGGACACCTGTCAGTGCGGCACTCTGGAAGGTGGAAGAGGTCGTAGCATTTGGTCTTCTCCACAACGTCTTCAATTCTTTTTCCAACCAGCCGTAGCGCCGTCGGGCTGACGTATTTCAGGGTGAACTCCTTATCAACACCGTAATATGGAATGGTGACACTGTCCATGTAAGCGACGCTCTTTTCCAGGAGCGCCGACATGAGGTTGAGGTTTTTCGTCAATTGTGCAACTTCGCTACTGCCGGTGACCTTCTTCTGCCGCCCCCAGCCGAGGAAGTAAATCCCACCGGGGGTGGTAAACTTCACGAGGTCGCTTACCGGCTTTACAAGGTTTATATATATGAAGAATAGTGCTGTGCAAACGAGAATGAGGAGCACCCCGCCTGATATGAAAAGAGTGCTGCTTAGCCGACTAGGATCTATCGTGCCCGACACGGCCATGTCGTGTATGTGCAAACCCACCCATATAACGGCCCCAGCGAACAAGAATGCTGTTCCAAGTATTTTCGCAATGGATGGTACGCGTTTATTAATGTTCATGCTTATCCCTGCCTATTAGAGTTAACGGTTGCTGGGCTCCCCGTGGAGAAATCGTGAGGCCCAATTTATATGAAATGACATCTGAGATTCATTGGCCAGACACTTCACGTCATTTCGAAGAGATTTGGACAGACGCGGTGGGTTGACACTGCTCTAAGGTGGGAATTTATCTCAAGCCGCACTCCGGCATTCTGCAATTTTATTATCGGAATAGAGGGATGAAACTTTAGGGAAATGAGGAAAAAATCGTGGCATCCGGGAAAAGGGGGGCAGGCGCAGATTGATGTAAGAAACAAGTGAGGGAAGGAAGTTCCAGGCTGGAAGCGTTCGAAAGGATTATATACTGCGTCCGGAGCCCACCGACCGCGGTGCTCGGGAGCAGCGCTTCCTCCGCACGGAGCCGTTTGTCGGACCGGATAACCTGTCCGAGCTGAATCGAAGTCCCGGCAATGTCGGAGCGTTTGCTCGCGCGATCCTGGTAAAGTCCGTGAAGGAGAAATGAACGAGGCCTGATTACTTAAAAACCGGGCCTCGGGTAAATTCTTCTTAATGAATGTTGGGTTACAGAATTATTTCATCAGGATCATCTTTTTCACCTGCGCAACACCAGAAGACGCAAGCCGGTAGAAGTAGACACCGCTGGGGAGATTATCGCCGTTGAACCGGACTGAATGTACCCCCGCAGATTGATTACCGTCCACCAGAGTTGCCACAAGCCGGCCCAACACATCATAGACTTTCAACGTCACAAATCCGAAATTCGCAGTCCGATATTCGATGTTGGTCGTCGGGTTGAACGGGTTCGGATAATTCTGCCCGAGGCTGAAAGTGACGGGCTGACCGGGCCGTGACACGACCGCTGTTGTCGGAGTTTTGCCGGTGTAGGTTATCGTCACAGCGTGTACATTTACCGTCCCGGACATCGAACTGGAGTCGACTTCCACGCTCAGATCATATCCCTGCTTCGTGTACCATGTGATCTCATAGAGCCTGTAAGTATTGGTCAAATAGCCCCCGGAGTACGCATTAGTGGTGTAGACATTCGAGACTCTCAAGGCTTCAAACGAACCTTCGGGCAGGACCAATGTACCGTAAGCGTCAATTGCCGACTGGCTTGTCAGGACATCCGTTACCCCCCCGCCTTCATCGACAGTGTCCGGAACCTCGGAATAGACTTCTCCCAACTGCATGGGGATCGGGCTGTAAGACGAGGGTGAATTAGTGATGTATGTCGTGTCGATAGCTATGGAGCCAACTGTGCCCGACTCGTGCTCGGCGGAGCCTATCGACACGAGAGAATCGCTCGTCTCTCTGTAATACAGGTATAACTTGACGCTTAAACCGTATGAATAACTCTGGTTGAACTGGACACTGGTCGCTCGCGGGAAATAGGAGATGTATGGAGTTGACGACGCAAGGACGTTATCCAATCTGAATGTATCAGTTGTCGTGAAGGCAGGAGCGGTCCAGGTTTGGGACGAGGAACTCGAAGCCGTCCCTACATTCATTTTCATCGTGTCCGAAGACAAATAGCTGAAGCGCGAGGTGCCGACAGCGAACGTACTGGACAAATCGGAAGCGGTGATAGAAATCTGCGATAGGGCAGCGGACTGAACGAGCAAGCTGAAGGCAGCTGCATAGAACAGGTAGTAGTGAATTTTCATGGAATACCTCCTAATGGTTCTTAAATGTGAATCTCAAATTCCGCAGTGCATCGGAATTATACGCCGGATGCCCGATCCGATTTTGCCAGCGAGTCGTAACCGGTTTGGCGTTATGTTGCCATAATGAGAACTAACGCATTGAGTGTAAATAATGGTTCCTCGTCTTTCGCCCCGTACGCCCGCGACAAGCCTCGTGGGTAAGTAACCTGGGGTCTGGGGAAATCGAACGAAGTACAGCGTGGCGGGAGGAAAAGAGTGATCGCTCTCATCCCGCACGGCGAGCGTCAATCAGTCATAAGCTCATTCTGGCCATGATAGACCACACGTTGTTATTCCATAGAGGGCCTGTAACCGCGGACCATGGACCGAATGTATACCTTACCTCAATACCCAATTTCGTCGTTCCCAAGTTGAAGGTCGGCCCTCCCCCGATTGCGACGTTGAAATTAAACCATTGGATACCGCTGGAGCTATTTGAGCTGATCGAGTGCCAGCTATCGTTGAAGTACTCTCTTATTTCTTGCCTTGATATTACATTTACTGCGAACGTTGGACCAGCAAAGAGGTCGAGGTCCGCAGGTAGAAATGGGAGCTTCAAAGGAGACGTGTCAAGCAGCACTGGAACCTCAACGTAATCCAGCGTGAGAACACCGGTCGTCGGAACATATAGATGTTCCGTGACAGGAAGGTTTGCGGCACTTTCTTCACTCATATAACCGCCTTTCTCGGAAAAAAGGACCTCAGGTTCAAGCGACCATTTCCCCGACAATTCGTAGCGCATGTAACCACCTGCTACAAATCCTGCTGTGGGAGACGAGTAGACACGGCCGGTAAGACTCGAAATGTCAAGTCCGCCAGTCACGCCGAATTCCTGAGCCTTCGCATTCCTAAAGCCCATGAATCCCAGCCCCAACAACACCACTATCGGCACGTTAGATTTCATTGCGCACATACTTCAATTTCCGATCAATTCTATTAGCAGCGTTGACTTCTGCTCAATGGCCGCCAGAACTCCAGCATATCGTGCTTCTCTCTCCGCTGCATCGGAGAGCTGTCCCTTTACCCCAACTCAAGCCTTTACCCAAAATTGGCACAGACGCAAAGATGGCCAAACGTAACCCGAACTTACTCCCCCTCACGGGATAAGTCAAGCGCTAAATTCGTCCAAGTCTCCGCCACGGACCATAGTTCTTTGCGGGGTCTGATGTGGCGACAGTACCATCATCTCTTTGGCCTTATCTCTTTGTGTCATGTTACCCGCAGACTCTACAGTTCTAGATACAACTGTCTATCCAGGCTTCTGTACTGTATCGCCTCCGCTATATGCTCCGGCATGATGTCCTGGTTACCCGAAAGATCTGCTATAGTTCTCGCAACTTTCAGTATCCTGCCCGACTTAAGTCGAGGTCTCGACAAAGTCGGATCGTATGCACGTGCACTCAGTCCGAGCTTTGTTATCGCCTGCTTCAGCAGCTCTTCTCCCTGCTTGTCCGCCTGGCAGAACTCGCGTATCTCCCTGCTCTGCATATCCGCGTTCTTGAAGAGTCCTTTAGGGCCTTTGAATCTTTCCCTCTGTATTTCACGCGCCTTCCCCACCCTCGCCCTCACAGCGGTCGAAGCCTCGCCCAACCTCTTGCTGGAAAGCTCCGCATATTTCACAGCCGGGACTTCAACATGTATGTCTATCCTGTCGAGCAGCGGGCCGCTGATCTTCGACATGTACCTCTGTATCTGCGTCTGCGTGCACGAGCAGGTCCCGTTCGGATTGCCGTAGTTCCCGCAGGGACATCCCTGCGTTGCCATTCTGCCACCTCGAATTTCGCTCAAAAAGCCCCTTCCAAGGGCGTTTCCTAAGCGGCTGGCTAACTTTGGGGGATCACCTGAGAAAGAAGCGCCTGGAGCTAAGTATGACGCAATCCGAGGCGGCCGCGGCCATGGGTGTGGATGAAATGACGGTGGTAGGGTGGGAGCTGAACCGGCATGCAGTCTCTGTCTCCAAAATCCCGGCCCTGATCCGTTTCCTGGGATATGTGCCGGAAGACCTGTTCCCTTCGGACACGGTCGGGCAGAGGATTAAACGATATAGGCTGCTTCATGGGATGACGCGAAAAGATCTGGCAAAGAAGCTCCGGATGGACGAAGCGACGCTTGGTCGGCTGGAAGCAGGAACCGGGGCACACTCCGCGAAAACCCTGAGCAAGATATCAGCACTTGTGGATCAATGTGGACCACGTCCGAAATAACACGAGGCCCGGTTTCTCGCTGGAACCGGGCCTCGAATAATTCCTGCCGAATGAAGGTTCCGTTACGGTGTTACTTCATCAAGATCATCTTCTTGACT
>JBJKPN010000112.1:0-5145 GCA_046706365.1 Candidatus Kryptoniota bacterium | reverse complement strand
CGCGACTGTCTTCAAAGCCGGAGAGATTGTTGGAATGATGAGTTATCACGGCGGCCGAACGACGCCGGAGAAGTTGGCAGAAAATGTCGGGAAGAAACTCGCACAGGAATTGAAGTGAGGACGGAGGAACTCGAAGTTACCAGTCGTCATCCGCAAAGGCAGATCGTAGCAGGCGCTGAGGGATGCTCGTCAAGCGGCTGCAACTCTGCACGCCCCTGCAACGTTCAGTGCTGAGGAGAAGGACAAGATATTGTGAGTGGAGATGCGGTTATTATTCTTCTCGCGAAGCCAGTCAACCTAAAGACTCGAATAAGCGTTTCTAAGCCTATCTAAATCGATATTTCCCAAATCAGGAGCAGGACCGCAGACTTCAAATCAGTACATCATTTTGGGGCAGGTAAGGACAAAGCGACGTTGAAATGGAAAAGTGCACGAGAGCTCAATGGTTAGCTTTTGTAGGCTTCAGAAGCGCTGACTGAAAAACGACACTTCGTGCTGAATGGACTTCTGATGGGATAACTGAGAGATTCTTCGACTACGTTCCGAAAGGAGTTCGTAAGGCATAAGCGGTATCGCGTCCAGCGTGATGGCGGTCCGCGGCCTGAAGATCTTCAAAACGACGCTCCACCTGCCTTCTTACAGATTTTGTGTCCACCTGGAGAAGCGTGTGTTTTGATGGGGACTGTCGTAGAAAAGAGGTGGCAGCGTCTCTCCCGGCAGCGATGAGCGTGTCTATGGAGTGGAAATCCGACCAGTCGGCCAGACCGACTTCCGGGTTTAGCACAATATCTGCCGCCGTCAGAGCTCGCTGGTTCAGTCGGCGATTCGCTATCAGGTCCGCTCTTATCAGCACGTCCAGACCGGTCTTCGGTGGTGCTTCCCGAAGGATATCTTTTGAAACGTCCACGGCCAGGATCGGATATGGCGATAGACTCTTGGCCGCCCCAACGGGAACCACCTGCAGTACACTTCCATCGATGAGGAGCTCCCCATTGATCTCGACAGGAGTAATTACGCCCGGGATCGCTGAGCTCGCCGCTGCCGCATGAATGACGGACCCATGATCGATGATCACATCTTCGCCGGTTGCCAGACTGACCGCGACAGCCGCAAAAGGAATTCGCGTGTTCTCGATATCTTCATTTTTAAAAAGACGTGAAAGAAAATGGATAAGTATGGAATTGTCGATTGCCCCGGCTCGCCTTGCAACGCGGGAGAGGTATATCCCGCGTCTAAGATAATCCACCAGGTGCCTCCTTGGCCTGCGGCTCTCATGCTGTGAGCTCTCAGGCATCAGGTCTAATCGCAAATCGGTAAAGCAATCCCTGTGCAGCAGCTCCTTCACAAGCTCTTCGACGCGGTAGGAGTCGCGAAGCTGACTGTACATGGCGCCTATGATTGCACCCATGCTGGAGCCGACGATGAGCGAGGGAAATGAACCTTCGTCCTCCAGTGCTCTCAAGACACCGATGTGGGCTAGTCCGCGCGCGCCTCCACCGCCCAGAGCCAGAGTGAAGGGGGACTTCAGAATTTTGCCTGATTCACTTCGATAGCCCTTCATGCTATTCGAATCCTCAGGCATGGTGAGTATGATCTATCGCTTTTCGATGCTGCTTATCCTCGATAGCGGAACCAATCCATCCGAGTAATATCACACCGACCGTGAGGATCGAAATCCATGTTATCATTGCTGCCGAATTCATTTTCTGATCTCCTTTCAGAGTTTGATTTGTCTTGGTGTTTTGGCCCCGAAAGCGGCCGAAAGGTCCGGGGCTGCTTTGTTTCCATTTGTCTCATGCCAATCTCTCATCATTTCGCCGGACCATTGAAGCAAACCCGGTAATCGTGATAATAAGGCCCGAGATGAGATCGTTGTATACATAGCCAATTCCGCCAGTCAGCGACGGGACGAAAGCCGCAATTATCGTCCACGTACCGAACACCGTAGCCAGCCAACCCTGCCATTGTCTATCTTTCATTATGGTCATTGAGCTGATTACGACAACGACGCCCACAATGAGATCATTCAAAATACTGAGGGCAGGATCCAGACGAAGAAATGCTGCCGAGATGAGCCACATTCCAAGGATTGCGTTCGACCATGATCGCCACATGCCGAAATATTCCTTTCAATCCCGTGTACTTGCCGTAGTCTCCCGCCGGGAAGGTCGAGCGAGATTCAGGTCAACTATTTGAATTTCGGGCCGAGAGTCTCCTTTCGTCCCCACCCCCGTCAGCATTTTTCTCGCAAGGAAGCCGTATGCTTCGGAGAGAGTAGGGTGAGGATAAATCGCGCCGGCGACATCATGGAGAGTCAAACCCTTGGAAACTATGAGCGCCCCCTCGCCGACTATAGAACCCGCGTCTTTCACAAAAATATGGACGCCGATGATTACTGAAGTATTGCGGTCCACAACAAATTTCATGAAGCCGAACGGATCGCCGTTGATCTGCGTGACAGCATCTATCCTGTAATCGTAGACTCCCGTCGCTATGTCCTTCCCTTTCCTTCTCGCCTCCGCTTCCGTGAACCCAACTGATGCGATTTCCGGATCCGAAAATAGAACCCAGGAATTCCTGGTGAAATCCGGTCTCTCAGAATTGCGTTTTATGATGTTGGCCGCTGCGATGTGTGCCTCGTAAGTCGCCGCGTGAGCGAACTTTGGGGCATTTATTACATCACCGGTGGCATAGATCCCGTTTACGCTCGTTTCTAAAAACTCATTCACGGCGATTCCTTTCGGCGTGTACGCTATGTCGGTCGCACCCAGGTTCAGCTCATCCAGGTTGGGCTTTTTGCCGGCAGAAACCAGGACCTTCTCGGAAGCGATTGTCCTTGTCGCTCCGTCGGACCCTGAGAATGTAACCCTGAAATTGGCGCCGGAACGGGTAACTTCGCTGACTTTCGATGAAGTGAATATATCTATCCCTTGTTCTCGGAGTCTTGCCGTTATTCCGCTGACAAACTCCGGTTCGACGACACCGTTCAGAATCGTGTCCATTACTTCGATGACGGTGCATTTCACGTCGAGCTTCGAAAACATTTGAGCGAGTTCGATGCCGATCGGTCCGCCGCCTATGATCACGAGGGAATCGGGCAAAGAATCACGGCTGAATATCGTTTCACTCGTGAGCAGCTCACCGATCGCGTTACCTTTGAATGGCGGTATCGTTGAAGACGCGCCCGGAGCTATAATAGCAGAATCGAACTCGGCCCTGAGACTACCCCCCTCGCTTCTGATTATCTCAACTTCGTGATTTGAAATGAAGCGTGCGGTGCCGCCGACCAAAACAAGAGTTTCGAGCTTCTGAATACCACTATAGGCTGCCCCGGATCTTGAGCCAAGAATCCGCTCCATGTTGCTGCGTATCTCTGTCCAGTATTTGTCACGCTCTTCGTGTGACGGGGCTCCTCCAGATTGCCGCTCCTTCCCAAAGTAATATTCATCGGCAGAGTGCTTTATTATCTTGGACGGGATGCAGCCGATGAACAGGCAAGCCCCTCCGAGTTTCCCGCTCTTTTCTACGAGCAGGACTTTCTTTCCTTTTGTGGCCAGGTCGATCGCGGCAGGGGTTCCGCCGGGGCCTCCCCCGATTACCAGTACGTCATAGTGTGCCTTCACATTGTTCTCCGAAATTATTATTGGTTGTTGAGTTGCGATATCATGGGTCGCAGAGTCGTGATTACTCGGTCTCATTGGACACCCTTGCTTTCGAGATAATTCAGCTCCGCATATTCCAGAAGAATGCCCTTTTGGTAATTGAGTATGGAAGTCCGCACTGCCGCCACCTGGACCTCGGAATCGTTAAGCTCGGTCGCGGTGATGATTCCGTTCCGGTAACTTACTTTGGCAATCTCATGGGCCTTACTGGCAACCTGGAGGTGCACTTCCTCGGCGCTCAACCTGGCACGCAGGTTCTGGATGTTGATCAATGCGTTCTTAATGTCGAACCGAAGCTTGATTGTCAACCCTTCTTCATAATCTTCGACAATATTTCTGGATGCGTCGACCTCGTCTACCTGGCCCTTTGTCAGGTTCCCGTTAAAGATCGGCATGGAGAGGCCTATTCCGGCCGCGAGTCCGTTTCTCCAGGCATTATCGTAAGGAGGGAAGTCCATGCCGTGGTAGACATGGTAATTTCCGAAGAGGAAAATCGTGGGCTTCATGCCGGCGGCGGTTATTGTTTTCAGATTTCCAAGCATCTCCTTCTTCAGCCGAAGGCTATTCAACTGGCGGTTATGAGAAACCGCATACGAGTATATGTCAGAGCTGTCGATCATAGTGGAATCCGGCAGCTGAAGTTCTCCCACGCACTCTATTTTCTCGGTTATCGGTAACGCAAGAAGCGATTTCAGCCCCGACTCGGCAAGATCGAGCTTGCCTTCGAGATCGACGAGCTTTGACTTGAATTCGTCCACCTTGCTTTCGAAAGTGAGGACGTCAAATTCAGACCGCACTCCGTTTGCGTATGCCTGTTTCGCCAGCTCGAGATGTTTCTCGAACTGACTCAGTGCCTGCTTGTTTACCTCGATGACTTGCTCCAGCAAAAGGACGTTGTCGAAGGCTGTTGTCACGTTCAGAACCAACTGGTCTTTCTGCTCATCAAGATCCGACGTTGCCACCTCTTTCAGTATGCCGGCGTTTTCGTTTGCTTTAGATATCTTCCCGCCTGTGTAAAGTGGATAAACAAGATTGATGTCTGTTGTGAATACATCCCTGTTTTCATCGGCAAAAGGTGCCATCGGTCTGGTTGTGACATATTCTCCCGACACAGGACCGCTTGAAGTCATCACCGGAATTTGGTTGGGTCCCTGCAGAAACATTCCAGGCAGATTATTTGCATAGAAGTACTGCGACATCAGGCTGACGGTTGGAACTTCATACGAGCGTGCCTGCTCAATCTTGGACTCAGCTGCCTTGACGTCGGCCGCCTTCGCCTTGACGAGAGGGTTGTTTGCTACTGCTGTGTTGATCGCCTCGTCGAGTGTTAATCGATGCGTCTCCTGCGCACTTGCGCTCAGCGCAAGCATGAGGATTGCGGCTAATGTTATTTTTACGAGCTTCATTATGACAAAACCTCCTTGGGTAAGGTGTCCTCATTTTGGTGCGTCGCGCCGGCAGTTCTAATACGTCTTCTTTCAAA
>JBJKPN010000111.1:0-7504 GCA_046706365.1 Candidatus Kryptoniota bacterium | reverse complement strand
AGCTGGGGAAACGCCATGGTTACCGTAAATACAATCGAAGGGGACGACATCCGTTTGGCGAGCACGAGGGCCAGGGCGGTTAGGGGCAACAACGTGGTAATCGAAAACGGCTGCGAAATCGACCTTGTGGAATACAAAGGAACCCTGAGCGTTAACCGAAGCGCGTCCGTAAAAGAACGGAAGAAAATCTGAAGGTGAAGGGGCAAGTACGAAGGTGATGCAATGGTACGAGCGAATCGGAATTTCAGTAAGACAGCAACATCGGATATAGGGACGGAGTTGAATAAGCCCTTTTAGGTCCTCATCCCAAAAAGCATTGAACTGTTTTGCAAGAATGTCCAATTACCGCCTTTTCAATCGACTATATGTTGTGAGGAGCGACGGATGAACCCGTCGGAAAGACAGGAGAAAACGACCGGTGATGAAGTTCTTCAAACGCTTTCAGGATTTGGGAATTGAAGGCGAGAAAGCGAAATATTACGACCGGCTGACCCGTGAACATCGAATGGATGAAATGCGAGAACAGGCAAGAGAATTGGCGAAGCATGTGAAGGAAGAAGATTCAATACCCGAGATCGCGCCCGGGGCCGGCTACCTTTCAATAGAACTCGCCGGACTTGGAAAGTATCACATAACCGGCATGGACATGAGCAACGACCTCGTGGAGATTTCTAAGAGAAACGCGAAAGAGGCGGGTGCTCAGATCGACTTCCAGCAAGGAAACGCGTCCGACATGCCTTTCCAGGAAAATGCTTTCGACTTCATCGTTTGCATTCTTGCATTCAAGAATTTCAAAGAGCCCGGGAAGGCTCTTGACGAAATGTGCAGAGTCTTGAAACCTGAAGGCACAGCGTTGATCGTGGATATGAAAAGGAACGTTTCCAACCATGACCTCGACAATCTCGCCGATCAGATGAAAGTCAAAGGGCTCGAAGCGCTTTTTATGAAATTGACCTTCAAGCACTTCCTGCGCAAAGGAGCTTACACAAAGCCGGAAATGATCGCACTGGCTGCGGGGACGGGATTCGCGGAATGCGTGGTAGAAGAAGGCAGCGTGACACTCTCAACCCGTTTGAGAGGAACCTTTCCAAAGGAGTTGCAATATACTCTTGACAAGAGTCTCGCAGGTAATTAAATTGCTTTACGTTATAAAGCACTTTAAGGAGCCACATCAATGAACGACACACGAATAGTTGAAGACATAGCTTACCTGCGAAAGGTCGTTGAAGACAGCCGCCGCGTGGTGGTCGATAACGGCATTCACCTCCTGAGCTGGGGAATACTTGTAGTTGTGGGGATGCTTCTTACTTACGCATCTGTCAACGGCGTCCTGCGGCTTCCCCCTCTTTGGATCTGGATAGTTGTAATCGGCCTCGGCTGGATGGTATCCATGTGGAGTGCCTGGAGGGAAACGAAACGTGCCCGGACGCGGACATTTATAAATAGAGTCCTTGGCTCGGTTTGGCTTGGATTAGGGTTTATAATGACGGTCATAGGTTTCCTCGGGCCAGCGACGGGCGCTACATCGTCCTGGGCTGCAGTCCCTCTCATGTCCCTCATTCTCGGAGCAGGCCTTCTGGCTACGGCTACAATTCACCAGGAGCGGCTCCTCGTCGCCGCTGCCGCGGGATGGTGGGCCGGCGGGATCGTAACCATGCTGTTTCCCGGCGATTACGCGCTACTCCTCTTTGCCGGAATGATGATAGTGTTCCAGATAGCCCCAGGCGTGAAGTTATACAAAAAGTGGCAGAAAGAGACGGAAAGCGCGCGCTCATGAACGATCTCGATTACCAGAAACTGGACGAGGTAATCCACTCCAGGGTAAGGCTGGCTATCATGGCGACTCTCATCAGTGTCGAGGAAGCCGACTTCACCTTCCTGCGCGATACTGTGAAAACGACCGACGGCAATCTCAGTATCCAACTCCGGAAGCTGGAAGACGCCGGATATGTTTCGACTGTCAAGAGTTTTGTTCAGCGAAAGCCGGTCACCCGGTCGAAGCTGACAGCCAAAGGGCGCAAGGCTTTCGAAACGTACATCAGGAGTATAGAGCAGTTCCTTGGCCAGTCGGCTCAGGGAGACAGACAGCCGTCATGAATGGAAGAAACAATAAAACGGCGGCGCTAATCGTCTTACTTATTGTGCCTGTGCCGGTATGCCCGCTTTTTCCCGCACGGCATGACCCAAGGAGATGAAAATAACAAACACCAAGTCCAACAAAGCTGCTCGCAGGAGGAATATATGGATAGCATGAGGAACAGCATAAATCGAGCCACGCAAGTCGCAGACATTTACATTTTCCGCACGAACATAACGAACCGGTCGGAGTTCATCAGCGTGAGCCGCGATCTTCGCAGAAGCCCGGGGATACAGTTCTGCACGATAGACCTGGAGGATTGCGACCGGGTTCTCCGGGTTGGGTGTGAGAACGTTCCCATCCGGACAGTTGTTGATGAGGTTGTCAGGCACGGGTTTCTCTGCGAAGAATTATCGGACTGACTCTTTGAAAAATCATGCGAGGACTAAGTGAATACTAAAGATGCCGATTTATCATCTTTGAGAATAGACGGATCGAAACGGTCTGCGGGCCCGGGACCGAACCGGTCGCGCAGGAAAATGATGGCCGCACTTGTGCCGTTGGTTATCCTGGCAGCGGTCGGATTTGCGGTCCTGATCGCTGCAGGCGATTCGACTGTAAATGTCAAAGCCGCTACTGCATCATATCAATCCCCCGCCCAGTCAGAGGCCCTCCTAACAGCGTCCGGATACGTCGTGGCGGAGAGAAAAGCGGCCGTCGCCTCGAAAGCCACGGGCCGTCTCGTGTACCTCGGAGTGACGGAGGGAGACAAGGTCACGAAGGGCGAGGTGATAGCCAGGCTGGAAGACAACGACGTTAAGGCCCAGCTTGCCGAGGCGAAGGCGAACCTTGAGCTGAATGAGGCAAACTTGTCGGACGTGACCTGGACATACGGGCGGGATGAGGAATTAATCAAATCGGGTTCCATTACCGAGCTGGCGCTCGAAAACGCCAAAGCGCAGTATCTCAGAGGGAAGGCCTCCGTGGACGTGGCGAAGGCAAACGTACAGGCGGCGCAGGTGGCGATCGAGAACACATACGTCCGCGCTCCGTTTGACGGTACGGTGCTTACTAAGAACGCTGACGTCGGCGAGATTGTCGCCCCAATGGCCGGCAGTATCAACGCGAGAGGCACAGTCGTCACAATAGCCGACATGAGCTCACTCGAAGTCGAACCCGATGTCTCCGAATCGAACATCGAGAAAATTACTCCGGGACAGCCCTGTATCATAACACTTGATGCGTACCCGGATGTAAGATACCAGGGATACGTATCCAAAATCATTCCGACTGCAGACCGTTCCAAAGGGACGATTACCGTCAAAGTGAAGTTCAGGAAATACGACAGCCGCGTGCTCCCCGAGATGAGTGCGAAGGTACTTTTTCTCCGCAACGAGAAAAAGATGAGCGCCACATCCGGCTCGCCGGTCCTGGTCATCCCTGCCACGGCAGTTGTGGGGAGCAGCGGGCGTACGCATGTCTTCAGGATCGTGGACGGGAAAGCGGTCAGAACTCCGGTGTCTCTCGGCACGTCTTTCGGCAGCTACATTGAAGTGAAGAGCGGACTTTCAGACGGAGAGGATGTGATTGACTCTCCTTCGGCGCAGGTCAAAGACGGTGTGAAAGTCAGTGTGGAGAAATAATAGCTGCCGCGGTAACGAGGGAACACGTATTAATTACTTGACAAATCGCTCGACATTATTTGGAAGACGGGATGGTCTCCGGGCCGTTTTGATAATGACAGATTCCGGAAGCTGAATCTTAAGAAGGAGAAATGATGCAAGACCTCATTGAGATAAGAGATGTATCGAAAGTCTATAGACGAGACAGCATCGAGACCCCGGTGCTGAGCGGCATAAATCTGGCCGTTCAGGAAGGTGAGTTTCTCGCTCTGATGGGTCCGTCCGGCTCGGGCAAGACAACACTGCTGAATATGATAGCGGGTATCGACAAACCGACGTCCGGCGAGATCAAGGTCGGAGGGACGGATATAACGCGCCTCAGCGAATCGGCGCTTGCCAAATGGAGGTCGACCAACATCGGCTTTGTTTTCCAGTTCTACAATCTGATTCCCGTTCTCACCGCCTATGAGAATGTGGAGCTCCCGCTGCTATTGACGAAACTTTCCAGGTCGGAGAGAAAAGAGCACGTCGAGGCGGCTTTGACGATAGTCGGTCTTTCCGACAGGTTGAAATACTATCCGAAACAGTTGTCCGGGGGACAGGAGCAGCGCGTCGCGATCGCCAGGGCCATCGTTACCGATCCGCTCATGCTCATCGCCGACGAGCCGACCGGGGACCTGGACCGTAATTCCGCCGAAGAGATTATGACATTGATGCAGAGACTGAACTACGAATTCAGGAAGACCATCGTTATGGTGACGCACGACGTCCACACTGCCTCGAAGGCCAAAGTGATGCGTCATCTTGAAAAAGGCGATCTTCTCCCGGCAAACACCGAAGCAGCCTGACGGGAGAATGAGAAAATGAAAGTACTAAAGCTGATCTTCAAGAATATCTTCAGGCACAAGCTGCGCACATTTCTGACAATATTGGGGATCGGTGTCGCAGTGATGGCGTTCGGCCTGCTGCGCACGGTAGTCACAGCCTTCGGTTCCGGCGTGGAGGCATCATCGGCGGACAGACTGGTTACGCGAGATGCGGTGACATTCATAAACCCGCTC
Organism: Candidatus Kryptoniota bacterium; assembly: GCA_046706365.1. Classification (GTDB taxonomy): domain Bacteria; phylum Bacteroidota; class Ignavibacteria; order Kryptoniales; family JAKASW01; genus JAKASW01. The sequence goes on along the minus strand of JBJKPN010000111.1, from coordinate 2,744 downwards.
CCGCTTTCGTATTTCAATCAGATCAAGCAAGTGCCCGGAGTCAAACAAGTAACTTATATGAATTGGTTCGGCGGCACATACATCGACCAGAGCCATTTCTTCGCACGATACGCCGTCGATCCGAACACTTTTTTCTCGGTGTATCCGGAATACGAGATCGACAAGAAGACCCTTGCTGAATTCCAGAACCAGCCAAACGTGTGCATCGTCGGAAGCGCGCTGGCACAAAGGTACAATTTCAAGGTCGGAGATATCATAACAATCATTGGCGACATATATCCCGGCCGATGGGAATTCGTGGTGGCCGGAATTTACAAGCCGGAGTTCAAGAGCACTGATGCCCTGTCGATGTTCATCAACTGGAATTACCTGAACGAGCAGGTAAAGCAGACTTTCCCCGGCCGGTCAGATGAAGTAGGCTGGTACGTCGAGCGGATCGACAACGGGGGGAACTCAGGCGAAATAAGCAGGAAGATCGATGCCCTTTTTGCGAATTCTCCGGCTGAGACCAAGACGGAGTCGGAAAGACAGTTTCAGCAGGGATTCCTTGCCTCGGCCGGCGCGATTATCTCCGCAATGAACTATGTGTCGTTCGTCATCGTGGGGATCATAATGCTCGTCCTCGCGAACACGATGATAATGTCGGCGAGAGAGCGAACGAGAGAATACGCAGTCCTCAAGGCGATCGGATTTTCAGGACGGCACCTGGCAGGGATGATACTCGGCGAATCGCTCCTTGTGTCGCTAATCGGCGGAATTCTCGGAATATTTCTGACCTACCCCGTCGTAAATTCGTTCGCAAGTTTCGCGAGCTTCCTGGGTGCGGAACTTTCCGTACAATCGATCACTCTCATAACGGCATGTGCCGCAGTTGTCTTTGTCGGACTTGCGGCGGCCGTCTTCCCGATACAGCGCACTATGAATACAAGGATTGCCGACGGAGTCAGATTTATCGGGTGAAGCGCATGGAACGTAATGCATCACAACGTCTTATGAGCACTTCTCTGCTCCCTGCGCATTGCGCGTTCCATCAGGCGAATTTGAAACTTTGGTGAGGAGTTAAAGCCGTGAAAGTCCCGTTCAAATACATGGTAAAGAATTTCAAAAACAGAAAAATCTCCACCATTATTACCATCGCAGGAATAACTCTTGTGATCTTCGTCTTCTCTGCCGTACTCATGCTTGCAAACGGAGTAAGGAAGACTCTCGTGTCGACCGGCTCGCGCGACAATGTCGTAGTTACCAGGAAAGGTGCGAACGGAGAAATATCGAGCATCATCGGCGGAGGAATCCAGGATGTAGTCGCAGCACTTCCCTACATAGCTGTTGACTCTTCCGGCTCCCCGATCATTTCGGACCAGCCTGTCGTGGTTATCAATCTCACTACGCCCGACGGGGCGCTGAACAACGTAACCGTGCGGGGAGTGAACGCTAACACGATATTCAAGCTGCACCCAAAAGTGGACATCGTTCAGGGACAAATGTTCAACCCGTCGCTTCGCGAAGTGATAGTCGGAAAGGCCGTGGCCAAGAGATATCCGCAGGCGCAATTAGGCGGCTCGATTAAGTTGGCCGGGAATCACTGGAGAGTCGTGGGCATCTTCGACTCACACGGCAACGCTTTCGACTCCGAAATTTGGGCCGATTATCGCCAGGTGCAGGATGCTTTTCACCGCGGCAATTATGTCTCTTCGATTACACTGAAATTGGACAATGCTTCCGATTTCCAGAAGTTCAATGAACAATTTCAAATGGACAAACGATTGAGCGAATTCGAGGCCACACCCGAACCTGAATATTTCGCCGAACAGGAACAAGGACTCACGACATTCATCAAAGTGCTCGGGATTTTTGTGACCGTCATATTCAGCATCGGCGCTGCAATAGGAGCGATGATAACCATGTACGCTGAGGTTGCAAACCGCACGGTAGAAATCGGCACGCTGCGCGCGCTCGGTTTCGGAAGGAGAAGCGTCCTCACGGTATTTTTGCTCGAGGCGATCCTGATATCGCTCACCGGAGGAGCAATCGGCATCATACTCTCCTCATTCCTGCAATTCATATCGATCACGACTTTGAATTACACGAGTTTTTCGGATCTGACTTTTTCATTTGCCATGAACGGATCTACGGTCCAGGCGTCTATAATATTTGCAATCGTTATGGGATTCGTCGGCGGATTTTTGCCGTCTGCCAGGGCGGCCAGACTGAACATCGTCGGCGCGTTGAGAGGAGAATGACCGAATGGAATGCCGGAGCTATTCCTGATAGAACCCTTGATGGTTGATTGATAAGAAAGAGACAGGAAATCCGAGATCAGTAGTCGGAAAACGGACGAGCCAGGACGACTGTCATAACAGTTATCCGCGCACGCGGCGTTAACGCATCCCACATTGATCCATTGTCAAATCAATTCCGGCTGATTTTGAGTATCGAAAGGAACTTTACTTGAGTTACGAAAGCAATCACACAAACATAATCACTGTTTCAAATCTCGTGAAGAAGTTCGGCGACTTCACCGCGGTCGACGGGATTTCGTTCGAAGTGGCGAAGGGTGAGATCTTCGCCTTCCTCGGTCCGAACGGCGCGGGCAAATCCACGACGATCAAGATGCTGACGACATTGCTGCGTCCGACGTCCGGCAAAATAGCACTCAACGGTCATGACCCTGCTCACGACAGGGACGGAGTCAGAAAGTCGCTGGGCATAGTATTCCAGGACCCGAGTCTCGACGACGACCTGAC
>JBJKPN010000110.1:0-17628 GCA_046706365.1 Candidatus Kryptoniota bacterium | reverse complement strand
TATTGTCAGGATCGGGCACAGCATCGGTGAGCATAAATGCCAACGGCGTATCCGTTGCGAAAGTAACAACAAGTAGTTCAACCACGAACACCTTCATCCTGCCGAAGGGGACGTACACATATTCTGTCTCTCCGAACGGGACTACTGTCCAGTATTCGATCATCTGTACAAACGGGTTTGAGCTTGTCTATAATAAATACGATGGATTAAGCCGTTTGATCGAAACTGGCGAATACCAGTCGACCTCAATAGGGAATTTCACGCAAGCAAAAGCGTACGATGTCGATTTCCCGATTAACAGCGTCATTCCCAGCAGGATCTTTTTCTATGACAGCCCAAGCAATGACGCTCTAGCCCATGGTCAGCGGAATTTGCTCGGCCGACTTTCGACATCGGTCTCGCACAGACTGGGCAGTGTTGCACTTACGACATTTTATTCCTATGATGAGAACGGCAGAGTGGAGTGGATCGTGCAAAAGGAACCGGGCAAAAAGATCCTTTATGATTACGACTTCCAGGGCAATGTGACCAAGAAGTCCTACCAGGACTTGAATAATCCCGCCAATAACTACTTCACTTGGTACGAATACGACCAGGTGGGGCGCTTAGCCAGGGTTTATAGCGGTTCCGATCTCAACAGCAGAGTTCCGGATGCCGAGTATGCATACACAGCCAGCGGAAGAGTAAGCCGGCTGAGGCTCGGAAATGCTCAGGGAGTCGACTACGCCTACAATTCGCGGGATTGGCTTGTTTCAATAAATAATCAGAACCTTACCGGAGAGACGCAGCTCCCGTCGGATAAGTTTGGCGAAGTCATTGGGTATGACAATATCGAACACGTGGGTCACTATCTGAATTCGGCTCCCCAGTACAACGGCAACATCAGCTGGCAGATGTACAATATGTCTGATGTGCCGTTCCAGGGATCGGCCGGAGCGACAGCGTTGGTAGGCTACACATACTCCTATGATGGTGCGAATCGGCTGCTGGGAGCGGACTTTGGGTATTACGTGAACGGTACCTGGAATGCAACGACGAGATTTGGTGAGAACGGCATCTCTTATGATCCCGACGGAAACATTGTTGACCTAACCCGCTATCCAAGTAACGCCGCAGTTCTTGTACCTCTCTTGACACTTTTAAGCCGGCCAGGCAACCTGAATCTCCATTATGGAGCGGTCGCGATAGTCGCATCGGCATCCTACGTGGTCCCTGCCGGGAGCAACGACACATTTGAAGCCTCAGGCAGAATAACGCTGCAGTCGGGATTTCATGCCAGTACAGGGAGCACATTCCGCGCGCGAATCGCCAGTTCACCGCAGGGTACAGATACAGGTCCGATGGATCAGCTGTCATACCACTACCAGGACGGGACGAACAAGCTTGCCTACGTCACCGATGCGGTGGCTTCAGATATGTACACTTCAGATATTGACGACCAGCAGCCCAACAACTATGCGTATGATAACAACGGTAATATGCTCCAGGACCTTGAAAACGGCATAGCATTCATGGTCTACGATATCAACAACCTTCCGGTGACAGTATACCGCACAGGTGGCAACAACAACCAAATCCAGTACTCTTACGATGTCAATGGTAACCGGTTCAGGAAATATGACGGCGTTGTGTACACCTATTACGTAAACGGCTTAGATGGGAACACCGAGGCGATAACCCAGTCCAACCTGCCGACGACCACGTACAATCTTTTGGGAAATGACAACATTGGGAAGGTGATACGCAACGGGACGATGCTGACGAGGTACTACTATCTGAAGGATCATCTGGGGAGCGTTCGGATGACGGTGGACGCATCGGGAGTGCGTCAGAGCTGGAACGACTATTATCCGTACGGGCTGCTGATGGACGACAGGAATGGTGTCTATGGTGACACCGACCCGAGATATAAGTTCACGAGCAAAGAGCGGGACGTAGAGACGCAATACGACTACTTTGGAGCAAGGTACTACGATTCTCGGATAGGGAGATGGATGAGCGTGGATCCACACGGTGACTTCTATTCTAGTTTGAGTCCTTATGTTTTTGCAGCAAATGATCCAATAAGGTTTATCGATATGGACGGGATGGATCCAGATGACAAAGACAAACATAAGTCCACTACCGATCTCGATAGGGCAAGGACTGCTTATGGGGAGACTTCCGGTTTAAGACCTCAAAAAACAATGGATAGTAAAGGGAAGAAAATAGACGACCCCAAATCGGCGGTGCAGTTACATAAGGCTAGAGTTGATATTGCAGATATCAGTGAAAGAAATCCTAATGTGTATCGAGGGGATCCTGACAAATCTGAAGCATCTCAAAAACAATGGGCAGATTCCAAGAAAGCGGGAGAAGAAGCAGGTAAGACAGATCTGCCGAAAGGGGTTAAGAATTACTTTATAATTCAGGAGGGAAAGGGTAGTCAGATACCGAGCGGATGGAACATGGAAAAGCTCAAGGAGTATGATAGACTAGGTCCGTTTATTAATGTTGGCGGGGGGGATGTTCCGAAGGGTGACAAAACTTATGTTATTATATATGAAGAGGTTGAGAGAAAGGATAAGAAGAAATGACAAGATTATTAATTTATAGCATTGCAGTTTTAATGATTTATTTGGCTATGCCTCGAATAACCTCGGGGCAAACGCGGGTGACGACTATAGTCAAGACATTGGGTATGAATGACAGCGCTAAGATTTATGATAAACTCGCCATTTTAGAAAAAGCTTCACCAGATTCATCAGTTAAGTTGTTGATTGCTCAACTTGCCCCTATAAAGGGAATCACAAAAATCTTCCCCGAGGAGTTCTCTAAGTATCCTAAAGATCTTCATGTGATTTGGTGCATCAGGGCATTGAGGTATCTGACCGGACTGGATTTCACGGCAGCGACAAAACATGTCTTTCGAAAGGACGATAGTGTCAGGTCCCAATTGCTGAGAGTCAGGGGTGATCAGTTGTCGTTCTTTGCTGTAAGGATGGCTCACGACGTAATCTATATTGCTCCAATAGACACCCAGGAAAAGATCATTATGAAATGGGAAAAATGGTATAATGATAATATCGGCAGAATGAAAGTCGTCGAGCCGAGAGATTTTAATGATTGGTACTTCTGAAGTCGGAAATAACGTTAAGATTTAGATAGCGGCCATCATAATTGTTAGTGCCGTTGATGTCACTTCAATATAGGAATGTGATAGGTTGCAATGATTACTATCCGTACGGGCTGCTCATGGACGACAGGAACGGCGTCTACGGGGACACAGATCCGAGGGACAAGTTTACGGGCAAAGAGCGGGACGTAGAGTCGCAGTACGACTACTTTGGTGCAAGGTACTACGATTCGCGGATAGCGAGGTGGATGAGCGTGGATCCGATGGCGGAGAAGTATGCGGGATGGAGTGCATACGTTTATACATGTGGCAACCCCCTAAGATTCTGTGACCCAAAGGGGATGGACTTAAGTGATTTCTACGACCGAGGCGGTGGTCACAAGCACGTGGAAGATAACGATCCTAATGCGTACCTCGTGACGAGTGAAACGATGAAACGAATTGACAGCCAGTCGTCTGGGGATATCAAGAAGGAATCTTCCACACTCAAACTCGGATTGAATAAAGACATCGTGGCATTGGCTCGTTTGATCAGCAACGAAACTAGTGGCGCCAACTGGGGAGCCGGGATCGCCGTTGCCTTTGCTTTCATCAATCGAAGTGACAAATCAGGAAAGTCCATCAGTGAAGAGGTCTATAAGGCCGATCAGTCAGCCAATTTGGCGAGAACTGCAGGGATGACTCTCGAAAACGTGTCCCCCGCCAACAAGAATTCATTGGTAAAAGCGTACAACGTCGCCTTCGACGCCATGATACTCAAGAGCCTTCCCGACGCCCCCTTATATCCAGTAGGTCATGATGTGACCCATTTCTTTTCGCCAACTCAGGCATACCCGTATCCAAAGTGGGGGGATAAGGGTCGTGAGGCCGCGCTGCATTTTCCATACGATTCAGGTAACTTCATTTTCTGGGAAAGGTTGAAACCATACGACAAATGACCAGAGAGGATATAGAGTGACGATGCGAAAGCCCTACAAACCGACCCTTTCAATCTTTCTGCTTCCGGTTTTGGTAGCTTCTTGCGTGAATGGCACCTCAAGGAATGAAGGGAAAGTCCCTCCCATTTTCTCATATGTAACGAATCAGGTCTCCTATGATGGAAGTCTGATGTGTGTCGTGGATGATGAAGAGAGATTTCGTGACCAATCAAGATGGTATTCATTGTTCCTGGTGTCCGATGGAAAGTTGGAGGACTCGGTGTCCCTGGATCCCTATAGCCTTTCCGGCGCATCTCCAGAATCCCTTTTCCTTTGGAGGCTGTCAAAGGTTAATCTTGTTTGCCTGAAATATAGGATGGGGGAGGGAGTTGGATCCCGTACAATAGCGCAGACAGGGCTGTTCGTATTTTCCTGCTCTGATGGGCATATCCGGGAAGAGGCTCTCGTGATAGCTGACTCTCTGTACCATGATGCTATTTCCGGAAGAGATTTTACGGTAGAGTCTCGAATTGTGACTGATCACGATACCATGTTTGTGATGCGGACTGGCTGGCTGGCATCAATTGACTCTGGCATTCTAATCAGGAGGAATATATGGAACTCTACAGTAAAGTTACTATGGGATGGTGGAGCTGTAAGAATTCACACCGACACTAAGTCAATGGAACAGTGAGCAAGATGCAATAGACAATTTGTGTCTCTGGGGAAGGATGCAGCATATGCCTTCAGTAAGCAGAAAGGAACAAGTGGGCATGGGAATTCTGGTGCTCTTAATGCTGCCAATGCTGTCGTCTTGTCTTGCCACGGGGCAAAGCTCCTTAAACCTGGAGATGCACCGCCCGAACTGATTTCCACGCATGCCCACCCCGTAGTTGTCCCCGCGTTGGCATTTCTCGTCCTCGTATTTCATCCTCACTCCCCAAAGCCCCCCGCGTGTAATACCGTTATATGGACATCCACCAGCCCTCTCCGCCGGTAGATCTCTTCTTATTCGCCCTTCCGGCAAATACCGAAAACCCGGTATTGCGCTGTCCTGCATCCGCCGCTACAATTCCACCGACGTCGGGAGGATACGGTCCTCCAAAATGTCCTGTGGACAGGTACGCATATGCGAGGTGTCTTAATCATGAAAACACTCAGGAAGTTTGCGGATGCAAAGGCCGGCTTCTCGATGACCGAGCTGATGGTCGTGCTCGTCATCATCGGTGTGCTCACGCTCCTTGCCCTGCCGAGACTGATGCCGCTCGTCACGAAAGCCAAAACCACCGAGGCGAAACTCATGCTCAAACAGGTGTACACGCTCGAGAAAAGCTACAAGTATGAGCATGACGTCTATTCCGCCTCTCTCATCGATATCGGCTTCGAACAGGAATTGCTTATCACTGACGGCGGACAGGCAAGGTACAGAATCGAAATACTCAGCGCGGATGAAAAGAGCTTCGCGGCTCAGGCCACCGCCGTCGTCGACTTCAATAACAACGGCACGCTGAACGTCTGGGTCGCCGACCAGACCGGCGCAATCGCTGAAAAAGTCCCTGACTAACAGGTACCTGTCGGCTATGACCTGTCAACTGTGAGCTGTCTGCCATCGGCTGCGGGCTGCGAACTGACCGCCGGCAAACTTTGACAATGTGCCTCTCCCGGCTGGAACCCGACCTCTGACTTCTGATCTCCGATCCGCTGAAGGAAGTTAAATGGAATTCATCCTGCTCTTCGCTCTCGGCTCGTCACTCGGCAGCTTCTGCAATGTCTGCATATATCGCCTGCCAAGAGGACTGAATATCGTATCGGTGCGCTCCTTCTGTCCTGATTGCAGGGCCAGGCTGCGCTGGTTCGAACTGGTTCCGGTGTTCAGCTATATCATCGCCGGAGGAAAGTGCAGGCATTGCGGAGCCGGAGTTTCACTGCAATATCCGCTGGTGGAATTGTTATCCGCCTTCGTCACCCTCACCGCTTTCCGGGAATATGGAGTCTCACTTGCCGCGGCCGCTTCCGTACTATTCCTGCTGGCGATGCTCGTCGTGGCGTTCACGGACTGGCAGACTCTCATGATTCCAAACCAGGTCGTACTCGTTGCCCTTCTCGCCGGGATAGCTCTGGGGGCGGCCGACAATCCCGGCAGCGGAGCGGTCCCCGGCGCACTCGCCCGTCTGCCGCTGTGTACCGTCCCGGGTATCGTCTCCTGCCTCATCTCATTTGCAGTTATGTGCCTTCTCTTCGTTGCCGGTAATCTTGTTTACGGGAAGCAGGTAATGGGGTTCGGCGACGTGAAACTTGCCGGCGTCATCGGACTGTATGTCGGTTGGGAAATGTTCATCGCCGTACTCTGGGTCTCCGCCGTGGTCGGTGCGCTCTACGGACTTTTTATGATTTATGTCATGAAGAAACCGTCGGACACAAAGCTTCCCTTCGGGACTTTCCTGGCGGCCTCTGCAGGGCTGGCGTTGTTCTTCCACGAACATGTGCAGGCAGCGCTTAACATATGGCTGACGTGGCTGCGGTGAGACCGGGAGAGGGAAGCCCGAAACCTTCCGAAGGTTTCGGGAGCAAACCGGCGGTACCTTCGCGCGGTGGCTCAAATAGACATGAAATCAGCGTTGATTCCGACCTCCTCTCGCTTATCCCGAAGAGCGCGGCCGCGGGTATGCATGTCTTCCCGCTTTCCCTGGAAGGGAACGTGCTTACCGTCGGTCTTCCCTCGGCGCCGGACCGCGACACGTTGAACGACCTCGCATTCATCACGGGAAAGAAGATTCGCGTACAAGTCCTCGATGAATCTGAAATAGCGGGACTGATCTCGGAATATTATAACCTGTCTCCGGTAGATCTTGCGTTACCGGACGCGGAAGATGCCGGCAAATCCGTTGCAACGAGCCGAGTGGCATCGGATCAGGAAAGTTCTTTCGGTCTGGATATCGCGTCGGGATCCGCGGTCGCGCTTGCCGACAAAATCATAAGTGAAGCAGTCCGCATGAAGGCAAGCGACATTCACATCGAACCTTACGAAAAGAACACCCGGGTCCGCTTCCGGATCGACGGCGCGCTGCACGAAGTAGTCCGCCCGTCACTCGAGCAGACCAAGCCTCTGATATCGAGACTCAAGATTATGGCCGATCTCGATATAGCTGAGAAGCGTCGCCCGCAGGACGGCAGAATCCGCGCTGAAAGCGGGGAAAGAAAGGTCGACATCCGGGTTTCCTCGCTCGCGACCGACTTCGGCGAGAAGATCGTTCTCAGGATACTCGACAAGTCGCAGCTGCAGCTCGACCTGAACAAACTCGGGTTCGAGGACGAGAATCTCGCCCTGTTCAGGAAGAAAATCAGGCTTCCTTACGGCATGATCCTCGTGACCGGCCCCACCGGCAGCGGCAAGACAACCACTCTCTATGCCGCGCTCAACGAGATAAACCGCCCCGAAGTAAACATCACTACTATCGAAGACCCGATCGAATACAACCTCCCGGGAATTAACCAGACGCATGTTCACTCCGAAATCGGAGTGACGTTTGCCGCCGCACTCCGCTCCATACTGCGTCAGGATCCGGATATTATTATGATCGGCGAGATTCGCGATACGGAGACGGCGGAGATTGCGATTCGCGCGGCACTGACAGGGCACCTCGTCCTCTCGACTTTGCACACCAACGATGCAGCTTCAGCAGTGACGAGACTGACGGATATGGGCGTGGAACCTTTTCTCGTCGCATCATCCGTAAAAATGATTCTTGCCCAGCGGCTTCTGAGGAGACTCTGCGTCAGCTGCAGGCAAAAAGTCCTCCCTTCTGAAGAACTGCTCGCCGGGATAGGTTTGGACGAAAGCATGGCCTTTTCCTGCTTCGGCGCGACGGGATGTCGCGAGTGTGACAATTTCGGTTACCGGGGAAGAACCGCCGCTTTCGAAGTCCTTGAAATGGACGAAGACCTGGCTGAGATGATTGCACGAGGTGCCACTGCGGCGCAGCTCCGTCATGCGGCCGGCCGAAAAGGTATGCTCACGCTTCGCGACGCCGCCATGAAGAAAGCGTGCGCCGGTGAGACAAGCCTGGATGAGGTTGTGCGGGAAACTACCGGATAAAGCCGGAAGAGGAGTTCAATGCGCTTGATCTTCATTGTCATTGTTCTTACCTGCATTGGCGAAATGACGCATGCACAAACAGAGGGTACGGCAGGATATCGGAGGCCGGCAATCCCGGGCTTGTATTCGAATGAACTCTTGCGCATCGGCCTGCCGGGCAAGACAAGTCGGCCCTTGGACACTGCAAGGATATCGCTTCCCCAGGTTCATGACCTCGGAAATCAAATCGCCCCGCGGCCTGGCCGCTCCATGGCCGACTCGGCAGAGAGAACAGATTCGCTTAGGAACCCGGACACACTTCGGACAAATATCCCGCCGCCGGACAGTTCGTCCATAATGCATGTTGCCGAAAGCCCGCCGCCTTTGCCGGCCGCGGCTTATGATACCACTTCGATGAATTTCAAAGATGCGGACATACGCGATGTCTTCCGCGCGCTCGGTCGCGAACACGGCCTCAATATATTCGTCGAGAACAGCATCGACAGGAGAGTTACAATATCGCTCTCCAGGGTCCCGCTTCACCAGGCGATAAGATTTCTTTGTGAACAAAATGGTCTGAGACTAGCAGTCGAGGGAGGAATCTACAGGATTTCTCCCGTCCCCCCTCCGGTGGTCGTTAAGGAAATACAGAGGCCTCCTGAAATCCACTACGAAAGAGGGAAGATCTCGATGGAAACGAAGGGCGAAGACGTTGCACTGATAATAAGCGGCATACAGGAGAAGACAGGTAAAAATATCCTTGTTTCAATCGGGACCACTGGTAACGTAACCGGAAGACTCATCGATATCGACTTCGATATCGGCTTCGTTCAATTGATGAACAACAACGGTTTTGCCGTACAGAAAAAGAACGACGTTTATGTGGTCTCGAGACTCGACAATTTCATCGGACCGCAGGGACAGAATGCTCCTTCATCGCAGTCGGGTGCATATTGGGTGAGTGTAAGGGATTCATTGGTGACCCTCGACGTTATGAATGCTCCCCTGGGGCGCCTGATTTCGGACGCCCTCAGACAAGTCAACGCCGACGAGGTTTTCTACGGGCAGGTAACAGGTGTGGTATCAGTCAGGGCTTCGAATATTACACTCGATAGGATGCTCGACATTGTGCTTCGCAACACCAACTACGCATACAAGAAGAGCGAAGGGGTCTATTTCATCGGTGAGAAGACGAACAAGTCGCTTCTCGCAAGCAGGCTGTTCAGGCTGAAATATCTCCGCGCCGAGAAGCTGAACGAGCTGCTTCCGAAGTCCGTGATCGAGCAGGCAACGGTCAAAGTCGTGAGGGAACAGAACGGGATAATCGTCGTGGCATCCAACGACGTGCAGGCTCAACTGGAGGAATTCATAAAACAGGTCGACAGGCCGGTGGTACAGGTGCTGATAGAGGCAATTGTGGTCGACTACGATCTCTCGAATCAAAAGGACTTCGGGGTGAAAGCGGGGCTGAGAAGTCCTGCAGATACAAGCGCACCGCCGGGCGAGGGGATCCTTCCCGGGATAAATCTTTTCATGGGATCGCAGGTCGCGAACCGGCAGCTCGACATAATCGGGAAGGAGTTAGGCGTGGCCAACCTGGGACGGCTCCCCGATAACTTCTATCTGAATCTGCAGGCGATGGAGCAGAAGGGACTGGCCAACGTCAGATCGAGGCCTCTTCTCGCCACGATCAACGGCACACCGGCAAGCCTCAGCATCGGAACGACCCAGTACTTCATATTGAAGTCTACGGTTCCATATGTGAACCAGCTTCAGACTCTATTTCAGGAAAACGACCAGTTCCAGACGATTCAGGCCGACACGAAGCTCGATATCGTTCCATACGTTGGGTCGGACGGACTGATCACGGTTGATTTGAAGCCCGACTTCAAAGCGCCGGTGGGTCAGTTCTCTCCTGAAATTCCACCGACGATAAACCAGCGCTCGATGAGCTCGACGGTTATAATGCGCGAGGGGGAGACGATCGTCCTGGGCGGACTTATACAGGAAACTGAAAAGGAAGATCGGACACAGGTCCCGATCCTCGGCGACATACCCCTCCTCGGAAGTCTCTTCTCATCCACATCGAAGACCAAACACAAGAGCGAACTCATCATATATGTAACTCCTCATATATCTTACGGTGAAGCCTTTCAAAACATCGATGTGCCGAATCCCGGAGGAAATGAATGACTCTATGGAATCCGGGACATATAAATCTTCTGAAGCTCGCGGGAGTCACGTCCGTTGTCGGTCTTGACATATCCGACGGAATCCTGCGTGCGGCACAGATGGACATTCGGGGCGGAACTTTTGATAGAATCAATTCCTCTTTTGAAGCGTCAGGGTATTTCACCTGTACCGTCGATGAAAGCCGGTCGGCCTCAGCGGTGAAGACGGTCAGAGACGAAATGGAAAGGCATGGGATAACTGCCCGATATGCGGTAGCCGCTCTACAGGAGAATAATGTGAAAACTGTCCGCACCGAAATTACCGGCGATGCTTCGAACATCGATGAATGGCTGCAGGATAATTTTGAGAAAATCGTGAAGCTTCCCGTACCGCTCTCCGATCTCACCTACAGGTATGAAATCCTGCGCAAAGCCTCGCCAACATTTCTTGTAGAGTTTGTATTTGCCAGGGCTTCTGAAGTTGAGTCGATTCAGAATTTCGTGTATTCATTGAATCTCGAGTTGCTTGCAGTGAGCGCAGGCCTGCGGGATTGTCTCAATTCAGTTTTCTATTCGGACAGGACAATGTACGGTCAGACTTTTTCATTGATTGTGGACCGGGAAGACAGGGCCATGCTTTTCGACGTTGATGAGGGCAATCTCACCGCGTCGTATTCCTCTTCGTCGAGATCCGGCTTACCGGAAAGACAAGGGAGGATGATTTTGCTGGCAGCCGGACCCGCACGGGACGGGGAGGAAGCGCTAAAGCCGTTCGGAATCGCGGGCGAATACGCAATCGCGGCAGGGCTCGCCATAAGAGGGCTACTCCCCGGGCTTAACCCGATGGACTTCCTGCAGTTGAAGGACTCCGTAACGGTGATGGAACATGTCTCGAAGGGTCTGTTTCACAGGGTGTTGCTCACGTGCGGCGGAATCCTCGTCGGTTTGCTGCTGCTGCAGTCGGCTTTCTCTTTGATTATTGACCGGTTGAAGAAAGACGTCGATGTTAAACTAATGGCTTCGGGGACGGGGCGTTCCGAGCTGGCCATCCTGGAAAAGCAGAATACGGAATTGAGAAAACAACTTGCGCTTATCGGAGCCGACAGCTCCCGGACCGAAGTGGCCAGACTGTTGCACGACGTCGCCGCCGTTGTTCCCGACGGGGTCTACCTTTATAAATTGGTGATCACTAAATCTAGCAGCGGTACCTTCGATGTTGTCGTTTCAGGATACGGAGGAGAAAGCGGAAATATTGCAGACTTCGTTCGTCTCCTGGAAGAAACTCCCGGTCTGCGAGATGTGAGGATTGTCCGTTCCGGCGTACCGGCGTATGGAGAGAATGTGAGCCTGGTTGGCAGGAAGATATTATCACCGTTGACATTTACGGCTTCTGCCGTCTGGTTGCGATGATCAGCCTTAAGTCCGGTTATGCCCGGCTTTCGGCAGGAATTGCCGTGCTCTTTGTGATACTGATGCTTACCGAAGTCCGGGACAGGTTGGCCTCAGCGGCCGGAGAGTATCGTGATTTCAAAAGAAAAGAAAAATCTTTGATGACACCGGACGCGGTAAACACCAGGAGAAAATCGCTCCTTCAGGAGCGTGATCGTCTTTCGGCGTTGTCGATGAAATCTCTTTCCGAAAGAGTCGGACGCGAGGGCGGCCTCTACGCACATCTCGCAGCTGAGGCAACCGCACAAGTTATCGTGCTTGAATCCTTCGCACCGGGTGTACCCGCACAAAGAGACGGAATTACTATCCTCAGCTTTGTCCTGAAGTTCACCACTGACTTTCATAGGGCAGCAGGCTACGTGAACAGGATTGAAATCGGGTCACCCCCTGTTGCTGTCACGAGTGTAACTCTTCTTTCGGATCCGCTCGGAAATTCAAGCTTGAAAGTTACTCTCACGGGCCGGACCATTTCCCCAGCACACCCTTTTAACAAGGGAGAGTATTAGTATGAGACTCTCATGGTCGATCGGGCTTTCTCTCCTTGCTGCGCTGTCCGTAATGGCTGTGGGCGTGTTCTCCGGGTCGGATGATCCTGCCGAGGGAACTGACGTGAAAACCGGGAAGCCGCCTCACGGTTTTTCAGAATCTCCCGCAGCCTCTTCGGGATTTGTCTATGTCCCTGACTTTCGAGACCCTTTTCTGCTGTCTGATCCGTCCCCGAACAAGGAATTCAATGAAACAAAAAGAGTCGATCAAAAACCATGGATTCCTCCGCCATTCCACCTCAGCGGTACTGTCTTCGGCCGCAAAACGAAAATCGCCATAGTCCACTCCCCATCGGGCATCCATCTCCTCTCCCCGGGGGACACGCTCATGGAAACGGTACTACGCGGGATAGAAAAAGACAGCGTGCTCTTCTACGACAGGCTCCATAAGAAATACTGGTGGATTAAGTGACAGGTACCAGTCATGTGCATCCTGGCTAACTCTGTCCAGCTCTGACCAATATTCTTCATCGCCCGTCCCGGCTGTACCACCATTCATCGCGATTCGTGCCCAATTCCGCCCTTCATCGTGGCACGGAAATTGTCAATAATGCCGCATCAGGGCGTCGTGCTTGTTTTTATTACAACCTTTTTGGAGTACTTCCGCTTCCGCGCACTAAAGGATGCAGGGGACTGCTCATCCCGTTCGGACGGCTGTCCGCTCCGGCATGTCTCGCCTGGAACTCTATTACCAGTTACCAAACCAAGTGAGAAAGGATTTTTCCAATGAAGTGGTTTAAGAACCTTAAGGTCATGTATAAACTCCTTATCTCCGCTGCAGTGCTCTGCTTCCTTACCGCACTCGTCGGATACGTCGGCATAAGGGACATGGCTACCATTAACGGAATGCTCAACTCTCTCTACGACAACGAAACCGTCGGAATCTCCCATATCAAGGAGGCCAACATCAACCTCGTCGCTCATCAAAGGGCCATTCGCAATGTCATCCTCGCTACGACAAATGCGGAACGCCGCGAACGACTCAAGGCTATGAAGTCTTTCGAAACGACCATGCTCGACGAAATGAATAAGGCGACTCCTACCGTCAAGTCTGAAAAGGGAAAAGAACTTCTCTCGAAGTTCTGGCCCGCCTGGCAGGAGTACAAGAACACCTCCGACAAAATCGTCGCGCTCGCTTCCTCCACCGACGGCGCTTCCTCGAAAGCCGAAGCCGTCAACCTCTCCAATACCGACGGACAGGAAACGGCCGACGCTGTGGATACCATCATGTCCCAAATAGCGCGCGAACATGAGAAAAACGGCAAATCGGCTTACGACGAAAGCGATGTCATTTATGCTTCCAGCAGGACACAGCTCCTGCTGCTCGTCATCGGCTCGCTCGTGCTCGGCATGGTCGTCGGCTTCCTTGTCTCGCGCATCCTCAGCAAACCTATTATCGCCCTCGAAAGCGCGGCCGAAAAAGTCGCCGCCGGGGACACGAACGTCTCAGTCGATTCCGACACCAAAGACGAACTCGGCAACCTCTCCCGCAGCTTCAACAGGATGGTCTCCAATATCAGGACCGCCATGGACGAGGTAAGGGAGAAAGGCGAGGCCGCGGCTGCCTCCGCCCGCGAAGCAGAAGAGGCCAAACTCACCTCCGAAAAACAATCGCAGTACCTCTCTACAAGCGTCGAATCTATCCTTGCAGAGATGAACAAGTTTGCAGACGGAGACCTCACCGTCGAGCTCGACGCCACCGGCGACGACGATATCGCCAAACTCTTCGCCGGATTTAACAAGTCCGTCGCCAATATCCATGCGATGATACAACAGCTCCAGGAATCCATCGAAACCACAGCCAGCGCGGCAACGCAGATAAGCAGCTCCAGCGAACAGCTCGCCGCGGGCGCCCAGGAACAGTCGGCTCAGGCGAACGAAGTCGCAGCCGCCGTCGAGGAGATGACCCGGACGATTATCGACAACTCGAAGAACGCATCCCAGACCGCCGAGGCCGCAACTTCAAACGGCAGGATGGCCATGGAAAGCGGCGAGATCGTCCGCGAAACAACCAGCAAGATGCGTGAGATCGCACAGGTCGTCACCGGTTCGGCAGGTACGGTCCAGAAGCTCGGCGAATCGAGCAAGCAGATAAGCGAAATCATTTCGGTCATCGACGACATCGCGGACCAGACCAACCTCCTCGCACTCAACGCCGCCATCGAGGCCGCCCGCGCGGGCGAACAGGGCAAAGGCTTCGCAGTCGTCGCAGACGAAGTGAGGAAGCTTGCTGAGCGCACAACCCAAGCGACGAAGCAGATAGAGGAAATGATAAAAGCCATTCAGACCGAAACAACCGAGGCCGTGGAATCGATGAAGAAGGGAACGGACGAGGTTAAGGAAGGAATGGTCCTGGCCGATAAGGCCGGGGCGGCACTCGAGAAAATGGTCGCCGAATCGCAGAAATCGGTCGATATGATAAACCAGATTGCCGCGGCGAGCGAAGAACAATCTTCGACGAGCGAACAGATCTCCAGGAACGTCGAGGCCATCTCTTCCGTCTCCTCCGAATCGGCCGCCGGCGTATCGCAGATAGCGCGCTCTTCCGACGACCTCAATCGGATGACCGAGAAACTGAGGAACCTCGTGGCGAAGTTTACCGTCGACAATTCCCGAAGGCTGATGGAATCGGCGGCAACCGTCGCTCATGGAAACGGAAACGGCAATGGCAACGGCAATGGCCGGCACCATGCACAGCATAAACCCATGCTTGAACACGCGTAGATGACTCGCCTCCTCGCCCCCTCTCTTCCCGGAGAGGGGGCGGGTGGCGTATTCGCTATTCCAATGGCTAATTGTATCCAATGGCTGCTTATTATTGGTCAACCGCGGCCGACGCTGTACCCCTATCCCCTCCGTTCATCCTGAAATCCGGTATCTGCCATGGCACACAGATTGCCCCATATTCAATGACAGGGCATTTTCCCGGATTTCATTCTGTGATTACCGAAGCACCTGTCCGCATAGCCTTCGGGGGCTCGCATGGGGTTCGTCAAGCACCTTCCTTTTGAATGACCTGACCGGCGAGGGATGCCCTCAAGTTCATGTACCGGTAATTGGTGAACTATCAGGAAGGCCATTAAGATGATGTGGTTCAGGAATCTCAGGATGACGACGAAGCTAATTGTGTCGGTCGCCGCCGTCTGTGTTTCGATGGAGCTGCTGGGGTACATGGGGATAAGCAAACTGTCGAAGGTCAACGGATTGTTGAATTCACTCTACAGAAATGAGACGGTGGGGATCTCTCATTTCAAGGAGGCGAATATCGATCTGGTCGAACACCAGAAGGCCGTCAGGAATATTATCTTCGCCTCTTCCGCGTCGGAGCGGAAACAACTCCTTGAAGAAGCCGGGAATTACGCCTCGAATGTTCTCGCCGAATACAGGGAAGCGGTCCCTACTATCAGGACAAGCGGGGGCAAAAAACTCCTCGCGGGGTTCTGGCCGGCGTGGACGGAATACAAGAAGATAGCCGACAGTACCGTCGCACTCGCACTTTCCGGAGACAGGAGAGCCGTTGCATTGTCGAATACACTCGGGAGGCGAACCGCCGACACCGTCGGCATCGTCCTTTCACGGCTCGCGATACACCATGAAACCGGCGGCAGGGAAGCGTACCTTTTGAGCGACACAACCTTCCGCCACAGCAGGGAAGAGCTGATTTACCTGGTCGTCGCTTTGATAGCGGGTGCCGTTGCGAGCGGCCTCCTGCTCTGCAGGCTCATCAGCCGCCCTATAGTCTCGCTCGAGGCGGCGGCGGCGAAAGTCGCCGACGGGGACACCGACGTTTCTCTCCGTGCGGATACCCGTGACGAGCTCGGCAACCTCTCGGCAAGCTTCAACCGCATGGTGACGAACATCAGGACTCAGATGCGGGAGATAAGAGAGAAAAGCGAAGCTGCAGAAACCGCGGCACGCGAGTCCGAAGAGGCGAAGCTGACGTCGGAAATGCAGTCCGGCTATCTTTCCTCCAGCGTCGAATCCATGCTTTCGGCAATGAACAAATTTGCAGACGGCGATCTGACCGTCTCACTCCATGTGGACGGCGCCGACGACATATCC
Source organism: Candidatus Kryptoniota bacterium (assembly GCA_046706365.1). GTDB lineage: Bacteria > Bacteroidota > Ignavibacteria > Kryptoniales > JAKASW01 > JAKASW01. Next base: position 1,294 of record JBJKPN010000110.1, on the reverse strand, counting down.
AGGCTCTTCGCTGGCTTCAACAGGTCGGTGGCAAATATCAACTCAATCATACAACAGCTTCAGGAATCGATAGAGACTACGGCCGGAGCCGCATCGCAGATTAGCAGCTCGAGCGAACAGCTGGCCGCGGGAGCACAGGAACAATCGTCGCAGGCGAACGAGGTGGCGGCTGCCGTTGAGGAAATGACACGAACTATTATCGACAACTCCAAAAACGCCTCCGAAACGGCAGACGCTGCCACTCGCAGCGGCGAGCTGGCAAGAGAAAGCGGCGGAATCGTCCGCGAAACTTCGAACAAAATGCGGCAGATCGCCGAAGTCGTCAGGGCTTCAGCAGACACGATCCTTAAGCTCGGCCGGTCGAGCAGCGAGATAAGCGAAATCATATCGGTCATTGACGGAATCGCCGACCAGACCAACCTCCTTGCACTCAATGCGGCGATCGAAGCGGCGCGGGCGGGCGACCAGGGAAAGGGATTCGCTGTCGTCGCAGATGAAGTGAGGAAGCTTGCCGAGCGCACCACGCAGGCGACCAAGCAGATCGAGAGAATGATAAAAGCTATCCAGTCGGAAACCGAAGAGGCAGTCGGGTCGATCAGGAATGGAACGGGCGAAGTCGAGGAAGGGATGATCCTTGCAAACAGGGCCGGCGAAGCGATCGGGAGAATGGTCGCGGAATCCGAAAAGTCCATGGAGATGAGCGGACGGATCGCTGCAGCCAGCGAGGAGCAGTCGGCGACAAGCGAGCAGATTTCGAGAAACGTCGAGACGATCTCGACGGTGTCTTCGGATGCGGCATCCGGCATTTCGCAGATCGCCCGGTCATCGGAGGAGCTCAACAAGCTGACCGAGCGGCTGAGAAGTCTCGTATCCAGGTTCAGAGTCAATGGCGCACTGAGCCCCGGCAATACCACCGGGCCCGCATTCGGCGGCAACGGCAGCGGCCGCCTTCATGCCGGGGACTGAACGGGTCCGAAACCGATAGAGATACCTGAATCACTCCTTACCCCTTCTCTCTCCGGAGGGAGGGGGCAGGGGGTGAGAGGAGCAGGTTGAGGAGAAAAAGGGTTCGGGGTTCAGGGTTCTGGGTTCGGAGTTCGACGTAAATTGGTGGAGGCGTGCATGACTTCTGTGGTCCAGGCCAATCGGAAGTTTGGGAGTCGGGAAGTTAAGAAGTTAGGAAGATCGGACTCATCCGCGACCGCGTGTGACTGTCCAATATTTTCGTCCGTAAAATCCGTCACATCCGCGAATATCCGTGTTCGATTCGAAGCATCCCGCCTCTGTGCTCCTC
>JBJKPN010000109.1:0-8736 GCA_046706365.1 Candidatus Kryptoniota bacterium | reverse complement strand
CGATACCCTGTCTCGATCACCTGGAACCGAAGATATCGTGAATAACGAAATCGTTGCTTATGCCGTACCGGGCAGCGTACTTCTGCTGGCGTCCCGCTTCAGGCAGACCGTAAATTGCCTCGATCGTGCGAAGGATGTTTATGTGAGTGACGCCTTTGCCTTCGGGGTAATTACCGTGCCTGATATGTGCGCCTGCAATTACCGTGGGAATCCTGTTCCTGCTGTCGCGTTGTTTGCTCGCGGGATTTGTAAGGCCGTTGAAGTGTGACCAGTCGCTGTTTTCGTCCCACGTGACTATCAGCAAACTGTTGTGCGTCTTCGCCCACTCGTAATATTTCCCAAGCTTGTCTTTCAACCAGGTGTCGCCGTCCTTAACCCTGAGCGACTGCTTGCCGCTGTGCATGTCGTCGATCAAATTAGGAATTACGATGCTTACCGTGGGGAGCTTATTGAAATCGCCCGGGAATTGTTTGAACTGCAGACTGCTTGAAGTCGCCGCAGTCTCTCCGTCCGGCAGATTCCCGAAACTTATCCAGGGAACATGCTTTCTCGCATAGAGGGAAGTCCGGGGAATCCTGTCTCCCATGGAGGGAAGGCTCTCAGAATAGCCCTTGAATGTGTATCCTGCTTTGATGAGCTGCTCGCCGAGGTTCGCAGTCATGAAGGGGTAGTCGGGGTTGTTCCGGTGAGTCGGTATTACATCATGATGTCCGACGTTCTGCTCCGAACCAGAGAAAATCCAGAAGTAGTTTCCCTCGCTGTTGTGTTCCTCGGCAAACATCCTGGTCAGGTTGGCGCCCTGTTTAACCAGGACGTCGTTGATGTAAGGCGCGTCTTTGCTCCTGACCACCCGCGAGTAGTATTTGTTCTCCTCGATGACGATTACGACGTGCGAGTATTTGGGAAGGAGGCTGCGGTTCGGATACCAGAACGTTTTCGTACGCGTGCCGGAATAGCCTAATGAAACGACCGCAATAAGTACAATCGCAAACACCTTTCTCATGGAATTCCTCTCCTGTAATTGGTCTTCAACTACCTATAATGGATAACAGAACATGTTTATCCAAGTTAAGAAATCGTTAACCGGATCTTATAGTGCATTTAACATTCGGGCGGACGGTAGTAATTATATTGTTGTGATCTATTGAAAATCGGGAACAACGGTGAGAAGAGAAGACGCAATATCCGTGATCGAGTCTCAATCGGGGCCGTGGGACGTCGTGGTTGTAGGGGGAGGTGCGACCGGACTCGGATCTGCAGTGGAATCGGCTTCGAGGGGCTACAGGACTCTGCTGCTGGAACAGCACGACTTCGCGAAGGGTACTTCGAGCCGAAGTACAAAACTGATCCACGGAGGAGTGAGGTACCTCCAGCAGGGAAATATAATGCTGGTAACGGAAGCCCTGCACGAAAGAGGTTTGCTCAAACACAATGCGCCGCATCTCGTGAAGAACCTGGCATTTGTGGTGCCCACCTACGACTGGTGGACAGGGCCCTTCTACGGGCTGGGCTTGAAGTTCTACGACATACTTGCAGGCAGGCTCGGATTGGGTCCTTCGAGATTCATATCAAGGGAAGAGACTCTCAAACGAATTCCTAATGTGGAACCGGATGGTCTCAGGGGCGGGATCATATATTATGACGGGCAGTTCGATGATTCGCGGCTTGCCGTCAATCTTGCCCGGACTATATTCAACCTCGGTGGTACGGCCGCCAACTACATGAAGGTGGTTGGCCTGTCCAAGCGCGGAGGCCTGATTAACGGCGTCGTGGCGATCGACCGGGAAACGTCGAAGGAGTACAGGATCGACGCGCGGGTTGTCGTAAACGCCACGGGAATATTCACGGACGCCGTGCGAAAGATGGACAATCCGAAGTCGCCTAATATGATGTCGTTGAGTCAGGGCGTCCATATCGTCCTGGACAGGGAGTACCTTCCGGGCGATTCGGCTATCATGGTACCGCAAACGGAGGACGGAAGGGTTTTGTTCGCGGTTCCGTGGCACGACAAAGTTCTTGTCGGGACTACGGACACTCCCGTCAGGCAGCCTTCCATCGAGCCGCTTCCGCTCGAGGAGGAAATAGAATTCATCCTGCACCACGCTGCCAAATACATGGCGAAGGATCCGGACAGGAACGATGTGAGGAGCGTCTTTGCCGGGCTCCGCCCCCTTGCGAAGGGAACCGGGAAGACAAAAACGTCCGCAATATCCCGCGACCACGTGGTCGTCGTCTCGCGCTCAGGACTCGTGACCGTCACCGGGGGAAAGTGGACCACTTACCGCAGGATGGGCGAAGATACAATCGACCGTGCAGCCATCGTGGGACGGCTCGAGAAAAGACAGAGTGTAACATCAAACCTGATAATCCATGGCGGGACCATCCGCGGCGAGCAGGATGGGCATCTCTCCGACTATGGCTCAGATGCAGAAGAAGTATCGAAGTTGATTTCCGTGGAGAGTGGCCTCGGTGAGCGAATACACCCGGATCTGCCTTACGTGAAAGCGGAAGTCGTTTGGCACGTGCGCAGCGAAATGGCCAGAACGATTGAAGACGTTATCGCGAGGAGAACCCGGTCCCTGTTTCTCGATGCGAAGGCAAGCGTCGAAATGGCGCCTGTTGTCGCGGCGCTGATGGCAAAGGAGCTCGGGAGGGGAAAGAATTGGGAGAAGGAGCAGGTCGAGGCGTATGCTAGAGTTGCAGGGGCCTATCTTCCGGAATAGCGGAGGATCATATCGCTTACCGTCGAAAGTGCTCATTCGCTTCCGTTTTCGGTGCATTCTTTGCGATCTCAGCGGCTGAAATAGGCTCGGGGCTGCACCGGAGACCGAAAGAAGGCCGGCGCCAGATGCTGGAGTGACTGGCCTCTTCTTTTGTATATTTCATACGAGATGCAACAACTGACAAAGGAGGTAGGCATGTTCAAGTATTTGCTACTGACTCTATTCCTGTTTACCGGCATTTCAGCGGCACAAACGGAGCTGCCGGGGAAAAACGACGGGCGGGTGCTCCTGCCGAACGGATGGTGGCTCTCACCTGCCGGCACATCAATCGGTCTCTCCGATTTTCCGTTGAACGCTGCTGTCTCGCCGGATCAGAAGTACCTCGCGGTCACACACGCCGGAGTATCCAAGCCGGTACTGCTCTTCGTTAACCTTCAAACCAGGAAAGTAGTTCAATCGATTCACCTCAAGGACAGCTGGCTCGGAATCGCATTCCGCGGCAGTGAGCTCTTCGTTTCGGGGGGGAACCAGAACTGCGTGTACACTTTCAACCTCCTCGGAGGCAAGCTCACGCCTGCCGACACAATCAGGTTTGCGCCGCCCGAGCCGAAGGGAAAGGCGTGGGCCGAGGGCCTCGACGTCCACGGCAACACGCTCGCGGTAGTTTTCCGGGAAGACAGCACGCTTCGCTACTACGACATGGGGAGCGCTGCTTTTCAGTCGGTGAAGCTGGACGGAATGCCTTATACATGCAAATTCACGAATGACGGAAAACTCCTGGTATCTATATGGAGCTCGCGTAAAATAGAAGCGTTCAGGGGAAAGAGACTGTTGTATGAAGTCCCGGCCGGCAATCATCCGACCGAAATCGAAGTGAGCGGGGATGGAGAAACGGCGTACGTTGCAAACTCGAACGACAACAGCGTGTCGGTCGTCGACCTGCTCGATCATAAGCTGATGGCGAACGTATCAACTTCGCTCTATCCATATTCGCCGGAAGGTTCGACGACGAACTCCGTCTGCATTACTAATGGCGGCAATTTTGTGCTGGCGGCCAATGCCGATAACAATTCGCTCACCGTAATCGATGTATCCAACCCGGAAGAACCGAAACCCGTCGGCTTCATACCCGTGGGCTGGTACCCGACCAAGGTCCTGGAGCTCAGCGACAGCACGATACTGGTCTTGAATGGAAAAGGCAATCGCTCATTTGCGAACCCTCAGCATCAGTACATCGGGACTCTGCTGAAGGGGACACTTTCATTTTTCAAATTCCCCGATTCAAAACAGCTGGCACAGTATACGAAGGAAGTCTACGCAAATACGCCCTACAAGCCCGGGGAACTGAAGACGGCGGGCGACGTTACGGACAGCCCGATCCCGTCGAAGGTCGGCGCGGAGTCTCCCATCAAATACGTCTTCTATTTCATAAAGGAGAACAGGACATACGACCAGGTATTCGGCGACATAAAGGAAGGGAACGGCGATTCGAGTCTCGTAATGTTCGGCAGGGAAATAACACCCAACCTGCACAAGCTGGCAGAGCATTACGTGCTCCTCGATAACCTTTACTGCGACGCCGAGGTAAGTGCCGACGGGCATAACTGGTCGACTGCTGCATATGCCACGGATTACGTGGAAAAAAGCTGGCCCGCGAGCTACGGCGGACGCGGAGCTCCGTACGACTTCGGAGGCGGACAACCGACTGCCACGCCCGCGTCGGGATATATCTGGAACCTGTGCGAGCGCAGCGGTGTGTCGTTCAGGGATTACGGGGAATTCGTCGACCCTAATCCGGACAGCACGAAACCGAACATCGCGCGGGAGAAGGCTCTGCTGGATCACTACGATCCGATGTACCGCAGCTGGGACCTCAGCTATTCGGATGTCAGCCGCTACAGGGAATGGAACAGAGATTTCACCCGTCTCCTCAACGAGGGGAAGGTACCGCACTTCAACATCATCTGGCTTCCGAACGATCACACGGCTGGGACATACAAAGGTGCCTGGACGCCCCAGGCCATGGTCGCGCAAAACGATTATGCGCTGGGACTTTTCGTGGACAGGATTTCACACACGAAACTATGGAAGCAGACGGCAATATTCGTGATTGAAGACGATGCCCAGGACGGCGCGGACCACGTCGACGCACACAGGACCGAGGCGCTGGTAATCGGACCCTTCGTCAAGCGGCACTTTGTCGACAATACGCTTTATACGACATCGTCTCTCCTGAGGACGATGGAGCTGATACTCGGCATGCCCCCGATGAGCCAGTACGATGCAGCCGCTCATCCGATGTTCAATTCATTCACCATGGATGCCGACGACGCTCCCTACGATGTCCATCAACCCCTGATGGACATCTATGCGAGGAATAAGGACAACGCATACGGTCAGAGCATAATGGACAAGATGAACTTCAACGTTGCCGATGCAGTACCGGAGAGACAATTCAACGAAATACTCTGGAAGGCGGTTAAAGGGACGGACATGCCCGCCCCGCGGTACTCGATACTCTCGGGAAGCGTCCGCTAGAAACGCCACTGGACGCGGAGTGTATTTGTAATCCACGACCACTCTTTCTCTGCGTGCTTGGCGTTCGTGGGATTCTTTCACATATATCCTGAGGCCTTCGCGCGCTTTGCGGTTAACCCCAATGGAATTTAACCCCAGAGCACGCAGTGGAGGCCCAAAGGACGCAGCGGAAGAAAAGAAGTTTAGAAGCTCGGAAGATTAGAAGATTGGACGCTTCAGAAGTAAATCCGGCTCTGTGTTCCCCGTGTCTCACGTGTCTCTGTGTTTTAGTTCAATCCCGTCGGAGCCACGACCATTCTTTCTCTGCGAGCTTGGCGTTCGTGGGATCTTTTCGCATACAACTTGAGAGCCTTCGCACGCTTTGCGGTTAAGCCGGTTGACTTATTCTACCTCAATCGTTATCGTTGTTCACAGAGTTGGCAACGCACCCGGGAATGAGCCTTCCGTCCAGGGTGAAAGGCTTTCAAAATAAGGAGATAGTCATGAAATCAGGGCTACTGTCCATTCCTATCGCATTACTCGCAATCTTGTATTCAGGCTGCAGCAGGAATCCTAACGCTGATGTGCCGAAGACTGCGACGGACACTGTCACGACGGTTTACTTCGGCACCAAAGTCGCCGACCCGTACCGCTGGCTCGAAGACAGTGAATCGCCCAGGGTTAAGACCTGGATCAACGAGGAAAATGCATTCACCGACAAAGTGCTGTCGGGTTTCCCCGAAGGGAAGCCGATCGCAGAGCGAATCAAGACTCTCTCGGTCACTTCCGTCGAGCGTTACTCCCCGAAACTCGTGAGCGGCAAACTCTTCTTCATGCAATTCACACCTCCGCAGGCGCAGCCGGTAGTTGCATACAAGACATGGCCTGACGGCAAGACGGTAACGCTGGTCGATCCGAACAAAGTCGAAGGGGAGGCGCTGACCGGCTTCTGGCCTTCGCCGAAGGGTGACTATGTTGCCTACGGAGCCGCTTTCGGGGGGAGCGAGGCAACGACCATCCACGTGGTCGACGTCAGGACAGGGAAGGACCTGGAAGAGGCGCTGCCAAACGCTGGCGGCGGGACGACCGGACCAGGACTCGTCTGGGACCAGAACGAACACGGATTTACATATGTGCATCTCCCCGAACCGGGAACGGTACCGGAGGCAGACCTGCAGTTCTTCGCCGCACTCTACCATCACACACTCGGCACTCCGGCGAAAAGCGATCGGCTGGTATTCGGGAAAGATCTCTCCAAGGTTGCGGAATATACGTTTATCGATTCAAGGGGCGGAGCGCACGCGGCGATGTTCGTCCACTTCGGCGACGGCAACCCGGATTATGTTTATGTGAGAAACGGGAACGGTGCCTGGAAAGAAGTCCTGGGCACGGAAGCGAATGTAAGGGTCGCATCGGAAGTCAACTCGGGCGCGACATGGGACGGCAACCATCTACTTGTCATTTCTTATCAGGATGCACCCAGAGGCGAACTCCTTTCCATCGAAACGAATGGGAAGTCAAAAGTCCTGGTTCCGCAGGGAGATTGGGCCATGAATGCGGTGGCCCCGATCAAAGGCGGATTTCTAATTACAGACGTGCAGGGACCGAACTGGAAGATAGAGCAGTATAACAGCGACGGAACGTACGTCAGGACCGTGAACCTGCCTGCCAGCGGGATAGGGATCGGCGCCGTTGCCTCGTCAGGAGAATCCGATCAGGCTCTTATAACATATTCAGGCTGGACAATCCCCGAAACGTGGATGCATTACAATTCCGCTAACGGAGACATGAAGACTGTCTTTCAGGTCAAGGCAGCTGCGGATTATTCGCGGGTCGGCTTCAGGGTAATTGAGGCGACGTCGAAAGACGGCACGAAGATTCCGGTAACAGTTCTCGCGATGGATGGCATTACGCCGAACGGCAAGCGGCCGACGATTGTATATGGTTACGGCGGGTTCGACATCCCGATCGCTCCTCATTTCATCGGGGCATACCTTGTCTGGCTCGAGAACGGCGGAGTGCTGGCGTACGCAAACATTCGCGGCGGCGACGAGTTCGGCGAGGGCTGGCACGAAGCGGGCATGCTCGGCAGGAAGCAGAACGTATTTGACGACATGTATGCGGCTGCGGAAGAAATGGTGAAAGAGCACTGGACCGACAGTCAGCACCTCGGCATTCTGGGCGGCTCGAACGGCGGACTGCTGATGGGCGCAGAGCTCACACAGCATCCCGACGCGTTCAAAGCAGTCGTAAGCTTCGTCGGAATCTACGACATGCTGAGAGAGGAGCTCTTCCCGAACGGGCAATACAATGTCAGCGAGTACGGTACCTCCACCAAAGAGCCCGATTTCAAATGGCTGTATGCGTATTCACCGTACTATCATGTCACGCCGAACACCCGCTATCCGGCGACACTTCTCGAGACCGGGGTCAACGATCCGCGTGTTGCGCCGTGGCAGTCTAGGAAATTTGCGGCGGCATTGCAGGCGGCGAACACGTCGGACAACCCGATATTGCTGATTACAAGGATGAACGAGGGACATGGAGTAACCGCATCGTTCAGCCAGCGGTTGGGAAACAACGCGGCGGCATTCACTTTCTTCGCACACGAGCTGGGATTGAAGGTCCGGCAGTAGTTTCGGGTCGGGATGGTTTTTTGATCCCGTCATGGGTGCCGGGAAAGTAATCGTTGAAAGATTTGAGTCCGGTAGTTATCTTAATGGAGTCACAGCGGGCCCTTAGCTCAGTTGGTTAGAGCAGCTGACTCATAATCAGCGGGTCGGGGGTTCAAGTCCCTCAGGGCCCACAAAACATTCTAGGAGAAGCTCCAAATCACAATTCCCAAACTCCAAACAAATTCCAACGTCCAAAGGCTAATTCCAACAACAGGCTGTGGGCGTTCAGCGCATTCTTTTTAGGCAAATCGAGATGCACTCAGCGGGTCGTGGGTTCTCACGAAGTGATCCCTCTTCGCCAATTCTACGATGGGGAAAGTCCCTCAGGGCCCACAAAATCCTCAAGGAGAAGTTCCGAATCACAATTCCCAAATTCCAAATAAATTCCAACGTCCAAAGGCTAATTCCAACAACTGGCTGGAGTCATTCAGGGCAATTCGCGTAAGGAAGGCAGGATGGAGTCAGCGGGTCGTGGGTTCTCACGAAGTGATCCCTCTTCGCCAATTCTTTGATGGGGAAAGTCCCTCAGGGCCCACAACTCCCCTCGAATGAGAACCTACTTCAGGCTGCTCACACGCTTCACCGAAAGGCTTGGAGGTAAATGTCGACAGCGCTTTCGTTGGCTCTCGCGCGAAGCGGGATGCGCCTCCGGCGCAAAGTCCCTCAGAGCCCACAAATCCTCCCGGATTCGCCGCCTTTCCCGTATCAACTCAATACTTCGATGACATATCTTGAGTGGTTTGGACACGAAAACTGGACACAAAAACTTGTCCCTACTCTATCTCGAGGAGCGGCTTGGCAGCATGAAGAGATCCGGTGGT
>JBJKPN010000108.1:0-15555 GCA_046706365.1 Candidatus Kryptoniota bacterium | reverse complement strand
ACAGTAGGCGCAACCTGCACCGAGGGCACTCTTTCGGTAGAAGGTTATTGCGGGCAAATGATCGAAAGTCTCACGTCGGACGAGCTGTTTCTCAACATATCCGGAAGCGTGTATTTGTTCTCTACATTGTCAAACACAATGCTTAACTCGACGACGAACCTGGGAGCTTCGCCTGACCTGGTACTTACCCCCGACGGATCGATATTATCTTCGTTCAATTCCAGTTCATCTGTCATAAAGCGTGATTCTCTCCCTTCTTTTGCCCCGTTCCCCGACATCACGATCAACTCGCCGGGGAGCGATCCGCTGGCGATGGCGGAAGACGACAGCAGGCTTTTCGTGGCGGCGCCAAACGGCAGCCTCGAAATGGTCGAAGCCTCCTCCGGCAACCTTTTCTCTTCGGTACCCGGCATATTCGGCACCACGACCGGCCAGCTGAACGCCAGGATGGCACTCTCACCCGATGACAGAACGCTGTACTGCGCCTGCGACAACAGGCTTTACGAGTTCGATGTCAATACGGATAATTTCAGTTTGATAGCGCAGCGTACCCTCAGCGGGATCATCGCCCAGATTTACCTCGTGCCGGGCTCGAGTCTCCTCGCAGTCGTCGGCGGCAACAGCATCGACTTCGTCAACGCGAATGGTCTGAACGACAGCGGCGCAAAGATTCAGCTCTCCTCGTCAACCGATATCATATCCTGCACATTTTCTTCGGGGAAAGCGTACGTCGCGGAATGGTCCGTTCAACAGGTTTACGGCTATGGAACGGTCGTCGAATACAACCTCCCATCGTGTACTGTAAACAGGCAATGGACCTTTTCCGGTCACGACCCTATGAGCATAGCCGTTTCCCATAATGGAAATTTCCTTTACGTCGCAGATCAATTCGAAGCAAACTCTGTAATATGGGTCGTGCCGCTTCAATGAAGGAATTGAAAATATTCATGAATAATAAAAGACCGCGCCCTGTATTCTTGCTGTTGCTGCTTTTCACTGTCGCGGCTCCGACGGCACGCGCCCAGGATACGACACTCATCGCAGGGCCTCCCCAGAACTGGAAGGTGACCCTGAACGTCGAGACCGGCTATACAACCTTTGCGCTTGGAGACGCCCACGCTCTTTTCAATCAGATATTGACTGCATACCGACAGAGAGATGTTCCACTTCCGTCGCAAACGACGTTTCCCGGGAACTTGCTCATCGGCGGTTCCGTCATGTTCAATTCGCCAATCCCGTTCGGCGTCGGAATCGGCGGATACTACAGCAGGACCGCTGCCATCTCGACCTACAATGATTACTCCGGAACACTCCTCGAAAGGATGGACGTAAATCTGGTAACATTTTATATGACGATCGAACTGAATCCCCTGGCAGACTTCCGGCCGTTCTATATCTGTGCACATCCAGGCGTCGGTTACAGCCGGGTGAACTACGTCGAGAACTTAGACATGACTTATCCCACGGCGCAGTCCTCATCGAACACACTGTCGGCATACGGGCTCGTGATCGCCGGAGATGCCGGAATAGGGTTGAATTTCAGTCTGCTGAAGTTGCCCGTTTCAATAGAAGCCGATTACCGGGAAGGCAAGATAACCCGCCTGACCGACGTGAATGGCCTGTTGCAGGTTCCACTTGATATTTCGGGATTTGTATTCAAAACCAGAATTGGAATAGGAATTTGAGAGAAAGAAAACGGCGATACGGAAATAGAGCCATGAGACCGTTCCGAGAAGCTATGGTGGTGATTCTCTTCATATTTATCGGATCCGGCGTGAGCATGGCACAGGACTCGAGCAGCGTGATAACACAACGCCCCGCTTTTCTGGGCACGACCTACTTTCAAGGCAAGCACGTAATCACGAAGGGCGAACTGGAGCGGCTTTTGCTTTCGTCGAAAGACCGGACCACCGTAATCCTGACATCGACCGAAAAGTCGTATTCGACGGTTTCATTCATCCCGGCATTTATCGGAGGGTTCTGCATCGGCTACGGCGCATTTTCGAAACCGGTAAATGCAACGCTTGTAATCTCGGGCATTGTTTCAGTGGTCGGGGCTTATATCATCGGCTCGGCTGCCGACAGCGATCTGAACGGAGCAGTAAACAGGTACAACTCCGAGGTGCTCGAGCCGCCTGAAAAAGGTCCGTCGAACGGAGCGGGCAGAAACACACTGCAAATCGGATTCACCGAACCTTTCTAAACCGAAAAGATGTCTTTGCGTTTTGACTCGCCGCTGGGACGCGACTCATAACAAATCCCATTGAATCGGCATCGGCTTGTAACTAAGTTATCATTTGTTCGGAGGTGAAGAGATAAACGCCCGTCTCCAACCAACAACTAAGCGAAAGGCCTGTCCATGAAATCTTTCAACCGCATTTGTATTTTACTGCTTTTGCTTTCAGCACCAGCCATCGTGTTTGCCCAATCGCCAAAGGAGCCGTTCCAGCTCACCGATCTGAGGAAGATGATAAGCGTTTACGACCCGCAAGTATCGCCCGACGGCGCCCGGATCGCGTTTGTAGTCTCGAGAGCGGACTGGGAAAAGGACAAACGGATTCCGGAGATCGAGCTGATCAACATTGAAACAGGTGCCATCCGCAGCCTGACTTACAGGCGAGAGGGCATCTCAAATCTCAGATGGTCGCCGAACGGAAACAGACTTGGATTCATCGCTGAAGATCCGGACTCGAAGAAGCCGCAGATATTCATCATGCCGATGGACGGCGGCGACCCGGTTCGCATAACAGACTCGAAGACCGGCGTGGAGGAGTTCAGCTGGAGTCCGGACGGAATGACCATGGCATTCGTGGCGCAGGACACGATCCCGAATCCCGAAGCCATCAAGCATCACGACAACGCCTTCCAGGTAACCGACAACAACTACACCGTACGCGCGGCACTCCAGCCCTGGCACATCTGGATCGTGCCGTCGGAGGGCGGCAAGGCCAAACGGCTTACAGAAGGGACATGGAGTCTGCGTTCGGACCAGGGGACAATGTCGCCACTCGCGTGGACTCCCGACGGTAAGGCAATCACCTTCCAGCAGCTCCCCGATGTGTGGGAAGGCAACGCCTGGCACTGCACGGTAGCGCAGGTCGATACAAGCGGCGGAAAAATCACGACGATAATAACCGACCAGGGGTCGGGGACGCCAGAATACGGGCCGGGAAGCGGAATACTCGCGTTCATGCGGCCCCGTAACGGCGACCAGAATAACGGCAACGCCATTTATGTCGACATCGACGGCACAATTACCGACGCCACGCGCCAGCTCGACAGGAATTTCAATAACTACGTCTGGCTTCCCGGAGGAAAGGCCATGCTCCTTGCGGGTGAAAAAGGAACGCGAGGCGTAATCTGGGACCAGCCCGTTGACGGCTCGGCCCGCGAACTCAACCTCGGCGATATCGAAGCGGGGGGCCAAATTTCCGTTTCGAGGAACGGCGTCATCGCATTCATCGGAAGTACGCCGACGCATCCTTCCGAATTATATGTCATGAAGTCGATCGATTCTTCACCGAAACGCCTTACCGACCTGAATGCATTCGTCGACTCGCTCGCGCTCGGCAGGACCGAGGGAATCGACTGGAAAGGTCCGAACAATTTTGACGAAGACGGAGTACTTACATACCCCGTCGGCTACAAGTCCGGGGACAAGTATCCGCTTGTGCTCGTGATTCACGGCGGGCCGGAAGGCGCATCGACTGTCAGATTCTCGCCTCTCGTTCAGCTTCTGGCGGCAAAAGGCTTCGTCGTCTTCCAGCCGAACTACCGAGGGAGCACCAATCTCGGCGACGCTTACCAGCACGCGATATTCAGAGACACCGGTGAGGGACCGGGAAAGGACGTGATGGCCGGGCTTGCGAAGGTCGAAGAAACAGGCATGATCGATACCGGAAGAATCGGCATCACCGGCTGGTCCTACGGCGGGTACATGACCTCATGGCTCAACGGTTACTATCCCGACAAGTGGAAAGCGGCGGTCGAAGGCGCGGCGCTCAACGACTGGGTAATGGATTACACCATCGCTTACTATCAGACGGGCGATATCTACTTCTTCGGCGGCTCACCCTGGGTTAAGAAGTATTGGGACATCTGGAGGGATCAATCGCCGATCATTTTTGCCGACAAGGTTAAGGCGCCCACTTTGATAATGGGCGACGTCGGGGACGGGAACGTGCCAATTGTGAACAGCTACGAAATGTACCACGCCCTCCGGGACAACGGAGTTCACACCGAGTTCTTCGCTTATCCCGCCGATACACATTTTCCCGGCGACATCGTGAGAACTACCGACGTGTACAGACGGTGGGTCGATTGGATGGTCAAGTATCTGAAGTGAGCTATGAGTCGGTCGTGGAACGGCGCGATCCCGCCTGTACCAGGTCATCGTAATATGGATTCAGCCCGGAGCTTTCTTAGCTACCTCATGAATATCCGGGCTGAGTCGCTTGTCTTGAACCGGTGCCCAGGATAGTATTTCTGAGTCTCGGGGATGTGCAAATTGTACACGGAAAAGATTAACAACTTTTAATGTGGATTATACATAGCTCGTCTTGCTTCATACAGTCGGCTTCTCTACATTTTTCAGCCGGAAAATTCCCGAGATTGGTCTTTCAGATTTACATATAAAGGAGTGCGTCATGAAATCACCAGCTGTCTTCCTAATTGTGATCGCTTTACTTGCCGCCGGATGCTCACCCCTTTTATTGAAACCTGCAGACTTCGCGTGGCCGATTGAGGACGTCCTTAAAGCCGATTCGAACGGCGTAGTGCACGAAGAGAGGTACAGCCTCTCATTCAACATCAAGCCCTTGATGTATGCGGAAACCGGGGATTCACTGCATGTCGGCGGACGGATCATACACCTGATACGGTCAGTACACGGGTACTACTTCGTCACGGGTCCCGAGTTCAAAAACGTCTACGTGTTTTCGCAGGGCGACGATGGACTCGCACTCTCGAAGAGAATCATGATATCGAAGAAGGGCATGGTTTCGCCGGCGTTTAACCAGAGGGCCCCGTACATAGAGTTGCTGAACGGCGACCAGAAACCGATTCTGCTTACCAGAAACGGAATCCACAAGGAGGTAAAGAAATGAAACGGCTCATTCTGATCGGAATCCTGCTCTTCTCGGGCATAGGGATGGCCCAGGAACAATCCGACTACCTCATCGTCAAGTCGTTCCAGGAAAAAGCGAATGCGTTGAAGGCACATATAAACCGAGCAGCCAGCCTGAAAGAGTGCGTGCAGGACAGCATGCGGATAGTCGAACTGCAGAGGCAGTTTGCTCCGGATACCGTCCTCCTGAACAATGCACTTTACCCGCTGAATTACGAACAGCAAATAGCCAGCCTGTACGGGGTGCTAAGCCTGTCCAGGGGAAGGCTCCAGGTAATAGAGTCGCAAGCCTCTCAGATCGTTACGATGCAGACTCAAATAAGTCTTCTGTCGGACAGGGTCGACAGCCTTTCCAAAGAAAATGACAAACTGATGTCGTCGCTTGATGTCATGACGAGCGCGCTGAATAAGAACAGGGAGGCGATAACTGCTCTTAACAAAACCATCGCTGAATTGAGAGCAAACATACGGGCACGCGACGAGGCGATTTTCGCAATGACCGATACGCTGTTTAAATCTTACGGGAACAATATCGAGTCGATGCCGGAACACGAGAGGAGTGTTCTAATCGGCAGGGTGAACCGGCACGATGTAGTCGGGAAAATCTATCAGGCGGCCGAACAGAACATGCAATTCCTTTCGACCGCGAATCTTTCGGGCAAAGATCTCGTCCAAATGCTGAAAGAGCAAATGAATTTCAGTTCGAACTGGAGCGGACTCGGTCCGAAATTGGCGCGTCTTTATGTCAACCGAAGAGACAGGCAAAAGGAAATAACTGCCGTGGACACGGCTATTGCCCGGTGGGGCCGCAAAGCCGATTCGGCTGTCTGGATAAGTCTTTATGACGTGTTTGCGAAAAACAAGATTCCGATAGATACATTCAGCAATGCAGACGAGTTTGTCGAAAACCTGGGCAATTATCTCGGGACTGACGGCGGCAACATAAATGCCTCAGGCGGCGAAAAGAGTGCGAAGCTCCACAACTTCCTGTACAATGTCTGGAACCCCAGCGTAGGGACCCAATGGCTGCCGATGCTCGTCGACCAGGGCATCATTTCAAACGACCAGCAGCTGGAGCTGCAGACGAAGCTCGCCGGATGGGAGGCTGCTGCAAAGCCTTCCTACACTCTGGCATATATCCTGATCGTCATCGTGCTCGCCCTCCTGGTTCCGTTCATACTGACGAGGAGGAGGAAGAAACCGGGGCCTCCGCAGAACCCCGTAGAGAACTGAACCGGAGCCAAAGGAATCTGATTTAGCGAAGCGACGGACCGATCATCCGCCGCTTTTCTTTCGTGCTGTTCCGTCATGTCCTCATAATCAGAAGCCGACATCATGATCTTCCCGGCGCATCAGACCCGAACGTCAGACTTCCCCCGGCCACCAACACCCTTTAAATCAGCTCCATTTCCGGGAAATGTTTGAGGCCTTTCATTACCGAAACAACCTTTCTTATGGGAAACAACCGGGAACACCTCGGCCGGCAACAGCGTTAATCTCAATGGCTGCTGCCGTTATCGAGATACGACCTATCGCCTTTACGGACGGTACAGCCCCGTCGATTGTCTCCCGATTCGGTTTCCATCACGGCAAGAAAACCACGGTAATACAACTCAGGTTAACCGGCAAGATAAGGCATCGTATCATGGAACTTAGCGAAGATCTTCCCTTCAGGATTCTACGAAACACATGGCAACCCGTCGCACTGTCGAGCGACATTGCACCCGGCGGAATAAAGGGGTACAAGCTCCTCGACACGGATATAGTAATCGCACGCTTTCCGGACGGTAAACTTCTTGCTGCCGAGAATTCGTGCCCTCACAAAGGCATGAAGCTGAGTCTCGGTAAAGTGGACGGAGCGGAGTTGCAGTGCGCTTATCACGGCTGGCGGTTCAACCCCTCGGGCGCCTGCACAAATATCCCTTCACTCATCGATCCGCCCGTCAACAAGCTGGAAGCATCGACGCTGACGGGTTACGGCGTTCAGGAGCGCTACGGAATGATCTGGATTCAGATGGACAAAACCGATTCGGAGCGGCTGCCCGACATCCCTGAGTTCGAGGACCCGGAGTGGACATTTACAATGGGGCCGCCGACGGTTTTCAAGGCGGGATTCAGGAGGGAGATAGAGAATTACCTCGACATGACTCACTTCGCGTTTGCCCACAGCTCGACGCTCGGGAAAGCCGCCGACTCAGTCGTCCCGAAAATGGAAATAACGGAATATAACAACGGCTTCCTGATGGACGCTCCGTTCCCCGCCCTCAAGACCCCGCACGAGCAGCCGGGCAAACTTCAGAGCGCCCACCGCCGCAGGCAGAGATGCTATCTCCCCAACTTCACAACCATAAGGCAGACCTTCGAAGACGGTGACGAGAGGCTGCTTGTCCACATACCGAGCCCCAACTCAATGTTCGAATGCACAGTATTCTGGGCGCTTGCGATATCGAAGGGTTTCCGCGGACCTGCCTCGGAAGACCAGATTGCTTTTGCAATAAAAGTGCTCGACGAGGACAAGACCATGTGCGAGAACCAGATACCGAGTGAGGTGCCGATCAATCCCGCCCGGGGCGGTTGGGGAGTGCTTGTCACCCCCGGCGACACTCTTGCAAACACATTCGAGAAGGTCTTCAGGAAATACCTCATAAGGCGTGAATCGGAAATGGAGGATTAAATACAATTCAGGAGGCCGCTTCTTTGAAGCGGCGATTTATCCTTCTCTCCAGACACGATTGAGGTCATATTCTTCGTCCCCCGGCGTCAAGCGGGACGGGGGATTCGCCCGCTTCAATCACATTGCAGCTTGCAGTTTGTGCAAAGGCATTCGTAAATTAGCCTGCGCTGCAATTATGTCCTCTCAACTCATCAGCTTCGGTTTATTCAATCTGCTCGTCATAGCAATGCTCGCCGTGGACCTGTTAATCTTCCATCGCAGGGCTCACGAGGTCAAATTACGGGAAGCGTTGATATGGACGGGGATATGGATCCTCGCAGCACTCCTGTTCGCATCTGCAATCTATTTTTGGCGCGGGGCGACCGATGCCTTACGCTTTCTGACCGGATACCTGATCGAGAAATCGCTCAGCGTTGACAACATTTTCGTCTTTATAATGATTTTCACCTTCTTCCGCGTCGATGCGCAGTACCAGCACAAGATTCTGTTCTGGGGCATAATTGGAGCACTTGTGATGCGCGCGACATTCATTTTCGCCGGCATAGCGTTGGTCCAGAAATTCCATTGGGTAATTTACTTGTTCGGAGTTTTCCTGATTTACACTGGAATCAGAATAGCGATTCACCGGGAGACGGAGATACATCCCGGGAAGAATCCCGTTCTCCGGCTATTCCGCAGATTTGTGCCCGTCACAGAGAATTACGCAGGCGGTCGCTTCTTCGTTAAAGAGAATGCCCGCAGGATGGCAACGCCTCTTCTAATCGTATTGTTGTTCATTGAGACAACGGACATAATCTTCGCAGTCGATTCAATCCCCGCGATAATAGCGATTACAAGAGACGCCTTTCTGGTTTACACATCGAATGTTTTCGCGATTCTCGGATTGAGGGCGCTATACTTCGCAGTGGCCGGCACTATGAATATTTTCAGACACCTGCATTACGGTCTCTCCTTCATCCTGACCTTTATTGGAGCGAAGATGCTCCTTTCCAATATTTACGAGCTACCCGTTCTGATCGCTCTCGGGGTTATTGCAGCGGCTCTCTTGATTTCCGTGCTATCATCCGTTCTCATCCCAATCGAAAGAAAGACCTAGGCAGGCTATCTCCGGACCGCAAGTTTCCAAATCACCCGGTTTATCTATCCACCGCCTTCATCATCTCATCGTTGTACCTGGCACCTGCAGCCGCGCCGGGAGGAGCAATCTCATTTATTCTCGCCAGGTCGTCCTTCGACAGCTTCAAGTCCAGCGAGGCAATGTTCTCTTCGAGATACTTTCTTCGTTTCGTGCCGGGAATCGGGACAATATCGGTTCCCTGTGCGACCACCCAGGCGAGTGCCAGCTGGGCCGGGGTGCACTTCTTGTCGGCAGCCATCTTCTCGATTCGCCCGACAAGCTCCAGGTTCTTCCTGAAATTCTCACCCATGAACCTCGGGTTGTCTTTCCTGAAATCCCTATCGCCGAATCCGCTGTTGTCCTTTATCTGCCCGGAGAGGAATCCGCGGCCGAGCGGGCTGAACGGCACGAAACCGATTCCGAGCTCGCGGCAGGTCGGCAGGATTTCGTTTTCCACATCGCGCGTCCACAAAGAATACTCGCTCTGGAGCGCGGTTATGCCGTGAATCTTGTTCGCACGTCTAATCGTGGCCGGCGCTGCTTCAGACATCCCGACAAATCTTACCTTTCCCTCCTCGACAAGTCTCGCTATCGCGCCGATGGTCTCCTCTATGGGCGTATGCGGGTCGACCCTGTGCTGGTAATACAAATCGATCGTCTCGACGCCCAGCCGCTTCAGGCTCGCCTCGCATGCCTGCTTTACATATTCGGGTGTCCCGTTGATCCCGAGAGACTTTCCGTCCTTCGACCTGACGTTGCCGAACTTGGTTGCGATAACGACCTTATCCCTGTAGCCTTTCAACGCCTTGCCGACTAAAGTCTCATTCACACCGACACCGTAGACGTCCGCGGTATCGAAAAACGTAATTCCCATTTCAATTGCCCTGTGGATCGTTGCGATCGATTCCTCATCATTACCCTGTCCGTACGATTGCGACATTCCCATGCAGCCCAGACCGATGGCAGAGACTTTCGGCCCTTTCTTTCCTAATTGGCGGTATTCCATTTTTTTCTCCCGAATGATGGTCTTTAATGTGAAGAAAGTCCAAAAGTCAAAAAAGAGAACGGAGTAGCGTTACTTGAAATCACACTAAACAGGACCATTTCTATTTTGACCTTTGTATTTTGACTTGTTTAAAAAGTGTGATACAAACCGAAATAATAGCCGAAGTGCTTGTAAGACGTGATTCCGTTTCCGGCATCGCCAGATACTAGAATTTCGTAGTTCTGTGCAACCGGTATGCTCGCCCCGAGGTGTATCCCGGTATAACCGGAAGCGTCGACGGTCGCAGCGGTCTGGTGAAATATTTCCGCGCCGACGAACAGCACATCGCTGAAATTGTATTGCACAAGAATTCCTGAGAAGTCCCAGTCCCTGTTTCCGGGGCCCGGATTGAACCAGTAGCCGTCGCCGCCGTAGATCGTCCAGTTTCCGATGTCTTTCTGAAGCCACACAGGCACGTAGAGCTGGGCTTTCCCGTTGCCGAGTCCCCTGGCTGCGCTGCCGGTCGGCAGCTCGAGAAGAGGAAAGACGCCGATGTCGGGCATGATCTTTCCCTGCTCGACGAAGCGGTATTTCACACCGACCTCCGTATCTCCGTAACCGGCGTTCGAGACTCCTCCCTTTGGTGAATCGAACGCCATCGGGGCGACGATGTGAAACTGAGTGTTGGGGAAAACTCCGTAGTTGAATTCAATGGCCGGACCGACTCCGCTTACGCCGGTTCCGTCGATCACGCCTGTCGAGAAGAAATACAGCTCGCCGTGCATGTATGGCACGGGAATCGGGTCATCAGTACGGAAGGGCGGACCGGCGAACGCTTCCGCGGCGATCAGAAAGAAAACGAATCCCCAGGCTATGTTCGATTTGAGTTTAATCATTTTCCAAATTGTTCTTGAATTACACCATTTAAAAACGAGCAGCGTTTGTTCGAGATTCCTAATGCAGTCGTGGCCCGATGAAGTCACAATGGCCTGCCAGGGGCAGCGGTAAAGGCTGCAGGTAGAAATGGGATGAAGTAAGGTGAAGCTCAGGTAAAGGCTTCACATTTCAGCCCCATTTTTGAATTTTGACTTTTCTCTTATGACTTCATATGTTCACCGATTTCATTGCCGCCTCCGGGTATCGAAGCCCGGCAGCAATGCCTTGCGGGGCGACGCTGTCGAGTCTCTCGAGGTCAGCATGAGTCAGGTCAACATCGAGTGCACCGACATTTTCCTCGAGATACTTGATCCGCTTCGTGCCGGGAATAGGTGCGACGTCCTTGCCCTGTGCCAGCACCCATGCGAGCGCGAGCTGGGCCGGCGTGCACTTTTTCTCGGAAGCCATCTTCTCAATCTCCGAGACAAGTCGAAGATTTTTTTCCATGTTCTCTCCCTGGAATCTCGGATTGTTCCGCCTGAAATCGGTCCCGTCGAGGACATCGAGCTTCTTTATTGCTCCTGTCAGGAATCCTCTTCCGAGCGGACTGTACGGCACGAAGCCGATCCCCAGCTCGCGGCATGTCTTGAGGATTTCCGACTCGACGTCCCGCGTCCAGAGAGAATACTCGGTCTGGAGTGCGGAGATCTGGTGGACCTTGTTCGCCCTGCGCAGCGTGGCAGCCGAAGCCTCCGACATGCCAAGAAATCTGACTTTCCCCTCTTCGACAAGCTTTGCCATCGCACCGATAGTGTCTTCGATGGGGGTATTTGGGTCGACACGGTGCTGGTAATAGAGGTCGATTGTTTCAACACCCAGTCTTTTCAGGCTTGCCTCACAGGCCTTGCGGACGTAATCCGGCCTGCCGTTAACGCCGAGCCGCTCTCCGTTGGGTCCGCGCATGTTGCCGAACTTGGTCGCAATGACCACCTTGTCCCGGTACGGCTTCAGTGCCTTCCCGACGAGCTCCTCATTCTTGAACGGCCCGTACATATCCGCCGTGTCGAAGAAGGTTATCCCGAGCTCTATCGCACGATGAATTGTCTTTATCGAATCCTGGTCGTTGCCCGGTCCGTAAAATTCGGACATTCCCATGCAACCCAGTCCGAGTGCAGACACTTTCAATCCGAGTTTTCCAAGTTTTCGTTCTTCCATCTCAATATCTCCTTAATGGTCTCTATTTCTTTTTGTTTTCATTCCATTCGATGGCGATGATTCTCTGCCCGTTCACATCCTTCGCTTCTTCGGAAGCGAGATAGACGGCGGGCGGGCCTGTAACTGCAGGGTCGATCAGCTTATTCCTGATGGATTCCGGTATGGAGTCGGGAATCATTCCGGTGTCGGTCGCGCCGCCCGGCAGGAGGACGTTGAGCGTTATCCCGGTACCGTCAAGTTCCTGTGCCCAGATTATGCTCATCGATTCGAGCGCCGCCTTTGACGGACCGTACGGCGTGAAACCCTTGCGCTTCATTGTCTCATAGTTCATCGAAACGTTGATTATCCTCCCGGCGCCTTGTTTCAGCATGTACGGAATGACGGCGCGCGTCATCAGAAAAACGCCGTTGACATTAGTGTCTATGACCATCCGCCAGACATCCGGGTCGGCCTCCCAAAAAGGGCGGGGATCCGTCATGAATTTGTCATTCACGAATTTCATCCCGCGTCCGGCATTGTTCACCAGAATGTCTATTCTGCCGAATTCCGATATAACCCTGGCGACCAGCCTATCGACGTCCTCCTTATTCGAAACGTCTGCGACAACGGCA
The DNA here is from genome assembly GCA_046706365.1 of Candidatus Kryptoniota bacterium. Classification (GTDB taxonomy): domain Bacteria; phylum Bacteroidota; class Ignavibacteria; order Kryptoniales; family JAKASW01; genus JAKASW01. Next base: position 2,952 of record JBJKPN010000108.1, on the reverse strand, counting down.
ATGCCTCCTGACTCGGAGGCAACCTTTTCAATCTCATTCTTCTGCCTCGCGGCAGTGACGGCAACTTTGGCACCCTCGCCGGCGAACGCGAGCGCAATCGCTCTCCCGATTCCGCGGCCGCCGCCGGTGACAATTGCTACTTTGTTATCGAGTCTCATGACAGCTCAGTCCCCGGTTATTGCCTGTCCTGGTACAGTCTCTCGAGCATCCAGTATGGGTACGCGCGCGGAGGCTTACTCAATTCGTCGAGCTCTTTCACCTCTTCCGGCGTCATCTCCCAGCTCGCGGCCCTGATGTTGTCTTCCAACTGCTCCCTGTTTTTCGCGCCTATGATAACCGATGTTACACCGGGCTTGCGCAAAAGATAGTTCAATGCAGCCTGAGCAACCGTCGCCTTATGATTGTTGCCGGTCTTTTCGAGCCGTTCGACTATGTCGAAACCTTTCTCTTCGTCATATTGGAGGAACTGGTTCGTCGGGTCGGTTCTGCGTGCGCCCTGCGGACGCGGCTTTCCGCGGCGATACTTGCCGGTCAGGAACCCCCCGCCGAGCGGACTCCACGGAAGTATGCCGAGCTTCTGGTCGAGCGACAACGGGACGAGCTCGTTTTCGAGGTCCCGGGCTATCAGCGAATACAACGCCTGCAGCGTGACAAATTTCTCGAGGTTCTGCTTCTCCGAGATGGCGAGCGCTTTCATCAGCTGCCAGCCGGTGTAGTTCGATGCGCCGATGTACCTGACTTTGCCGTCTCTCACCAGGTCGTCGAGGGCGCGCAGCGTCTCTTCAAGCGGCGTTCTGGGATCGAAGCTGTGAACCTGGTACAGGTCTATATAATCCGTGCCGAGTCTCTTCAGGCTTCCCTCGCACGAATCCATGATGTGTTTCCTCGAGAGGCCGACATCGTTCGGGCCGGGACCGGTCTTTCCCCTGACCTTTGTGGCGAGGATGATGTCCTTTCGTTTGGCGCCGAGCGCTTTGCCGAGGATCTCTTCGGATCTTCCTTCAGAATAGACATCTGCAGTATCGAAGAAATTAATCCCGCTTTCGATGGCCGTGTTTACGAGTTCATCGGCTTCCTTCTGCTGGACCTCGCCAACATTGGTCCAGTATCCCTTTCCTCCGAATGTCATCGCTCCGAAGCAGAGCTCCGACACTCTTACTCCGGTGTTTCCAAGATATCGCGTGTTCATTTTTCAGCATCTCCTTTTTCAAATTCAAAAGTCAAAATCATTTGCTCTCTTTCAATTCCGTTTTGATTTTTGACTTTTATTTAGGTTTCGCTCTTAGATATTGCGTCGGGTATAGCGGATCGTCCCCGAGCGACTTCGCGGCATGCAGTGGGAAATACGGATCCCTGAGGAATTCGCGCGCAATCAGGATGGCGTCTGCTTGCTCAGCAACCAGAATATTCTCGGCCTGGGCCGCATCGGTAATCAATCCTATGGCCCCCGTCATGATTCCGGCCTGTTTCCTTATTTCTTCGGCAAACCTCACCTGGTATCCGGGCGCAACAGGTATCTTCGCACCGGGCAGGAGTCCGCCGGACGAGGAGTCTATCAGGTCGATGCCGGCTTTCTTCAATTCCTTCGCCAACTCGATCGACTGCGGAAGATCCCATCCGTATTCCATCCAATCGGTCGCCGAGATTCTGACGAAGACCGGGAGATCGGCAGGCCACGTCTCCCGCACGGTCGCCGCGACTTCCAGCGGAAACCGCATCCGGTTCTTCAGGCTTCCGCCGTATTCATCGGTCCGCCTGTTCGAAAGGGGCGACAAGAACTGGTGAAGCAGGTAGCCGTGAGCCATATGTATCTCGGCAACCTGGAAACCCGCTTCGAGGCTCCGTCGCGCCGCATCCTTCCACTGACCGGCGACTGTTTTGATGTCCGCGGTGCTCATCTCCTTCGGCATCGGATAGGTGTCGGAGAATTTCAGCGCGCTGGGCCCGAGGACCTCCCAGCCTCCTTCGTTCTCAGCCACCATGCCCTCACCGGTTCCCGGCGCTTTCGTCGACGCCTTTCTGCCGGCATGGGCCAGCTGAATGCCGGCGATGGAGCCCTGCGACTTGATGAAGTTTGTAATCCGTGCGAAGACCGCTTCCTGCTCGTCGTTCCAGATTCCGAGATCCGCAGGGGAGATTCTCCCTTCAGGAGACACCGCCGTCGCCTCGGTAAATACCAGCCCTGCTCCCCCAACGGCCCGGCTTCCGAGATGGACAAGATGCCAGTCGTTAGGTACGCCTTCACTGGCCGAGTACTGGCACATAGGTGAAACGAAGATTCTGTTCCGGAATTGCAAAGTTCTGATTGTTAATGGTGATAGTAATTTGCTCATATTATTCGAATCGGTGTTTTTCAGTTATTGATAGTTATTCAAAAGTCAAAATCAAAAGGTCAAAAACGAATTGTCGTCCGCGAAACTTTGAAATGTTTGTTTGGACTTTCAGATTTTGACCTTTGGCTTATTCCTGTTTTCAACGCTCCTTCATGGAAAAACTCGCAAGCCGCTCACAGATTCCGTTCTCGGCTTTCTCAGCCAGTGAGGAGGGAACCGTGAAGTGGTTGACCATCAATGAGAAGACGAACATCTCCCCATCCTTGTCCGTCACGTAGCCCGACAGGCTCGAGACATGCTCTATCGTACCGGTCTTTGCGTGAACGTTGTTTTCTGCCGCGGTCCCTTTCATGCGATTCCTGAGCGAGCCGTCGACTCCCGCAATCGGGAGCGATTCATAAAAGGGCCGAAAATATTTGCTGCGATACATTGCGGTGAGTACGTCAACGGTCGTCGCGGGTGACACCATATCGTCGGGCGACAGGCCGCACCCGTCGTGCATCTGGATGCGCGTCGTATCTATTCCCCAACTCGAGTAAAGAGGATACGCGACATACCGGCCGGTTCTCATGTTGCCGTGACCGAAGAACACGAGTCCCATGGTCCTGAAGAGCTGCTC
>JBJKPN010000107.1:0-8971 GCA_046706365.1 Candidatus Kryptoniota bacterium | reverse complement strand
AGGCTATGGCTTACGGCCTCCCCGTGGTCGTAAGCTCCGCCGACGGAACCGAGATCGATCTGGTGAAAGAGGGCGAAAACGGCTACTTCTTTGAGGAAGGAAATATCGATTCAATGGTCAAGGCGATCAAAAGGACTCTCTGCAATCGGGATCAAAGAGAGAGGTATTCCAAATTAGCCAAAGCCGTGGTCAAAGGGAGATTCTCAGTAGAAAATCTCGTGAGCACGATGGCGGGGACTATTGAAAGCGTAAACAATAAACGGTACACCGCATAAGCGATCGAGTGGACTAAGGAGAATGTTAGATTCCCACGTGACAATTAAGGTTGCACATCGCGTTGAATGCATTCACGTTCCGATGCGGATTCTCACAGGGTTACCGATTCGGTGAGTATGTTAGGCGATATCGTATCCGGAATTATTCGAAGGTTGAAAAGTGAGGGTACCTATAGCGTTGATAAATCGATTGCCACCACGGTCCTGCTACACAACATATTGGAGCGTATGGTGATGGCAGTGAGGGGGAGCGTCGCGAGACCTTTTTTCGGCTCGTCCCGGGGCTTGATTTTCGTCGGGAGGAGGACAGTTATCCGCAGGAAGAGAATGATCACGGCCGGGAAAAATCTCACCGTGAAAGACGGGGCAATGATCGACGCTACATCGAAGAGAGGAATACTTTTCGGAAACAACGTTGCAGTCGGAAAGTACGCCGTGATCGAGTGTACAGGTGTAATCAGAAATCTTGGCGAAAGCCTTAAGATCGGAAACAATTCCAATATCGGAGATTTCAGCTTCATAGCCGTCCGCGGACCGATAGATATCGGGGACAACGTGCTCATTGGTCCGAGGGTGAGCATGCACTCCGAAAATCACATATACGAGGACCCTGATGTCCCGATCAAAGATCAGGGGGAATCGAGGATAGGGATCACAGTTGAAGATGATGTTTGGATCGGCGCGGGGGTGGTAATTCTCGATGGTGTCCGAATCGGAAAGGGTGCAGTTGTGGCAGCTGGATCCGTTGTCACCAGGAATGTGGATGCATACACTGTTGTGGGAGGAGTGCCTGCAAGTGTCATCAAGCCGAGGCAAAAATGAAGATCGTGATGGTAAACAAATACTTCTACAGGTTTGGTGGAACAGAAGTATATCTTTTCAGTGTATCCGACCTATTGCGTTCTCACGGCCACACAGTCATCCCTTTTGCCATGAATCATCAGCGAAATGAGGAAAGCCCGTACAGCCGGTTTTTTGTCGACAACGTGGATTATGGTACCGGCAATGGGACTGGCGGCGCTGCCAAAACCAAGGCTGCGTTGAGTTCAATTTACTCATTTGAAGCGCGGCGGAAGATCGGCATGTTACTGCAGGAAACGAAGCCGGACCTCGTTCATCTGCACAATTACAATTACCAGATTACACCGTCCGTTCTGTATGAAGCCGCTGCACGCGGCGTCCCGATAGTTCAAACTCTCCACGACCCGCAAATAATCTGCCCGCACCATCGTCTTTATAACTACGACACTATGCGAGTCTGCGAGAAGTGTAAAGGGTTGCATTTCTACCATGCGGTAACCACTCGTTGTATTCAGGGCTCATTACTGAAAAGTGCGGTGGGAGCCGTGGAGTCATATTTGTATCATACTCTTCGCACCTATCAGAAACACGTCAGATTGTTTATATCCCCAAGCAGGTTCCTTCAGAAGAAAATCAATGACTTCGGGTTGCACGACATACGGGTGGAGTATCTGCCGCATTTCGTGGACGTTGCTTCGCCGGGCGGGACCTCCACGAATTCAGGATATTGCCTGTACTTCGGAAGACTCTCTCACGAAAAAGGTGTGATGACCTTACTGGAATCGATGAAGCTGCTCGAGGAAGGTGAGCTCTGGATTGCCGGAGATGGGCCGCTTCGAAATACATTAGAATCACGGGTAAAATCCGAGGGGATGGCCGGGAGGGTGAAGGTGCTGGGCTACAAAAACAGGAGAGAGATTGCATCATTGCTTGCGAATTGCTCATTTACAGTCGTTCCCTCCGAGTGGCCGGACAACGCCCCGTTTTCGGTGATGGAGTCATTTGCCGCTGGGAAGGCAGTCGTGGGAAGTAATCGCGGAGGCATTCCTGAAATGATAGGATCCAACGAGCGAGGCCTGGTCTTCGAGGCCGGCAATGTGGCCGAGCTGTCAAGTGCCTTGTCAACCATGTTTTCCTCCCGCTCACTTCGGGATAGATTGGGGAAAGCGGCACGGTCCTTTGCTGAGTCGAACTATTCGGGCGAGCGACATTTTGAGGACCTGATGCGGCTTTATAAGGATGTGATCGCATAGCCAACTGAAACTAAATTGTGAATTGTGGAGTACCTATGGAACGAATCTACATCGCGGGCTGCGGCGGAATGCTTGGAGAGGCGTTCTATATCAAATTCCGGGAGGAATTCGAATTGAAATGCACTGACATCGATGTGAATGAAGAATGGATTTCATATCTCGATTTCAGGGACCTGGAGAAGTACCGGAAAGACGTCCGCGATTTCAATCCCCACTACCTCTTTCATCTCGGAGCTCTCACCGATCTGGAGTACTGTGAACTTCATCCGGACGAAACGTTTGAGACGAATACCCGCTCGGTAGAGCATGCCGTCAGCATAGCAAACGAGCTCGATATCCCGCTTCTGTATGTGAGCACGGCCGGCATCTACGACGGCCACAAGGAAATCTACGACGACTGGGATCTGCCCAATCCTCAGGGAGTGTACTCGAGGTCGAAGTTTGCGGGGGAACAATTCGTTAGAGGGCACTCCCGACGTTATCTCGTTTGCAGGGCGGGCTGGATGATGGGAGGCGGTCCGACGAAAGACAAAAAGTTCATCAACAAGCTCATCAGACAGCTGAAGATCGGGCGCAGGGAACTTAATGTCGTGAACGACAAACTCGGAACCCCGACTTACACTCATGACTTTGCCGGCAATGTCAGAGCTCTGCTGGAGAGGAATTATTGGGGGCTTTACAATATGGTTTGCGACGGCGCGGCTTCGAGACTTGAAATTGCCAGAGAGCTTGTCGCGGTGCTCGGCTGGGGGGATAAGGTGAAGATCAATGAGGTGTCATCCGATTTCTTCAGGAAAGAATATTTTGCCCCGCGCCCCGATTCTGAAAGACTGATTAACTGCAAACTGCGCATCAGGGGAGTCGACCGCATGAGAGACTGGAAAATTGCCCTGAGGGATTACGTCGGGGCGTATTACGCCAACTATATCTGATTTCAGATGAGGATTGCGATTCTAGGCACACGCGGGATTCCTGCATCCTACAGCGGCTTTGAAACTTCCGTCCAGGAGACGGCAACTCGATTCGTCCGTAACGGTGTGCAAACCACCGTCTATTGCAGGTCGACACACTATCGTACGAGACGGAAGACTTTCGAGGGAGTCGATCTTGCATATCTCCCTTCCATAAAGAGCAAACACCTGGACACTATTTCAAACACTTTCCTGTCGGTCATTCATGCCCTGTTCAATCGCTTCGATGTCGTCATACTGTACGGTGTGGGAAGCTCGCTCTTCATCCCGATTCTGAGGATGGCGGGCTTGCCGGTGGTATCAGTGGTGGATGGGGCCGACTGGGAAAGAAAAAAATGGGGAAGGCTTGCGAAGTGGTTCCTGAGAGCGAGCCGGACGTTCGCAGTCCGGTTCTCGGATTACTATGTTGTCGACAACGAATTACTTGCTGCGAAATACGGCAGGGAGTTTGACCGACAGCCGGTCTATATACCGTACGGGGCAAACCGGATGTCAGAATACAAAGCTGAGATTCTGGAGCGATTCGGGTTGAAGGAAAGGGGATACATAATCTTTGTCGGAAGGTTCGTGAAGGAAAAGGGGATCGAATTTCTTCTAAGGAACTTCGGGAAAGTAAAGACAGACATCAAGCTGGTTATCGTGGGCGACAGCGAAGATGACAGGGTGTACGCGGATTCGCTCAGGCAGACGAAAGACCCGAGGGTAGTGTTTACAGGACTTCTCTACGGACTCGAATATGAGTCGCTGCTTCATAAAGCCCTTTTCTACGTTTCCTGCTCACTTTTGGAGGGCACATCTCCCTCGCTCCTCAGTGCGATGGCAATCAACGGCTTTGCCCTCGTAAGCGATCTCGACGAGAACAAAGAAGTTCTTAGAGGGAGCTGTGCGGTCTTCGAGACCGGAAGCGACGAAGACTTCAGAGAGAAGCTGCAATATTATCTCGACAACGCCTCTGTGGTGGACAGCCGGAGAGAGAGCGCCATGAGAGTAGTTGCCGAGCACTATGATTGGGACGCAATCGCGGGCTCGTATCTGGAATTGTTGAGAAGATGCGCCTGATTCAAAGACAGATGCAGCTTGAACGACTGTGCCCCTTCGTAAAGCAAAAATGTTTTTGACCTTTTAATAAAAACTACCAGGATGCAAGCCAGACGTATATCGCTTTTCATTGCGCGGGTTGTCGCCGACTACGCGACAATTGGGATTGCCTATGCGGTTGCGGCCTTCGGTATCTCCGCCTACTACAAGATAGCCTTGGACGTGCCGGCTTATTTGCTATTTCTTTCTCTACTCGCGGTGTGGACGGTTTTTGCGGGCGGGAGCACGCTTTACGATGAATTCAGGTCGCGGGATTTCACCTTTGAGCTGATCGCAGTCTCGAAGGCCGTTCTGGTACAGCTCGTGGCCGCAGTTGTAATCCTGTTCTTCCTCAAAGGGAGTGAGATCCCGAGGTCCTTCGTCGTTGCGTATTCTGTCCTCTTGTTCCTGGGGCTCACCGTCGAGAAATACCTGTTCAGGCAGGGTCTGGCTCTGTTGAGGAAGCGGGGAAGAAACCTGAGGAATCTGCTCATCGTCGGCGCGGGGGCTTCAGGATTGAAATTCTATGAAAGTGTCCGGAAGAATCCGCAGTTTGGATATAATCCTGTGGGCTTTGTGGACGACGTAAAGAACCCAGCTCTGAACGGACAGTATCTGGGAACAATCGGGGATCTCGACAGGGTAATAGAAGAGAAGCGGGTCGGCGACGTCATCATTGCGCTTTCCGGCGATGCATCCGAGAGAGTGTGGGATGTTATCAGGGCCTGCGAACGGCATACGACACGGATCAAGATCGTTCCCGATTACACAAATCGTTTTTCGGGGAGGTATTCAGCTTCAATGTTCGGTCACTTTCCCGTAATATCTGTGGGAGAGGAGAGACTCAATGAATTCAACTTCAGATTTACAAAAAGATTCTTCGACATAGTCTTCACGTGTTTCCTTTTCGCAACCCTCTTCTGGTGGCTTTGGCCGATTATTGCACTCGTTATCAGACTCTCCTCGCGGGGCCCGGTGTTTTACAAACAGGAAAGGTGGGGAAAGGATAACAAGCGCTTCAGGACGTATAAGTTTAGGTCGATGGTTGAGACGAGCTGTGAACTCGGAGCCGACGGCAGATTCCGGCAGGCAATAAGGGACGACCCAAGGGTAACCAGGATAGGAAGGCTGCTGCGCATGACCAGCATGGATGAACTTCCTCAGTTCTGGAACGTTCTCAAGGGAGAAATGAGTATAGTCGGGCCTCGCCCGCATCCGACACCTTTGAACAACGAGTCGAAGAATTCAGTGCCGAAATACATGCAAAGACATCTGGTGAAACCCGGCGTGACTGGTTGGGCACAGGTCAACGGTTACCGCGGCGAAACCAGCGACCCCAATTCGATGAAAAAAAGAGTCGAACACGACATGTGGTACATCGAGAACTGGTCATTCGGACTGGACTTGGTGATAATCCTTCTCACGATATGGAAAATTGTAAGGGGAGACCCGGATGCATACTGAATGGATCCGGTTTTGAATTATCCGGCCTCAAAAGTACGGCTGAATCGCGGCCCATTTCTTTTCGAAGTTGCCGAGCTACGACACAAAACCAGTTACAACATTAGGTGGCTATGAAGAAAAGCATGATTTATGTGGTAGCGCTGATAACGCTTCCCCTTGTTTCCGGTTTCTGTCAAACCAGTCAATTCGGCAACATGACTCCGCAACAGATTCAACAGAAGGCCGCGGAATTCGGTTATGGCGTGGACACGAATCAGGTCAAGATGCTGGAACAGAGCGGGGAGTCGCCCTCAGTGTCGCCCGGGCCGCCTCAACAACAGGCCCCGCAGAGCATTTCAACGCCGTCGGAACCGAAACCCGATTCCGTTTACTTTGTTCCGGAGTTTTCGGACCGGCCGGGAGCAGCGAGGCTGCCAGCATTCGGGTACAACGATTTCAACTTTTCACCGACTTCTTTTCAGCCGTCTTTGAACGTCCCGACTCCCATCAACTATGTCATCGGTCCCGGAGATGAAATCATAGTTTCGCTCTGGGGAGAAACCCAGCTGGTACAGGATGTTGTCGTCTCAAAGGACGGCGACATCTACATACCGAACGTTGGGCTGGTGAGCGTCAACGGGCTCTCGATGAGTCAGCTTCGCTCGAAACTGTTCGATCGGCTGGCGAAAGTGTACTCGTCATTGAGGGCCCGCTCGAGCGGTCCGGCCCGCACTTTCATGAATGTTTCAACGGGACAGCTTCGGAGCGTGAAGATCTATGTGCTCGGCGAAGTCCAAAAACCGGGAGGTTACACGCTTCCGGCGTTGTCTTCGGCCTTCACCGCTCTATATTACTCCGGCGGCCCTACCATCGACGGTTCGCTGCGAAATGTCGAAGTCGTTCGCGGAGGTAAGTTGATCGCCGATATCGACCTGTACGACTATCTGACAAGGGGCGACCAATCGGAGGACGTTCATCTCAACGACGGCGACATAGTTTTCGTGCGGCCGGCAGGAAAGAGAGTGGCGGTCTGCGGTTGTGTGTTTCGACCGGCAATTTATGAGCTGAAGAAGGGAGAGACTCTGGGGGAGCTGATTCAGGACGCAGGCGGATTGACGTTCGATGCATACTTCCGGACGATACACATCAACAGGGTGATTCCTTTCGATCAGCGGAATGAATTCAGGAACAACATTCTGAATATAGACCTTCCCTTTAAAACTGAAGCGGCATTGAGCTCGAGTCAATACAAAATGGACGACGGCGACGTCGTCAGAATCGACACAGTCAACGATCTTCCCGAAAACAGAGTGGAGATTACCGGATATGTGAGACAGCCGGGCTCATATGAGCTCTCGGGGCCGGGGATGACAGTAAGTGAACTCGTGGCAAGGGCAGACAGCCTTCTCCCCGGCGCTTTTCTCGGAAAGGCTACGCTTGTTCGCACTTTGCCGTCCGAGAAGCAGGAAGTAATCTCGTTCGATTTGGGAGGAGCGCTGGAGGGGAACAACTCCGACAATCTTATTCTTCGAAATCGCGATTCTCTTCATGTTTACAGCGAAGACGAGTTTCATCCGACGAGGTCGGTTACGATCACGGGACAGGTGAGGAACCCGGGAACCTACACGCGTCTGGCGGACATGACGCTCAGCGACCTCATAATAGACGCCGGAGGGCTGACGGATTTCGCGACCACGAAGAATATCGAGGTCACCAGGATGGACACGGTTAATTCCGATATCTTCGCAACGAAGTTTACTGTGGATCTGCCGAGGGACTATTGGACCGCCAGGAAGAAAGATGATTTCAAGCTCCGGGACTTCGACCGCGTTCTCGTGAAGACCGATACTGCGAAACGATATCCGCAGACGGTCGAAGTCAGCGGGGAGGTTTCATTCCCGGGGACTTACACCATTCTCTACAGGGGAGAACGTCTTGCGAGCTTCATCAAGCGGGCAGGCGGACTCAGGAGTAGCGCCTACACGGAAGGGATGTACCTCGTCAGAAAGAACCCCGAACTCGGGATACTCAAAGCGGTATCGATTCCTGATACGGCTTTCCTGCGCATTTACCAGGGCCAGCCTATCATAGACAGGAGCCAGTTCAATGATGAGTTCGGTAACCGAATTCCGATTCAGTGGAGTGACATACTGAAGGACACTTCTTCCATTTACAATCTGCAGCTGATGCCGGGCGACAGCCTCGTCGTTCCGAACGATCCCGGAACAATCACGGTGGCGGGAGATGTCGGTTTGCCTTCTACCGTACCGTATAAGAGAGGCGCAGACCTCGCCTATTATATCAAACAAGCCGGAGGATACACTCCGACTTCCGGAAGCGGCAAGGAAATCGTCCTTCTTCCCAACGGCCAGAAATGGTACAGGTCGGGATGGTTCTTCATTTCAAACCCGAGAATTCTCGCAGGATCGATTATATATGTACCTTCTGAGTTAAAGGCCCCATCCGCAAACGTTTGGCCGACGATCAGGGACATAATCACGGTGGTAAGTTCAGCCGCGGTTCTCATCCTCACAATTCAGAGATTATGAATGATTCGACTGAATGATCTACCACGGCTGTTCGTGGAATCGCACTCGCGTTTACACAGCGTACCTCGCACATGCTCAGTACGATGAGCTCGTACACAAACAAAAACCCGGAATCTGGAAATGAGTGAAAGAAACGGGAAAAGATATTCGTCAGACTCTTCCGATGATGACGAGGAAATGTCTTTCGAACAAGGGTTCAGCCGCACAATCGAAAGACTTCGTCCCCGCGTAAGAAACATCCGAAGGAACAGGAAGAAGTTCCTCCTTTTCAACACTGTCGTTGCAGTCGTCAGCCTTGTCATCCTGCTCCTGCTCGTCAGGAATTATTACGTGAGTACGGTTACCATACTACCGGATTACGGCATGAAGGAGACTACTCTCGATCAGCTGAGCAGCCTGGCAACACTTGCGGGCGTGGACGTGGGTCATCAGACTCCGACGAACATTTATGAGAATCTGCTGACGAGTGAAGCAGTGGTCAGGCCGGTCATCTATGCCAAATACAAGACGGACAAGTATCCCGACTCGGTAAGCCTGATAAGGTACCTGGATGTAAAACCTGACAAGAGTCTTCCGCGGGATCTGTACGGCAGGGATATGTT
>JBJKPN010000106.1:0-5427 GCA_046706365.1 Candidatus Kryptoniota bacterium | reverse complement strand
ATCGCAGTCGCCATCGTATTTGCCGTGTACATTCCGCCGCACGCACCCGGCCCGGGGCAGGCATGCCTGACAACCTCGTTCATTTCGGATTCTTTGATGTTGCCCGCGATGAACTCGCCGTACGACTCGAATACGGAGACGATGTCGAGCTTCCTCCCGCCGAGGTGCCCGGCGCGGATCGTCCCGCCGTATATCATAAGGCTCGGCCGGTTCAGTCTCCCCATCGCCATTACGGAGCCGGGCATGTTTTTGTCGCAGCCGGGGAGCGATATGTTGGCATCATACCACTGCGCTCTCATGACTGCCTCGATAGAGTCGGCGATTATCTCCCTCGACGGAAGCGACGACTTCATTCCTTCCGTTCCCATCGAGATGCCGTCGCTGACGCCTATGGTATGGAAAACTAGGCCGACCATTCCGGCTTCCTGCACGCCCTGCTTGACGACTCTGGCAAGGTCGTTCAGATGCATGTTGCATGTGTTGCCTTCCCACCCCATGCTTGCTATTCCGACCTGCGGCTTGCTCATATCGTCATCTTTCAATCCGACGCCGTACAACATCGCGCGGGAAGCCGCCTGTGAAGTCTTTTGTGTCAGCTGTGAACTGTATTTGTTCAGACCGGTTTTCATTTTCAATTCTCCTGGGTGAATCTTTCTTTTTTAGAATATAAATAAAAAGAGAGTCAAAGCTAAGATTTCGAGGGGAATATCATGCGATGCTGCGGCGCAGAAGGCGGACGATCACAGCGCGAGACTACGGTGGGCGTTACTTTTCAGCCCGGTCGAGATGGAATTTGTGGAGGAACCTGTGGAATGCCGGAGCGAAAAGCACACCTACGGCTACGAGGAAGATTATCCCGGAGAACAGCGCGTAGGCGGATGCGAAAAGTTTTCCTGCTGTCGTTCGAAGCTCGTTTACGGGCCCCATCCCCCCGAGGATCATGGAGGCGTTGACGGTCGCGTCAATCCAGCTCATTCCTTCCAGTACGCGATAGCCGACGATTCCGATTCCGAGCGATACGAAGATTATCACAAATGCAAATAGGCCGTGCTTTGCGAGGCGCTTGACATATTTTCGTTTCGGGAGGAGCGGCTCTGATTTATGTTCGAACATATGACACCCGTCTTTTTGACGGAATATAACCGACGCCGGCATTACAAACCTCCGCGGAACCCCGAAGTAACTTGAGTAAGCGATTTTTCTTTCTTACTATTATAGAACTTCAACGCTCACTAAATGTTGGCTAATATGAAAAGATTCGTCTCTTTTGTCTTCGTCCTGTGCCTTGCCGCAGGCACATCGATGGCCCAGCTGCTTCCGCAGACTCAACAGCAGCAGTCGACGACCCAGCAGCAGCAGACCCCGTCGACCTCTATACAGATGCCTCAGATCGGCACCAGCACCTTTACTTCCAGCTCCGAATTCTTCCGCAACCTTCAAAACCAGGGGATGCTTGTTCAACCACCGCCGTACGACAGGACCGTGGATACGAACACCTACGTCCTCGGCCCCGGTGACGTGGTAAACCTCGGCGTTTGGGGACCGACCCCGATCTCTTACAACATGAGCATCACCCCCGAAGGATCGATAATAGTGCCGACATTTGGTGTGGTCGATATCGGAGGCATGACTCTTGCGAAAGCGAAGGCATACGTGAGAGAGGACCTGAGCAAGCAATTCAAGAACGGAGCCATCACGCTCACGCTGATTTACCCGCGCACCTTCTATGTCATCGTCTCCGGGAGAGTCAGAAACCCGGGGCGGTACACCGTCACGTCGTTCGACCGGGTCGACCGCGCATTCGAGCTTGCAAACCTTCCGAGGAACGCTGCGGACACGACGAGCGTGTATCCGAATTTTTCGCTGCGCAGAATCGAGCTGATACACAGGGACGGCACCGTTCAAAACGTAGACCTTCTGAAGTTCTACATGACCGGGAATTTGTCGGATGACCCGTACTTGAGAGCAGGGGATGCGATCGTCGTTCCAATGGAAAATTTTGCCGCCGGGAGCATCAGCATTTCCGGTGCGGTGAAAATGCCGGGGAACTTCGAATACGTCCCGGGCGACAGATTGAAAGATCTTCTCGAGCTGTCGGGAGGATTCACCGGCCTTGCGGATTCGTCGGACGCCAGGATACTCACATGGAACGGACAACAGTATGCCGAAAGAACTGTGGACCTCCACGATACTGCAGTTATCGATCAGCCGCTTGCAGTGAACTCTCGCGTCATTGTGCCGACGGACTGGTCGAGGATAAACGACTACTATGTGTGGGTCGGCGGGCAGGTAAAGACTCCGGGAATTTACCCGATCTCACTTGACTCTACGAAACTGAGTACTGTCATCAACCTTGCCGGAGGCTTCACGAAGTGGGCATCGCTCCCGAGCGCGATGATATACAGAAAGAGGCAAATCGCCTATACGCGGCAGGCTATTATGATGGATACGCTTTCTCTTATTTTCAGGGCGACCGGGGTTTCCCAGGAGCAGGTCGAAGATTTTACGCATTCGCTGCTTATGCGCCCGTCCACCGAACTCGTCTCGACGAACTTCGTGAAACTCTTTGCAGACAGGGACGAGAAATACGACTGCACGTTACGCAGCGGCGACAGCATATACGTCCCGAAAAACAACTACTCTGTTTACGTCTACGGTCAGGTGAAATATCCGGGATACATTCAGTATCACGAAGGCTGGGGATATGATGATTACATACATGCGGCCGGCGGCCCGGCGCAGGACGCAAAGATGGGAGAGGTCAAGATCATAAAGGGGGCCACGTATCAGTGGTACAGTGCCGGCAACGCGACGATTGAACCGGGAGATTTCATTTATGTTCCTAAGCCGACCGTCAAGCCCCAGTTGTATTCATGGGATCTGTTCAAGGACGTCATTACGACAATAGGCGCTGTCGCTTCGATCGCAACTACGGTCGTCCTCGTGATACGAACCGCGGAAGGAAAGTAGCCTTCTCCGTAGAAGCCAGCCGCTTCGACACAAACCTGATTTGATTGTCTCCGCGACCCTATAGCCGCGGAGACCCTCCGAGTACAAGCTTTGATTTGACTTTCTGAATCGGGCAACTTAGCTTTTTCTGTCAACCGCCTCATTGATCGTGCTTCGGGAAAATGAGCGTAAATTCCCGAATTTTGAGGCAAACGGATACAGGAAATCAAAAAAGGAGGGCTCCAATGGGCAAGGAATCTTCAGAAGCGATCAAAGTTCCTGCACGCGACAGAACCTACTTCTTTGATGTCAAGGAAGCAAAGAACGGGAAGAAGTACCTCGTCTTTTCTGAAACCAGGTTGAACAAGGAGGGCAAGTTCGACCGCCAGCGCATCATGGTCTTTCAGGACCACTTCCAGGAAATCTACGAGGCGATGAAGAAAGTCGCTCCTACCTTTGGAGTAAAGGGATAACAAGCACAGGCGCTGGTTGAAGCCAGTAAAAGGTGCGGGGTTCTTCCGTTGATACAGAAGAGCCCCGATATTATTTTTCAACAAAAATCGGAATGAAAGAGAGGAAAGGAATAAAATGGCTCGCAGTGTGAATAAAGTAATCCTTATTGGCAACCTCGGGAAGGATCCGGAGCTGCGCTATGCACCGAGCGGATCCGCGGTTACTACTTTCAGCCTTGCAACTAACGAACAGTGGAAAGACCAGGAAGGAAATCCGCAGGAGCGGACAACATGGCACAACCTGGTTGTCTGGGGTAAGCTGGCGGAAATCAGTGCGGAATACCTGAAGAAGGGTCGAAAGATCTACATCGAAGGAAGACTTCAGTACAGGGATTATGAAGACAAGAGCGGGAACAAGAGATATGTGACCGAGATCGTCGTCAACGACCTCGTCATGCTTGGTTCACGTCAGGACGGCGGAGAAAAAGAAGAGTCCGTCCCCGGAGCACCCCCCAGCGTTTCGGAAGAGAAGGACGATTTACCTTTTTAAGGGAGGCTGATTTTACGCGACGATATGGCGGCACCGACGAGGTGCCGCTTTGTGTTTAAGACCCTCGAACCGGTCAACGGATAATCCGTTATTTCAGCAGCATCAGTTTCTTTGTCTCCGTGAAATCTGTCCCGCTTCCAGAAGTCGCGGACAGCCTGTAAAAATAAACGCCGCTGGGAAGACCGGTACCCGCGAACATCACGAGGTGAGAACCCGAGCTCTGGTTCGCGTCGACCAGCGTCGCCACCTCCCGCCCGAGAACATCATACACTTTCAACGTAACATGGCTGGCTGTACCAAGATCGTAACTTATCGCCGTTGCGGGATTGAATGGATTCGGGTAATTCTGAAACAGGTAGAAGGCCACCGGAACTGGGTTCGTGTCGTGCGTCGTCGGGAAACTGACGTAAGCCCGGATAAGATAAATCGCAACCGACGTGTCTGTATCTGTCACGTAGTACCAACCCGCAGGATCCGGAGAAGCTTCGGAAGAATTCAGGTAAGTGTAGCTGTGGTAGGGGCTCTGCCCGGGATATTCGGTGACCATCACTCCCGGAGTTGAACTTCCGATGACGAACGCGACGGCGAACGGCTCGGCGGTGCTGATATTCAAGGATGACAAATCTACCGTTGCCCAGTTCTGGTAAGGAACCGGGTAGGGGAAGGAAGAGCTCGTGGAAATCGTTGCGGTTATCGGGGCGGCAAGAGGCGCTCCAAGCGGCGTCGGCTGTGTGGTTCCTGTGAACCGGTACACGCCGCCGCTGATAGAGCCCGCAGTTCTAAGCGCGACCCTGACCGAATCGAGTATGCCTCCGGGGTACGCCCCGAATGTCACACAGACCGTGTCGGATGCCGACCACGGGAAGTAACCCTCAGGCTCCGTAGTGTCCCATTTCAATTCTTCCGCGGTAGCGGGGCCGGTTCCGGTCGCATTGTAGCCGACGACGGCGTCGCTGTTGGGGTTCTCGTTGATTATTAAAAAGGCAATCTTGGTATATGTCGATCCGTATCCCGGCACCGAGAACGGCGTACCGAAAGCGACGTCCGTAACCTGGGGATTGCCGCCGAATTCGATTGCTTTCACCGAGAGGTTCTGGTTGGAACCCGGGTTGCTGAACGTGACGGAGAGGTTGCTTCCTCCTTTGAAAATCAGATACTCCGCCGCAACGTTTTGCACGGTGTCGGTACCGGAAACGTTAGGGTTGTAGAAGTTCTCCCCGTTGGAAGCCGGAAGGCCGGGGTAGGCATAACCGTAAAGGCGGTTCGAAGTCGTGTCGTTCAATTCGTTGGCAACGAGCCAGTCGGTAAACAGGCCGTCAAAGTTCAGTGTGGATCCGTCCTTCTGCAGAGCGTCGTTGATAATACCCTGTGCCGTGTTCTGCTGGCTTTGAACGATATACTTGAAGATTCCGATGCCGAGCCGGTCCCAGATGTACATGAAGAACCGCTGTGCCCTGGCATAATCGTTCAGGACAA
>JBJKPN010000105.1:0-3472 GCA_046706365.1 Candidatus Kryptoniota bacterium | reverse complement strand
CTGATCAAGGATGAGACATCTCGCATTCTTCACGGCGGCCCGCCCAGCCGGACGTGCCTGTCGGTTTCCAGCGGATACTCATCTTCGGTCCGACATAACCCCAGCTCTTCACCAAGAAAGGACGTTTTCATAATGAAAGAGAAGAACAATGCATTTCTCCTTCTTGCATCCGTTGTTGCCGCACTGGGGGGTCTCCTCTTCGGCTTCGATACGGCTGTAATATCCGGCACAACACCTTTCATACAGCCGTACTTCCATCTGAACGACGTCGGTCTCGGATGGACCGTGAGCAGCTTGCTCATCGGCTGCATTGTGGGAGTGATGTTCGCGGGGAGACCGGGAGACTTGTTCGGAAGACGGAACACTCTGAGAGCGGCCGCTCTGGTTTTCGTGGTGTCCGCGATAGGCTCCGCACTGGCAGCACATTTATGGGTTTTCATAGCTTTCAGATTTTTCGGAGGGATCGCCGTAGGCACGGCGTCCATGCTTTCGCCTATGTATATTTCCGAAATTTCTCCGGGAGCGAGACGGGGTGCGCTGGTGTCCTTGAATCAGCTCGCCATTGTTATCGGCATTCTCATCGCCTTCTTTTCAAATTACCTTCTCGTCGGGGTCGGCGTCGATAACTGGAGGTGGATGCTGTCTGTGATGGGACTACCCGCCCTGCTGTTCTTCTTCTCCCTCCTCTTCGTGCCGGCAAGCCCGCGATGGCTAGTCCAGAAGGGAAAGACCGGAGAAGCTTTTGATGTCCTTCAAAGAATAAATGGCGAGGAGAGAGCCAGGGCAGAATTGCATGACATTGAGGAGAGCGTAAAAAAGGAGAGCGGGACATATAAAGAGGTATTCTCCAAAGAATTGCGCCCCCTGCTGATGATCGGGGTGCTTCTGGCGATATTCCAGCAAATGACGGGAATAAATTCGATAATGTATTACGCGCCGATAATTTTCAAAACGATCGGCAACGGGACCAGCTCCGCACTCATGCAGACAATCGCGGTAGGAGCCGTGAATCTCACTTTTACTCTTGTTTCACTTAGATTAATTGACAGGTGGGGGCGGAAGCCTCTGCTGATAGTGGGGGCAATCGGAATGATAGTCTCGCTTTTCGGAATATCGATTGCGTTCTTTCTCCATCACTTTGCCGGGTACTTAATACTGGTGCTTATACTGCTGTTCATCGCTTCGTTTGCAGTTTCCATCGGGCCGGTCGCCTGGGTCGTGATCGCGGAAATCTTTCCGAACAAACTTCGAAGCAAGGCAATGTCTGTGGCTATAGTTACGCTCTGGACGTTCACCTTCCTGGTTTCGCTTACATTCCCGATCATACTCGACAGGCTTGGAGGGGGTGCCGCATTTACGATGTTCGGCGTAATGTGCGTCCTCCTTTTATTTTACGTCATCTTCAAATTGCCTGAGACGAAAGGAAAGAGCCTGGAAGAGCTTGAGAAAATCCTCTTGAAGAAGTAAGGAAGCGTTTCAGATAGGAATATCGGGTTGACCCGGGATAACTCGTCTGCCGGACAACTGCTTCGATCATGTTCACCGCTTGCAAAATGAATCGAACGCAGATATGTCATGCAGCGCCCGGGATCGGCCCTATCCTGCCGGCCGCTTGAACGATGAATCCGGTCCTTCTAGCCGGCGCCTCCGACCGTCAATTTTGCTTTCAGCATCTCTCTCATATATAAGTTGACCTCCCATAGGTCCACAACCGGCATATTGCTGAACGGAAGTGTCGGCATATAGTTGGGTGGACCGAATTCGACGGTAATCGGGAACATGTCTGCACCGGCCTTCGCCTTCCTCCCTACGATATTGTTCCACCATTCGAGATGCCTGGCTTCGGCGTACTTCCACTCCGGCGCGTCGGGATGGCTCACCTGCGGACTCTCTTCATGCCCGATCCGCGCATGTATATGGTCGGTGTGCCCGAAAACGGTTTCAAGGAGATCGTTCTGTTCATCGAGCATCGACTCTGAGACGCAGCACCAGTGCGAGATGTCGGCCGTCAATCTGATTTCGGGAATTTCCGTCAGATAGCTCACGGTATTTGTGGCGCAGAATGAAAAACGTCCGCGATGTGTTTCATGCGTAAGTTTCACGCCGCTGGCAGCCGCTATGGAATTACAGTATTTTATCAGTTCAAGATTTTGCGACTTCGCGAAGAAGTCCCTGCCGGTGTGGGAATTGACAGACACGGGTGACAGCTCTAGGTTGTTCTTCAACTGTTTCTCGAATGAAGACTTGTGCTCATCGATCGTTTTTCCTGCCGTCCACTGTTGACCGAGGAACAGTAGTCCGTACTTGTGCAAGAAGTTTCCCATTTCTTCCCGCTCACGACGGTCCTCTGGCGCTCCGGCCTCGACTCCGTCATAACCGGCTTCGCTTATTCGCTTCAATTTTTCCGCATTCGTTCCTTCCGTCATGCCCCAGGTTGATTTGAAGTACTTTATTTCCAAATTCCTCTCTCCTTTCTGTGTAGTAATTTTTATAACCACATTGCGACGCGGGCTGCGTTACTGTAGTTTCCTCTCTCGAAAACAATATAATTCAGGAAATCATTACCGGCATCAAATTTCTATGCGGAGTCAGGACATAAAAAAAGGCGCACTCACATGCGCCTTTGATTCGTATTCGGACTGATCCCTGTTCGTCCCTAAATCGAAGACAACTCCAAATCAGACGCGACTCGCCCCCGCCTGGTTCCTCTTTCCTCCCTCGCTGTCGATGGCGATTTCATTCTCACCGACCCGATCTCCATCTTCTCTTCTCCCATCCCCCTTCAGGTAATGCTTATATTTCACGATATTCGCTTTGAACATGAAGTAAAGCGACGACGACAACAGCGAGAGGAGCATGATGAGAAGGAAAGAAGTGAGCCTGTGCGGCCCGGCTTTCACGATGGGATCCGAAGCATACTCGCGTACATTCACTATCGGTGTATTTTTTATCACGTCGATTTTAGCCAGTTCGTACTGTTTCCTGAGCTCCAGATACACCGTACCGAGTATGTCGACATTTCTTGTCAGGCGTTCCTGCTTCAGCATCAGCTCCGGAGATTGCAGCACCATCCGGTTCTGTTCGCGAAAATCCTTCAGCCTTTCCTCTGCGGCGTTCAGCGAATCATCGACATGACCCATCCTTTGGGCAATGTAAGCAAGCTGGTCGGTTGCGTATGACTTTCTCTTGGTCCTCACATAGTCATCGAGCGACCTTACGAGATTGTTGACGACTTCTGCCGACAGTTCTGCTTCGTGCATTCTGACCGAGACCGTAAGTATCTTCGATACATTATCCACGTTCGTGGAGATTCTTCCTTTCACCATATCGTCATAAGCCTTCAGAAACATATCCCTGCCGTACAGATCCCGCGGAAGACTCTTGTCAGGTTTTACATCCAGGTACCTTATCAGGCTTACCGAGTCGGGATACTTGTCCGTCTTGTATTTGGCATAGATGACCGGCCTGACCA
>JBJKPN010000104.1:0-35649 GCA_046706365.1 Candidatus Kryptoniota bacterium | reverse complement strand
GCCAGGTATTGATGGACAGCACGACAAACAGTGTTGTTGTCTCGCTATATTCGCAGGTGGATGTGAAGAAGATTCTCTCTGAGGAAATCAAGAAGAAGCTCGAAAAGGAGAAGAATAACTGGAAGCTCGGGGTTATAGTAATCGATCCGGGACACGGCGGGAAGGATCCGGGTGCAACGGGCGTCACGGGTATAGAGGAGAAGAATGTTACTCTTGCGATTGCCAAGGACCTCAAGAGAGATCTGAACTTGAGGCTGCCTCAAGTGAAGGTTGTCCTCACACGAGACAAAGATGTGTTTGTTCCTCTCGATGAACGAGGGGAGATCGCGAACAAGGTGGGCGGAAAACTGTTCATAAGTATACACTGCAATTCGATGCCGACGAGGCCCAACCCGGCGCACGGAGTCGAGACTTATTTTCTCCGCCCCGGGAAGACGAACGAGGCAATACGAATAGCCGCCCAGGAAAACGCGGCAATAAAGTATGAAAACGATTATGAGAAAAAATACAAATCCTACGACGCCGACAACATGATTCTGACAACGATGGCTCACAGCGCATATGTCAAGTATTCGGAACAGCTGGCGGAGCTGATAGAGAAGGATGTCTCAAAGGTGGCGCATCTTGCGGACAACGGGGTAAGCCAGGCGGGATTTTACGTGCTGATCGGCGCCTCCATGCCTGCCGTTCTGGTCGAGACGGGGTACCTGTCGAACAGAAAGGAAGAGCGGTTCCTGGGGAGCCGGTTCGGGCAAAGAGAAATAGCCAGGGGTCTCACCGATGCGATAATTCAATATAGAGCCGAATATGAAAAGAACTTCGCGGAAAACTAAACCCCACAATAGAGTCGGGGACATCAGGGACGAGATAAAGAAATTCCTGAAGAGGAATCCATCGTTCACTTTCAAGAAACGGCAGCTCGCGAAGTTGCTTGGATACACGTCGGAGCATGAGTATTCGAGATTCAAGCAGGCATTGAGGGATCTCGAGAAGGATAAGGAAATCTTGCAGACCGGCAGAAGGAAATTTGGGGGCCAGCAAAGGGTTGACACATTTACCGGCCGCCTTGCATTCGGGCGGGACGGCGGCCTCGTCTTCGATCCGGACAAAACCGAGAGCGGGGAGGACATCAAGCTGAAGTTCTTCGTGTCGCAGGGCGGTGCAGGAACCGGTCGCCCCGGGGACAAAGTCCGGGTCAAAGTAGTCGGCGGCTCGGGAAAAGCCCTGGTTGTGAAGGTGACCGAAGTCCTCGAGCATGAAGAGAGGGTGATTGCCGGGACGATAGAGAGGATCGGCGGATCGTACAAGATGCTCATTCGGAACAGGGACCTGCCTGCCTCGATCGATGTCTCGAAGAAGAAACTGGGCGGGGCCAGGGAGGGCGAGAAAGTAACTGCCCGCGTAAATGTCGACGCGTACGGCGCATTTTCCGGTGAGGTCGTGAGCGTCCTCGGGAAGGCAGGCGACCCGAGCGTGGAGATAGCAAGCATTGCGGCGCAGTTCGGGCTGAGGAAAGACTTCCCTCACGAGGTTGCGGCCGAAGTGCGCACAATCGAGGAGAAAATCTCCAGGGAAGAGATATCACGAAGACTTGACCTTCGAAAAGATTTGATCTTCACCATTGACCCGGAAGACGCCCGGGATTTCGATGACGCCGTCTCATTGAAGAGAATTTCGGATGAATTGTACGAGCTCGGCGTACATATTGCCGATGTCAGTCATTACGTCACTCCCGGAAGCCGGCTCGACAGGGAAGCCTACCAGCGCGGGACAAGTGTCTATCTCACCAGCGGCGTTATCCCGATGCTTCCACATAAACTGTCGAACGAGATCTGCAGCCTGAACCCCGATGCAGACAGGCTCGCTTATTCTGTGATAATGCAAATCAGACCGACGGGCGGAGTCGTCGATTATAGGTTCGCCAAAACGGTAATCCGCAGCAAGAGGAGATTCACATATGAGCAGGTCCAGAAAATAATCGACACCGGGAAGGGGGATTTCGCCGATACTATTCTCGAAATGAACAGGCTTGCGCAAACCCTGACCAAACTGCGGGGACGGGCGGGAAGTATAGACTTCGACCTTCCGGAGGCGAAGTTCGTGTTTGACGAACTCGGCAGACCGGTTGAAATCGTAAAGAAGATGCGGCTCAACAGTCATCGGCTGGTAGAAGAATTCATGCTGCTGGCGAACAAAACCGTGGCAATGCATATCGGGCGGCACGGAGTCAAATCAAAACCGTTCCTCTACAGGGTCCACGACGTCCCCGATCCGGACAGGATAAGGGAGCTCGCGATATTCGTATCGCACTTCGGCTACGATCTCAACTATGACGGTACGGTGAGTCAGAAGCAGCTGCAAAAGCTACTCCAGTCGGTGGAAGGGAAGCCCGAAGAATATCTCATCAACGACATCATGCTGCGTTCCATGGCGAAGGCGGTCTATTCTGAAAAGAACATCGGACACTACGGCCTCGCTTTCAAGTATTATACTCATTTCACTTCTCCGATCAGGCGATACCCGGACCTCGTCGTGCACCGGCTGTTGAATGCATATGAAACCGGCACGGAGAAAACGAATCCGCGAGATCTCAGAAAAGAGCTTGCGGAAATCGCTTCGTATTCGAGCGAATCCGAGAGACGCGCCGTCGAGGCGGAGCGGGAATCCGTCAAGGTGAAACAGACGGAATACATGATGGAACACGTCGGCGACGACTTCGACGGTACAATCTCGGGGATTACGAGTTTCGGCATGTTCGTGGAAATCGATGATGTGCTTGTGGAAGGGCTCGTCCACGTCAGGGAAATGGACGATTATTACGAGTTCGTTCAGGGCAAGTTCCAGTTGAGGGGACGGAGAAGCGGCAGGGTATTTCGGCTGGGCGACAGAGTGCACGTCAAGGTCGTCAGGGTCAATATGGAGAGACACGAGATAGACTTCGTTCTGGTGTGAAAAACGGTCATTTGAAGAACGATCCCCAAGAAGGTATATTCTCACAAGGAGTTTGGAATGAATGATTTTGGAAATATGCAGAAGATGTTCTCGGAACTTCAGAAGAATCTTGAGAAAGCTATGGGCGAGCTCGAGAATATGAGTGTTGTCGGAGAATCGGGTGGCGGGATGGTTAAAGTAACTGCGAACGGGAAACGGGAGATACTGAAGATCGTGATGGAGCCGGAGCTGCTCCAGTCGCAGGACAGAGAAATGATGGAGGACCTCGTTGCGGCTGCCGTAAACAATGCGCTGCAGAAAGCAGAGAAGATGGCGACGGATCACCTCGGTGCGAGCGCCGGCGGTCTGCTGACGATGCTCCCGGGATTCAAGTTTGGAGGAATTTCTTGAGTGATTTATACTTCGCAGGCCCTTGAAATCCTTATAGGCGAGCTGAGCAAACTTCCCGGTATCGGAAGGAAAACCGCGCAAAGGCTTGCGCTGCATCTCCTTAAAGCAGGCAGTGAAGATGCCGACCGTCTTGCCAACGCAATCCTTGAAGTAAAACGTAAAATCAGATACTGTTCCGTCTGCTGGAACATTACAGAAAAAGATCCCTGCGGCATATGCGCCGATCCGTCACGTGACCACACGGCAATATGCGTTGTTGAGGACCCGAGCGACGTTCTTGCTATCGAAAAGACGAACGAGTTCCACGGTGTTTACCATGTCCTCGGAGGGGCACTGAGTCCACTGGAAGGAATCGGTCCTGAGCAGCTTAAGGTAAAGGAGCTGCTGGGGCGGTTGAGAGGCGGGGTGGTAGAGGTGATACTTGCGATGAACCCCGATGTCGAGGGTGAGGCCACAACTATCTATTTAGGAAACCTTCTGAAACCTCTCGGGATCAGGACGACGAGAATAGCACGAGGGGTCCCGGTCGGAGGCGACCTCGAATTTGCGGACGAGGCGACCCTCGTCCGGGCACTGGAGGGGCGGATCATTGTCGAATGATACGGAGAATTGCTGTTCCATTGTGCCTGATATTGCTTGCGGCCGGCTGCGGGATATTCGAGACCAGGCAGCCGCAGGCGCCGCAACAGGGTCGATCCGATTTCCAGCCCCCTACTTCACCTGATATCGTCATACAAAACCTGGAGAATGCAATTTCCGACAGGAACGTAGACAATTATCTTTCGTGCCTTTCGGACACAAACTTCGGAGGGAGGACCTTCGTATTCGTTCCGACGGCGGATGTCTACAGGCAGTATCAGTATATATTCGCCAACTGGGACAAGAACTCGGAGCGGGCATATTTCAACAACCTCGCGGTTCAGTCGTCGAGCTCGGCAAGTTCAGCCCTTGTACTTTCCTCCGAGAATCTGACCCTGCAGGGCGACTCAGCTCTTTTCAATGCCGACTACACACTGATCTGGCCGAACAAAGTGTCGGGATACCCTCAGCAGGTGGAGGGCAATCTTCAGTTTTTTCTCGGCATAGACAGGAATCAAAACTGGTCCATTTACCGTTGGATAGATTCGGGCACCGGTGATAGTCTGACATGGAGCGACATGAAAGCGAGGTTTAGTCAATGAAAACGGAGGACGATTCCCGAAGGTCCCCGGATGAGGCGTTGTTGATGAAGGACTGACTCCGGAGGTCTCTAAACAAAACTCGGCGTATGAAGTGGATTCCGATCATATTGATGCTGGTTCTGGCCGGATGTGAAAACCCGTTCGCACCGAAGCTCGCTACGCAGCAAATCGCCCCTTCGAGTTTTCTCGCGGATCAAACAACCATAGACGGCGTCTTCCAGAATTTCATATATGCTTACACCTTTAAAGATACCAGCGTCTATTCAAAACTTATTGCACCCACTTTTACTTTCACTTACCGAGACTATGACCGAGGAGTCGATGTTGCGTGGGGTAGAGATGTGGAGATGAGATCGACCGATATGATGTTTCAACTGGTAAATCGTCTGGTGCTGAATTGGAACAATATTTACTCACTTACACAAGACTCTCTGCACGCTACGGTGACGCGGGGCTTCACGTTGACTGTCGCGTTCAATCCGGCCGACATTGAAGAGGTGGACGGGAAGGCGTATTTTGAAATGGCCAGGACATCGTCTACTGCACCGTGGCAAATTACCCTCTGGAGGGATGAATCTAACTTCTAAGCGAATGAAAAAAAATCAGATTGCATTTCAAGGTGAAAAAGGGGCTTACAGCGAAAGCGCCGCAAAGCATTACTTCTCTTCGGAGAATATCGTACCTGTTCCGTGCAAGACATTCTTCGACGTGTTCAAGGCGTTATCGAGTGGCAAGGTGGAAGGCGCCATGGTTCCGGTCGAGAACACGCTGAACGGCGGCATACGCGAAGTCTTCAATCTGCTCGACGAGATGCCGGTATTTGCGGTCGGTGAAATAAAGCTGAAAATCTCCCACTCGCTTCTCTCTATTCCAGGGGCGAAGCTTTCCGGAATCAGGAAAGTCTATTCTCATCCGCAGGCGCTTCTCCAGTGCAGAAAGTTTATCCATGACCAGAAGCTTACTAAAATCGAATTCTACGATACAGCCGGCGCTGCCAAGTATGTATCCGAATGCAAGGACCCGGCTGTCGGGGCGATAGCCAGCGAAACCGCTGCGGACGACTACGGCCTTGTTGTTTTGAAGCGACATCTCGAATCGGATGGAAACAACTTCACCAGATTTCTCGCCCTGTCCGGTGAAGAGGCATCGCCGAAAGGTGCCGACAAGACGACCGTCGTCTTCAGTCTCAGAAACCAGCCGGGTGCACTGCACAAAATACTGAGCGTGTTCGCTATCCGCGACATCGATTTGCTTTCGATCGATTCTATTCCGATCGTAGGGAAACCATGGGAGTATAAGTTCTTTGTCGACTTCCAGGGAAACGTCCGTGAGGAGAGGCAGTCGAATGCGATTAGCCATTTGCGCGAGATTTGTCCGCATGTCAAAGTCATCGGAAGTTACAGGTCCGGAAGGACGGTAATTTGAGCAAGACCTGGTTCATTATTGGAGAAGCATTCAGCGGGCTCCGTCACGCGCGCTTGAGTGCGTCGTTCTCGATCCTGATGGTTGCCCTCTCTTTTACTTTGTTAGGGAGCTTCTATATCACTTCTCTGCAGGCCAGGAAGTTCATGGACTACCTGAAGAATAAAGTTGAAATCGAAGCGTTCCTTTCCGATTCTCTTTCCTCAGGCCAGGTTGGCGAGATCAGAAGGGACATCCTCCGAACGGAAGGCGTCAGCGGCGTCAAGTTCATAAGCAAAGGCGACGCTGCCGTGATTTTCAAAAACGAATTCGGGCAGGATATCGAGTCGGTTCTTGGCTTCAACCCCCTTCCTGCCTCCTACAGGATTTTCCTCAGAGACAGTTACAAGAATAGTCGTGGTGTCTCGTCGATTGCGGCTTCGGTGGAAAAGATACCCGGAATCGAATCGGTGAAATACAGGAAGCTGCTGCTGACACTGATCGACAGGCGTGTGAGATTGCTCTACGAAATAATGACAGCCTTCGGAGGTGCGCTTGTTCTGCTCTCGATTTTCCTCGTATACAATTCGATGAGGATAGCAATCTCTTACAAGAAGCAGATAATCGCGACTATGAAACTTGTCGGAGCGTCGAGAATGTTCGTGAGAATGCCGTTCCTGCTCGGCGGCATGATACAGGGATTTGTCGGAGGACTGGCCGCGGCGGGAATCATCTACGGCGTAATCAATACGCTTGTAGTTTTTATGAGGGAAGATATTGTATCAAAGGCGGTTCCTCCGCCGGCTTTTTATGCAGGCATAGTCGGAGTGGCAACACTCCTCGGTCTGTTATCGACTCTGTTCGCCACGCGGCGCTATATTAAGGAAGGACTCTCATGAATCAGCCGATCCTCCCGGCAGAGTCTTTGCATCAGGTTGGCCGCGTAATCAGTCAAATGGTAGGGTTTCATGTATAAATTCGTAATCAGAGGCGGCAAGAAACTTTCAGGGAAGGTAGTCACCAGCGGCGCGAAGAATGCATCCCTCGCTCTGATGCCCGCCAGCCTGCTGGCCCCCGGTACATTCAAAATCGAGAATACGCCGGATCTCAGGGATGTCACGACGATGTCGCAGCTTATGGAAGCACTCGGTGCGAAAGTAACGCTGAACGGGACGATGCAGGCGATCGATACGAGCGGCGTGGACAAGTTCGAGGCGCCCTATGAGCTCGTTAAGAAGATGCGTGCATCGATTTATGTCCTCGGGCCCCTGCTGAGCAGGTACGGCTATGCGAAGGTATCGATGCCCGGCGGCTGTGCCTGGGGACCGAGACCGGTGAATCTCCACCTTGACGGGATGGAGAAACTCGGGGCCGAGGTAACTCTTGAATCGGGTTACATCGTCGCAAAGGCCAAACGGTTGAAAGGCGCTCGCGTAAACTTCGACGTGTCCAGCGTGGGGGCCACAGGCAACGTCATGATGGCCGCAACCCTGGCGAAGGGAACTACGGTAATCGGCAATGCAGCCCTCGAGCCTGAGATTGTCGCGCTCGGAGAGTTTCTCGTGAAGATGGGTGCACATATTGACGGACTTGGGACCTCGACGGTCACCGTCGAAGGGGTCGACAAGCTGTCGCCCGCCGATTTTGAAAACATCCCGGATCGAATCGAAGCCGGGACATTCCTTGTAGCCGGGGCCATGGCCGGAGGAGAGGTGACGGTCACGAAGTGCAATCCTACCCACGTAGCCGCGCTCCTGGCAAAGCTTGAGGAGACCGGTGCACGTGTGGAGGTGGAAAGTGACAGCGTTACTGTGAAAGCCCCGGCAGAGATCAGGCCTGTAGATGTGTCCACAGCTCCGTATCCGGGATTTCCTACGGACATGCAGGCTCAATGGATTGCGCTGATGGCCCGCGCGAAGGGTTCCTCGATACTGACTGAGACGATCTATTTCGACCGCTTCAAACACGTTCCCGAGCTTGTGCGACTCGGAGCAGACGTGGAAGTGAAGGAGAATA
Organism: Candidatus Kryptoniota bacterium; assembly: GCA_046706365.1. Classification (GTDB taxonomy): domain Bacteria; phylum Bacteroidota; class Ignavibacteria; order Kryptoniales; family JAKASW01; genus JAKASW01. The sequence goes on along the minus strand of JBJKPN010000104.1, from coordinate 27,709 downwards.
TTGCCATCGTGAAGGGCGTGAGTTCGCTTAAAGGAGCGAAGGTGATGTCGACGGATCTCAGGGCCAGTGCGTCGCTTATCCTTGCAGGTCTGGTTGCGGAGGGCACCACGGAGGTCCTGCGCATTTATCATATGGACAGAGGATACGAGCGCATAGAAGAGAAATTGAGAGGGCTGGGTGCCGATATCGAACGCGTTCAAAGCGACGAGTTTTAGTCTAACTCTGGCTCTCGGTATACTAATTGAGGGCTGTGGCGCAAGCCGGCAGAGCGAGGGCTATTCGTACGAGTGTTTCTACGACTATGTCGTGTCGAGGTCGGGCTTTCCTGCGTTTGAGACCTCTCTTTTTTATTCACCCGACACTTCAGGGCAACGCCTGATCGTATACATCAGCGTGAGAGAGTCCAGACTGAAGTTTGAAAGGGAAGGCGATTCCTACCGCGCATCTTATTCCGTCTTGGTGAAGCTTCTGAAGAAGGATCTCGAACCAGTCGTCAAGGAAACAAGCCGTACGATATTGAGGAGCTCCTATCTCGGGAGCGGGGGTGCCTATGATGCCTTCTTTCTTCCATTCGATGTCGGCAGCGGGGAATACACAGCCGAGGTAACCGTCACCGACGAGGCAAGCAAACAGGCGGTGACTCACACATTTCAGAAGACCGTCCCTGAGATCTCGCCAGAGGCCCTTTCCCTAAGCGACATACTATTGCTTGCCAGACAGAATAAAGTGGACGAAACGATGAAGATAACGCCCTTCATCCTTTCGAACGCCGGGTTGCTTCCGGACACGATCAGCATTTTCACCGCGTCAATGTCCCCTTACTCCTCCGCCGATTCCATTTCCTTCTCACTCTACCGATTGCGCGGTCGCTCCGACCGCCTGCCGGATATGGGTGCACAATTTCGGATGAACCGGCCGGTGGAGTTTGATCCGTGTGGCGAGAGGAAGGACACGACACTTGTATACAGCTACTGGTCGTCTGCAAACGTGGACAAGGGCTACTCTTTCATCTTCGGGAGTATTCCGAAGCCCCCGCCGGGGAACTACCTGCTGAAGGTTCTCGTGAAAGATGAAACAAACCATACGGCAGTCTCCTTCCTCAGGTTCAGGGTTTACAACCATGATTTCCCTGAAGTCTCTGACGATATTCACGAAATGGTCAATTCGCTCAACTACATCGCCACCGCCAGGGAAATGAAGGATATTGTCAGGATAAAGACCGACTCTTCCGTGAAGGCGAATCTGCTGGAGTTTTGGAAAGAACACGGCGGTTACCACAAGATGGCGGAATATTATCAGAGGGTTTCTCAGGCAAACAGGTTGTTCACCAACTGCATCGAAGGGTGGAAAACGCCCATGGGCTTGTTCTACATAGTCTGCGGACAGCCGGACGCCGTGCAATGCCGCGCATGGAATGAATGGTGGGCTTACAATGTCTCCTCGGCACACGGGTCGATGGTCGTGGTGTTCAAGCTCACGAACGCCTCCGCCGACATTGATGACAGGGTTTATGGCGTCGAGTCCGTTTACTCAAACGGCGACTTGTGGAGTTACTATCTCAACAGATGGCGGACTTCGTATTGAGAATCCTCGTAAGCAGGCTGAGATTTATCGGGGATATCGTTCTTACGACTCCGGTTCTGGAAGCCCTGCGGAACAAATTTCCGGAATGTGAGATCGATTATCTAGGCGACAGCAACGGAGTGAAGCTTCTGGAACAAAGCCCCAACCTGAATAAAATCATTCCTTACGACTTCAGTCGGTCGGAGGTGAAAGAGCAGCTGCGAATCGGGCTCCTGTTGAGAAGGAGGAAATACGACGTAACTCTGGACCTGTTCGGCAATCCGAGGAGCGCCATCGTGACACGCCTGTCGGGTGCAAAGATGAGGATCGGCGGCAGATTCGGATGGAGGGCGAAGATGTACACTCACCCGATTGTCGTGAAAGAAAGACTGACTTCCATCGCATTCCACCTCAAGTATCTCCAGCCGCTCGGTGTCGAAGAGAGCTACAGGCAACCGAGAATTTTCCTAACCGATGCGGAGGTTGTCGAAGCACGAAGGGTCCTCTCGTCACTCGGCATCGATACGGCAGTACCGCTCGTCGGGCTGCACATAGGTGCCACCTGGCCGGCAAAGGTGTGGCCGCCTGAGAACTTTGCCCGCCTGTCGGATTTGATAGTAGAACGGCTTGGCGCGCGAGTGCTTGTCACCTACGGCCCTGCTGATTTGCAGTATTATCAGAAATTCGCTGCGACTGCACGAACGGAGTTCGCAGCCCTCCCGCCCGGCGGTCTTCGTCAGCTCGCAGCAACAATCACTCGCTGCAACGTCTATGTTTCAAACGACGCATCTCCAATGCACATCGCGGCCGCTGTCGGAACGCCGACGATTGGAATCTTCGGGCCGGGAGAGCCGGACATATGGTTTCCCTATGATAGGGAGCTAGGTCATGTAGCCCTGAAGAAAGATGTGGACTGTTGTCATGCGGACTATTGCAGGCTCACTGGTGAAGAGTACATGAGATGCATGAAACTTATCACACCGGAAGAGGTTATGGAGAACGTCGACCGGATCTTAAAAGAGAAGAAAGAAGTTCACTAATGACAAAAATAGAAGAAAACGCCCTGCAGGAATTTGTAGACATTGTCAGGAGACTCAGAAGAGAATGTCCCTGGGATAAAGTGCAAACGAACCGCTCGATCCGTCATTATACCATAGAGGAGGTTTACGAGCTGGCCGAAGCAATAGACCTCGAGAAGTGGAATGAGGTGAAGGGGGAACTTGGTGATATACTTCTGAACGTCCTTCTCCATGCACAGATTGCAGAAGACGAGGGGAAGTTCACCCTTGTCGACATGATTAAGGCGGAAACCAGGAAAATGATCGTCAGGCATCCGCATGTTTTCGGAAATGTGGACGCCGACACGCCGGATCAGGTGAAGGTCAATTGGGAGAGAATTAAGACGGAGCAGGGGAGGGAATCGATCTTCGACGGAATACCCGTAGCATTTCCGGCTCTTGCACGTGCATTCAAAATTCAGGACAGGGCCGCCAGGGTCGGCTTCGACTGGGGAGGGCCGGAAGAGGTTTGGCCGAAGGTCGAAGAGGAAACAGAGGAACTGAAGCAGGTGGTAGGCGGCGGCGATGCGAGGAGAATCGAGGAGGAATTCGGGGACCTGCTCTTCTCACTCGTCAACTATGCAAGGCACATCGGTGTGAATCCTGAGAGCGCCCTCAGGACGGCAACTGAAAAATTCCAGAAGAGGTTCCTGTTCATCGAACAGGAGCTGGACAAGCGGAACGTATCGCTTCACGATGCGACACTGGATGAAATGAACGAGCTTTGGGAAAAGAGCAAGACGGAAGGGCAGGCCGGATAGAAACGATGCCGGTTGACATCAAGGGAAAGGTATTTTCATGAATTCCCGGCTGGGGTTGTCATTGATGATGAATTCGCAAACCATTTCCACTGCCTTCTTTTGCCCGGGCCAAACAAGGAGAGACATCGCTTCCTCCTTCTTCAGCCAACGGTACTCCTGATGTTCCGGAGATAATTTGACCTGGTCTGCCGTATCCACCTCGGCGGCAAAGACAGGGCTGACGTTGACCGTGTCGTTCGTAAAAAAGTAGAAGGTATTCGTGAGCGGGGTATTGAATAGTTTCTCGGGAGTCAATCCGATTTCCTCGCCGATCTCGCGCAGAGCAGCCTCGTACGCCTTCTCGCCCGGCTCGATTCCGCCGCTCACAAGCTGCCATAAGCCCGGATAAATCCTGTCGTTGTCGGAACGCCGGAGGGTGAGGAACTCAGGCGGATCGGTCCTTCTGAAAACTACCGCTTCTACAATCTTGAAATTAATATCGGGCATTACCTGAATATCGCCTCAATTTCTTCGTCACACAACTTCCGCCACCCTCCTTCGGGAAGATCAAGCTCCAGCTTGCCGATAGCGGACCTGTGGAGTGAGGACACCGACTTGCCCAGCGCGTCGAACATTCTCCTTATCTGCCGGTTCTTCCCCTCGTGAATTCTAACCCGAAGCCGGGTTCTGGAGAGTTCCGCTTCTATGATTTCGCATTCATCGGCGCTTGCCACCACGCCTTCCCTTATTTCGACACCTGCGAGGAGCCGGTCGATATGGTCTTTAGTCACTTTACCGTTTGTAGTTACTATGTATGTCTTTGTCACATTCTTTTCGGGAGACGTGATTTTATCCTGAAGCTCGCCGTTGTTCGTAAAGAGGAGCAGGCCGGTGGTGTCCAGATCAAGACGGCCGACCGCGAAAAGGTGAAGGTCGCCCGGGACCAATTCGTAGACGGTCTTCCTCGACAAATCGTCGTTCGATGTGGTAACATAGCCTGCCGGTTTGTGGAGCATAATCACTACGGCCGTGGGCTTCACGAGCCTTCTTTCGTCCACTTCGATCGAGTCCTTTTCCAAATCGATGCGCCAGGCAGGGGTTTTGATAATCTTTCCGTTAACTGTCACCCTTCCGCTTTTTACGTAAAGCGCGGCACGCGAACGCGAGCAGTACCCGAGCTTGGAAAGGGCGCGTGCCAGCGATATGGTTTCTTCCGGCATCTACCGAACCGATCTTTTGTTCTTCACACGTTTAATATGTATGAATGCGAAATATGCAACGCCGATTATCAAAACTGCCACGACCACGATGTCGACGACCTGGCTGTACTGCCTGATCTCCTCCCAGTGGCTCTTCAGCTTGAATCCTGCAAAAGCCAGGAATGAATTCCATAGACCCGCGCCCAGGGCGGTGTATACGACGAACTTGCCAATTTTCATTTCACCTGCGCCTGCAGGGATCGAGATCAGATGCCGGACGACGGGGATGAACCTGCTGAAAAAAATCGTTTTGTCTCCATACTTGCTGAAGAATCTCTCCGTAATCTCGAGATCGTGGCTGTCCAGCAGGAAATACTTTCCGAAACGGGATACGAATGGTTTTCCGCCGTACAGCCCGGCATAGTAGGATAAGACGGAACCGATGATGCTTCCGATAACGCTAAAGAGTATGACTCCGTGGAAGGAAAAAGTTCCCTCAAAAATCAAGAAGCCGGCAAATGGCATAACCGCCTCACTCGGCAGTGGAGCTACCATGCTCTCCAAAGCCATCAGTAACACGATCCCCGCATAGCCCGAAATCCCGATCCATGCAACGACATGATCTACCAGTAATTCTGTCATGGAAATCCATTGAATTTAGCTCAAATTAGGTCGATTTAGCAAATCTCAAATCTGTTTTCGCTTGAATCAAATTTAGGAATCTATCATCCCACAATTTGACGTCACTCTATGTTGCAATTGCCATTCGGCTCGGTTAAAATTGTGAGTCAACGATTTGTCAACCAGAAGGCGGGGGTTGCAATGGAAGTACCGCATACGCTCTGTGAGTTGCTGGGAAAATCGGTTGAAACCTACCACAATCCTAAGATGCTGACCTCAAAGAGGAATGGAAGATGGGAGACCTTTTCCTCCTACGACGTGATCGACAGGGTAAGGAAGATCGCGCTCGGCCTGCATTCCCTCGGCATCGAACCCGGCGACCATGTCGCTCTTTACGCCGAAAGCACGGCGTACTGGACTATGTCGGACCTCGGCATCATACACAGTGGTGCAGTCGACATTCCAATCTATGTCACGCAGGCCGTACCGCAGATTGAATTCATACTCAACGACTCCGCGTCGAAGGGAATACTGATCGGTTCCCGAACGTTGTATGAAAGGGCGAAAGACGCGCTGCCGCATTCCCAGTGTAAGTTTATCGTCAGCATTTCCGGTGAGAAGTTCACACCGGAGACCGTTACCTGGGACGAGCTTCTGAAAATGGGAAAGAATGAGGCCGAGCGAACCCCCGGTCTGTTCGACCAGCTGAAGACGGCTATAAAGGAGGACGATCTTGCGACGGTGATATATACCAGCGGTACGACAGGCGAACCGAAGGGAGTGATGCTTTCTCACAAGAACCTCGTCTCGAACGCCGTCGACTGCGCCTCGCTTTTTGCATTTCATGGGCCCGAGGACGTCGCCCTGAGTTACCTTCCTTCTTCCCACGTTTTCGAGCGCATGATCCTGTATTTGTATATTCACACCGGGGCCCAGATTCACTATGCCGAATCCGTCGAAGCTCTTCCGGCAAATCTGCTCGAAGTCCGTCCGAACCTGATGACTACCGTCCCGCGCATGCTCGAAAAGGCATTCGAGAAAGCACAGAGCGTCGTTGAAAAACTTCCCTGGTACAAGCGCGGCGTTTTCAGGTGGGCGATCGCGCTCGCTTTGAAATACAACACCGAGGCGGGAATGCCTCTCGGGTACAGGATAAAATGGTCCGTTGCGAGCCGGCTCGTTTACAAAAACCTCAGAAAGGCCTTCGGAGACCGTATCAGGTTTATCATAAGCGGCGGCGCGCCTCTCCGTCCGGACCTTGCCAGAATCTTCTGCGCCGCGGGCATCACGGTCCTGCAGGGGTACGGCCTTACCGAGACTTCGCCGGTGATTTCGGTGAACAGGATTGAGAGGAACAGGATCGGGTCGGTCGGACCGCTGATACCCAATGTGTCTGTCAAGATCGCTGGGGACGGAGAAATCCTTGTGGACGGACCGAATATCATGAAGGGTTACTACAAGAACCCGCAGGCGACCGCAGCGACATACTACACCTGCTGGCTTCGGACCGGCGACATCGGCTACCTCGACAAGGACGGGTTCCTTTTCGTTACCGACCGGAAGAAGGACCTTCTGAAGACAAGCGGCGGGAAATTCATCGCCCCGCAGGAAATAGAAATGTTATTGTCGAAGAGTCTGTATATTGACAAGGCGATCGTAATAGGAGATCAGCGCAAGTTCGCATCGGCCTTGATATTTCCAAACTGGGACGCCCTTAAAGGTTTTGCCGAAAAGAATCAGGTGAGTTACGGCTCGTTTGAGGAGCTTCTGAAGTCTCCGCCGGTGAGAGAGCTGTATCGGCAAATAGTGGAGGAGACTAACGCTCATCTCTCACATTGGGAAACGATAAAGAAGTATGCCGTGCTTGACGGTGAACTTACCATTGAGGCCGACTACCTGACCCCGACGCTTAAGATGAAGAGACGGAACGTCGAAAACCGTTACAGAGAACTAATAGAAAGCTTCTATCAAGAGGAAAAACCCGGAGAATGAGATGAATCAAATCAGAAAAGCAGCGGTGCTCGGCGCCGGTGTCATGGGGGCGCAGATAGCCGCACACCTGGCAAATGCGGGAATAAGGTCATACCTCCTCGACATAGTCCCGAAGGATGCAGACGATGCGGAGAAGAAGAAAGGTCTCTCCATAAACGACAAGGAAGTGCGGAACCGATATGCAAACACGGGGCTTAAGCGGGCCCTCGAGCTCAAGCCTGCTCCTTTCTTCACACCGGAGAAAGCCTCTTACATCACCGTCGGCAATTTTGAAGACGACCTTGAAAAAGTGTCCGATGCCGATTGGATCATCGAGGTGATAGTCGAAAGTCTGGCGCCCAAGAAAGAGCTTATGAAGAAAGTCGATGCCTTGAGGAAACCCGGAACAATTGTAAGCTCCAATACCAGCGGGATCCCGATCTCTCAAATCTCCGACGGCCTGTCGGAAGACTTCCGTAAGCATTTTCTGGGTACGCATTTTTTCAATCCGCCGCGTTATCTCTATCTGCTGGAACTCATACCGACTGCTGAGACGCTGCCTGAGGTACTTTCCTTTATGAGGAACTTCGGAGAGGAGATGCTCGGAAAAGGCACCGTGCTGTGCAAAGACACGCCCAATTTCATAGGCAACCGCATCGGTGTTGCTGCGATGATGTATGTGATTCACAAGATGGTAGAACGGGATTACACGATTGAGGAAGTGGACACGATTACCGGCCCGGCGTCGGGGAGGCCAAAGAGCGCCACCTTCCGAACCGGCGACATCGTCGGACTAGACACCCTGATCCACGTTGCGGACAACCTGTATGAAGCTGCGCCTGATGATGAAATGCGCGACTACTTCAAAGTGCCGGAGTTCATAATCGAGATGCAAAAAAAGAACTGGCTGGGTGAAAAGACGAAGAGCGGGTTTTACAAGCGAATCAAGAACGAGAAGGGCGAAAAGGAAATCCTTACACTTGACTACCGGACTCTCGAACACCGCGAAAGGCGGAAGGCCCAATTCGCATCGATCGACATGGGAAAGAACATTGAAGGCGCAGCAGAACGCGTCAGGAATCTCGCTTACGCGAAAGACAGAGCGGGCGAATTCTTCTGGGACACAACCGCCGCCGTACTGATATACAGCGCGAACCGGATCCCCGAAATCTCCGATGACATCATGAGCATCGACAATGCAATGAAGTGGGGTTTCGGATGGGAGCTCGGTCCGTTTGAAACCTGGGACGCAATCGGTCTCGAGAAGTCTGTCGAGAGGATGAAATCCGAAGGGAGGCAAATACCGCAAAAGGTTCTTGCAATGCTGGCGGCCGGAGCGAAGAGTTTTTATAAGGAAGAAGAAGGGAAACAGCTTTATTTCGATTTCGGGACGAAAGGTTACAGGGAGATTCAGGTTTCGAAGAAGCTCATCAACCTGAAGCTCGAGACCAGAAAAGGCAAGGTAATCAAGTCAAACTCCGGAGCGTCTTTGATAGACCTCGGCGATTCGGTTGCGTGCATAGAGTTCCATTCAAAGATGAACACGCTTGGTGAAGATATCCTGCAGGTAGTAGACTTTGGCCTGAAGAAACTGGAAACCGATTATGATGCGCTGGTAATCGCAAATCAGGGGAGGTTATTTTCCGCCGGGGCGAACCTTATGCTGATCCTGATGCTTGCCCAGGAAGGCGATTTTGACGAGCTGGACGCGGCAATCAGGGGTTTTCAGCGGATTGATATGCGCATCAAGTATGCCCCCAAGCCGATTGTGGTGGCACCTTTCAACCTGACGCTCGGCGGCGGCTGCGAGATGACTCTGCACGCTCCGAGGGTCAGGGCCGCGGCTGAGACGTACATCGGGCTCGTTGAAGTGGGAGTCGGCGTGATCCCGGCGGCCGGGGGCACGAAAGAGATGCTGATCAGGAGCCTTTCGCGGGCGCCTAAGGTGCCCGATATTGATTTGATGCCTTATGTGCGTGAAGTCCTCGAGACGATCGGAATGGCAAAAGTGGCAACAAGCGCCGAAGAAGCCAGGAAGCTCGGTTACCTTCGCACAACTGACGACATTTCGATGAATGAAAAGTTCCTTGTTTACGACGCGAAAGCGACTGCACTTGCCATGATCCAGGAAGGTTACCGTCCGCCTGAGAGACAGAAGGTCATCGCGCTCGGACAACCGGTATTGTCGGCTCTGACGCTCGGACTTTACCTGTGGAAAGAGGCGAAACAGATCACCGATTACGAGTTTCATATCGCCAAGAAGCTTGCCTATGTCCTGACCGGCGGCGATTTCACTTCGGCCCAGGAAGTCGACGAGGAATACATTCTCGATCTGGAGCGCGAAGCCTTCCTCAGTCTCTGCGGCGAGAGGAAGACGCAGGAAAGGATTCAGTACATGCTCAAGAACAACAAAGCGCTGAGGAATTAGACAGGCAATCTGCCAACGGCAGAGAGTGATGCCCCGCATTCGCCGGTCATCGTACGTATGAATTTTGTATGAAGTCATAACCAGGATGAGACTGAACAACAGAATAAGATCTCAGCTCCGTTTTTGGAGAAGCTGAAAGTCGATGGCTGGCAGCTTCAGGCTATAAGTCAAATGTCATAGTAAAACAGGAGAATTTAGTAATGCACGACGCAGTAATTGTAACATCCATCAGGACGGCAGTCGGAAAGGCGAAGAAAGGGGCGCTTCGAGACGTCCGGCCGGATGAAATGGCTGCCGAGGTGATCAAGGCAGCGGTGGAACGTACACCGAACCTGGTTGCGGAGACCGTGGACGACATACTCATCGGATGCGCCATGCCGGAGGCGGAGCAGGGTATGAACGTGGCGAGAATTGCCGCACTCCGCGCCGGGATGCCTGTGTCCGTGCCGGCCGCAACTATCAACAGGTTCTGCTCATCAGGACTTCAAACCATAGCCATGGCGTCAGAAAGAATTATGGCGGGGTTCGCCGACATAATAATCGCCGGCGGTACCGAGACCATGAGTCTCGTGCCGATGGGCGGCTTCAAGGTCGTGCCTAACCCGAATCTCGTCGACTCCCGACCCGAGGCTTACCTGAACATGGGCATTACGGCAGAGCGTGTGGCGACCCAGTATAAGATTTCACGGCAGGATCAGGACGTGTTTTCGCTGAGGAGTCACCAGAGAGCCGTTGCCGCAATCAAAGGCGGCAAGTTTGCAGAAGAAATAGTCCCCCTGAAAATAAGAAGAAAGGTTCGAAGGGGGAGCAAGAGCGTTGTCGACGAAAGCGTGTTTGAAATCGACGAGGGACCGCGCGAGGATACTGCCCTCGAGAAGCTGTCTCAGCTCAAGCCGGTCTTCATGCAGGGGGGCACGGTTACTGCCGGCAATTCCTCCCAGATGAGCGACGGAGCGGCGGCATCGGTCGTCATGAGCGCTGAGAAGGCAAAAGAGCTGGGGCTCAAGCCGATGGCGAAGTTCATCTCCTTTGCCGTGGCCGGTGTCCCGCCCGAAATTATGGGTATCGGACCGATAAAGGCGGTGCCAAAGGCGCTGAAATATGCCGGTCTGAAGCTTAGCGATATCGATGTCATCGAGCTTAATGAGGCGTTCGCATCGCAGGCGGTCGCGGTTATTCGCGAACTTGGAATGGATGAGAACAAAGTGAATGTGAACGGCGGTGCGGTCGCGCTCGGACATCCGCTGGGCTGCACGGGTGCTAAGCTGACGGCAACTCTGTTGCATGAAATGAAGCGCCGGAAGGCGAAGTACGGCATGGTTACAATGTGTATCGGCGGCGGGATGGGAGCTGCAGGAATTTTCGAAAATCTAATGTGAGGAGCGTGCCATGGAAACGATCCAGAAACAGACTTTGAATTACAGGAAAGGCGGAAGTTTCCTCATCGAGGATACGAAACCCGAAGATGTTTTTACTCCTGAAGATTTCACCGAGCAACACAAGATGATAGCAGACACGACAAGGGATTTTGTCGACAGCGAAGTGATGCCGAACGTCGACAAGATCGAAGAGCTGAATTACGACCTGTCCGTGGGTCTCCTCAGGAAGGCGGGCGAGATAGGTCTCCTTTCCGTCGATATCCCGGAGGAATACGGGGGCCTCGGGCTTGACAAGACGAGCTCGATGCTGGTGGCGGAGAATCTCGGGAAAGCGGGGGCATTTGCCGTCAGTCATGGTGCGCACACGGGCATCGGGACGTTACCGATCGTTTATTTCGGAACGGAGGAACAGAAGAAGAAATACCTCCCGAAGTTTGCGACGGCTGAGCTGATATCTTCCTATTCGCTCTCTGAGCCGGGTTCCGGAAGCGATGCCCTGTCGGCCAAGACGGTAGCAACTCCATCCCAGGACGGGAAGTATTACGCACTCAACGGCACGAAGATGTGGCTCTCGAATGCCGGCTTTGCCGACGTGTATATAACCTTCGCGCAGGTCGGTGGCGATAAGTTCACCTCTTTCATACTTGAAAAGGGTTACAAAGGGATTTCGCTCGGCAAGGAAGAGAAGAAGATGGGGATCAAAGGTTCCTCGACCCGCGCTCTGAATCTCGACAATGTTGAAGTGCCGGCCGAAAACGTCGTAGGCGAAATAGGCAAGGGACATCGGGTAGCACTCAACATTCTCAATGTCGGAAGGTTCAAACTGGGCGCCAGCGTGATCGGCGGAGCCAAGGCGGTTATTACTGAATCTGTGAAGTATGCGAAGACAAGAAAACAGTTTCAGGTCCCGATAGTATCCTTCGGAATGATAAGGCACAAATTGGGCGAAATGGCGATAAGGGCTTTTGTCGGCGAAACGATGGTATACCGGACCGCAGGACTCATCGATTCCATACTCCAGAACGTGGACAAGAAGAGTCCCGAATCCTCGGTATTGACCCTGAAGGGAATAGAAGAGTATGCGGTGGAGTGCAGCATCATCAAGGTTTACGCGTCGGAAATTCTGGACTATGTTGTGGACGAAGGGGTCCAGATCTTCGGTGGATACGGCTTTACCGAGGAGTATCCGGTCGCGCGGCCATACCGCGATTCCCGGATAAACAGGATATTCGAAGGGACAAACGAAATCAACCGGCTGCTCATTCCCTCCATGCTCATACGTCGTGCCATGAAAGGGGAGCTTCCGTTGATGGCGGCTGCCCAGAGACTCATGGATGAGGTGATCTCATTCTCCGCCGGCGAGTCAGGGTACGAAGGGCTTTTGGCCGACGAGATGAATCTGGCGGCAAACGCCAAGAAAATAGGCTTGCTTGTCTCCGGCGCCGCGTTTCAGAGGTACATGGACAAGCTCGAGCACGAGCAGGAAGTAGTATGGCACATAAGCGACATCACAATGGAGGCGTACGCGATGGAGAGCGTTCTTCTGCGGGTCAGGAAAATGGAAAAAGGCGGAAGGAACGTCGCTTTCTATACCGACCTGGCACGGGCATTTGTCTACGACGCAATAGAACGGGTGGAAAGTCATGCTAAGGCGGCTTTGGCCATCATTGCAGAAGGCGACACGCTGAGGACTTACCTTACGGCGGTCAGGCGCCTTCTCAAATATACTCCTATTAACTCGGCATATATCAGACGAGCGATAGCGGAAAAGCTGGCGGAAGACGACAAATACTCTCTCTAGCTTGCATTTTCCCGGGCAGGCGAAGACGTGATGCCGAAAAGGCGCTACTTCCTGAGATAAGGGAGGATTATGTCACGTTGCTCCGCGAAGTCGCTTCTTGTCATTCCGTAGATGTTATGATCCAGGTAGCGCTCCCTTATCCGCTCGTTTTCTCTCAGGACTCCTTCCCACTTGAAACCGAGCTTCTTGATGACTTTGTTGCTGGCTGCGTTCCCGGTAGCCGCCTGGATGAATATTCTGTGTAGTCTCAGGTTTTCGAACAGATAGTTGACCAGCACGGCGGTCGCCTCGGTGGCGTAGTTATGCCTCAGACTTCTGCGTCCGACCCAATACCCAACGCTCGTTTTCTGATTGACCCAGTCGATTTGGTGTGTGCTTACAAAACCGACCAGCTTGTCTTCCGACGTAATACAGAGATGAATGGCCGATTTCATCTGCATGTCGTATATCCACTGCTCGACGATGTGTCTCTCGTCGTCGATGGAGTGGACGAAGTCTATCCAGGGGAGCCACTCCTGGAGATGCTCACGGGAACCATCGATCATAGAAAACAACCGGGCAACATCGTTCAGTCCAACCGAATGAAGGACGGTTCGTTTGCCGTAGAGCTGAAGTGAAGTGAAGTTGTCCATTGTCTGGATAAGATAGAATCTGAGGCGCCTCCACACAAGCTGGAACTCCCCGCTGTTACGGTCATAAATATGCATATCTGAGATGTGGGCCGGTCGAATATGTCCTGCGTGGGATTTGGGAATTTGATCTGGAACATTGCAGAAGGCTATAGCTGTACCTATATTTAGCGAAAGTCGGCGGGCAACAACGATCGTAAAATTTCCTGTTTCCGGAGTCCCGGAATCGAAAGCTGCATCAGGGAGGATTGTGCAATTCGGCCAGAGAAGCACCTTCGCCTAGTATCTGTGAAATTCGTTTTCTCGGTCCTTATCTAGAGGAGGCCATGCCATGTTATACGAATATGTCTCTATCGGATATGCTGTCACGAACCTGACCCTGGCCATTATCGTCTTAATCAGGGCGCCGAAGAGTGTGGTGGTAAAATTCTACGCATTCCTCGTCGGTTGTTTAATCCTGCTCGGTGCAACCGGTTTCCTGGCAAAACTCGTTGTCTCGGGTACCTGGAGCGCGGTGCTCGGCTCGGTCGGCGCATTTCTCTTCGCAGTATTTCCATTCTTTTTCCTCCACTTCATGATTATCATGGTGCGGCGGGATGAACTCCTGCGTGCTCCGGTTACGACGCTCGCGATATATTTCGCCGGTCTCTTCAGCTACACTTTTGTGCTCCTCGGTCTGATTCCGAAACCGATTATCCCAGGGTCAGGTTTTTCCGCCAACGGCTCTCTCTATCTTGTAATCTGGATGTCGGTGACATTCAGTATAGGCATCGCCCTTTTCTTTACGCTGTTGAAGGGATTCAGGGACAAAGGTACGAAGGCAAATCTGATCGTCGCGGGTTTTGCCGTCCTCCTTCTCCTTCTTCCGGGACCCTTCACGGAATCCGTATTTTCCGCATTCTTTCCCGGAAGCAACGAGCCTTACATTCTCACTTCAATCATATCGCTCGTGATAGCGTTGTACTTTGTGTTCCGGCATAAGATCATAGTCAATACTGCGCTGGACGCCATGAAGTCTGCCCTTGCTTTCATGAGTGACGTTCTTGTACGTATGGACGATCAATTCTTCATAGAGCTGGTCCGGGGCGGCTCATCGGCGATCCTGGACTACCACGGGGCAGAACTTGTGGGGAAAAACCTGCTGGAGTTCACTGATCAGAGGGAAGTCCTCGATGCTTACAGAAGACGCGCACTCGATGGAAAGGAAGAAGAAACGGTTGTCGATGTCGATATGCTTTCCAAAAGCGGCAAAAAGGTGCCGGTCAACCTGTCGCTCAAGGTCGTCGCCGAAGCAGGCCAGATTGTCGGATTCGTCGGAGTGGGGAGAGATATGACCGAGCGGCGCCGGACAGAAATCTTTCAGGGTGTTCTCTACAGGCTGTCGGAAGTAACTCGGGAGGCGGAAAATCTCACCGATCTATGCAGGGCGATACATTCTGCGATAAGCGAGCTGGTGCCCTCGAAGAACTTCTACATTGTCCTCCGCGACAGTCTCACAGGGTCCTTTCTTTACCCATACTACGTCAACGAGGTTTACAGCCTGCCGCAGAGCCAGCCAGGGTTCGACGCGTTCAACGAACAGGCCATTTTAAACGGGAGACCGTCGGCCTTAACCGTGCATGAAGGTTCTCGAACGACAGATGCCGGACAAGCAGCAACAAACCATCTGACGCCGGTAGACTGGGTTGCAGTCCCGTTGAGGACGCCATCAGGCACAATCGGCGTGATCGGGGTAGAGAACTATTCTCCCGAGGTCAGGATCGGCGAGTCGGAAAAGGAGGTGCTCTCGCTGCTCTCGGGACAGATAGCATCGGCGATCGAGCGAAAGCAATCCGAGGAAAAAATCGGCCAGCAGGCCACTCTCCTGAACAAATCTCAGGATGCCATAATTCTGCAGACTCTTGATGGAAGAGTAACGTTTTGGAATGAAGGGGCCGCCAAGATTTTCGGCTGGGGCGTAGATGAGACCCTTGGAAGGAGGCTGCAAGATATCCTGCAGGAAAGTTCACCCCAGGGAATCCTGGAAATACCGAAGTCCGTGAAGAGGGACGGAGAATGGTCGGGTGAGACGAAGGCACTGAACCGGAAGGGGGCCGAACTGGTGCTGGATTGCCGGTGCAAGCTCCTGATGGATAACCTCCGCAAGTCACAGTCTGTCATGATGGTATGCACGGACATTACAGAGAGGAAGAAGCTTGAGGCCGAATTCACAAGATCTCAACGGTTGGAGAGTATCGGGGCACTCGCAGGAGGGATTGCACACGATCTGAACAACATTCTCTCCCCGATTATGATGTCGATAAGGACACTCAAACTCGGTCTGAGAGACGAGCAAAGCCTCAACATTTTACAGGCAATGGAATCAAGTGCCAAACGCGGGTCCGATATGGTACGGCAGGTTCTGATGTTCGGACGCGGCGCGAGCGGCGAAAGGGTTATCCTGCAACCCAGGCGAATACTCAAGGAAGTGCTTAACATTATCGAGGCAACTTTCCCCAAATCCATCAAATTTGAGCAGTCCATCTCCAAGCAGCTTTGGACGGTATTGGGAGACGCGACTCAGATTCATCAGATCATATTGAACCTTTGCCTGAACGCCCGGGACGCCATGGCAGAAGGCGGAACCCTAACAGTCGGTGCCGAGAATGTGACTCTTGACAAAGATCCGGCTCAGGTAAACATAGATGCGAAACCCGGCAAGTACGTGATAATCTCCGTTACAGACACGGGTACCGGCATTCCTCCCGGTTTGCTTGACAAGATATTTACGCCGTTTTTCACGACAAAAGAGATAGGGAAAGGAACCGGACTCGGACTTTCTACGGCCCTGGCGCTGGTAAAGGGAAACGGAGGCTTCATCAACGTTTCCAGTGAGGTGAACAGGGGAACCTCGTTCAAAGTCTACCTTCCTGCTACGGAGGAGGTTGAGACCCTCGTCCCGCTCGAGCCGAATACGGAACAGTACGTCGGTCACGGAGAGCTCATCCTGGTCGTCGACGACGAGTCTTCCATTCGTGAGATTGCCAGAGCGACGCTCGAAGCATATGGCTACCAGGTAATCGTGGCTGGAGATGGGGCGGAAGCGATCGCTGCGTTTGTCAAAAATATGAACAAGGTTAATGTGATCGTAATCGACAACATGATGCCGGTGATGGACGGCAGAGCGGCAATCCCTGCTTTGAAGCAAATCAGAGACGATGTGAAGATTGTCGCCACAAGCGGCCTTGGGGAAGAGATCTCGGGACCGTTCTTCGAGCTGGCAGATTCCTTCATAAGCAAGCCGTTTACCGGTGAGAAACTCCTCAGCACGGTACATGAGGTGATTGCTGTGACTGAACTCTAGCTGACGGAAAGCGAGGACACTGTTCCGGAAAAAGGAACAACGAGTCGAGTTTTGACTCTTCACCGGCCCGATCGAGGAGGGAGTACTCTTCATCTTTTCATTCGGAATCTCTCAAATGCCGACTACTTCTAACTACCCAGCTCGACTGCGGCATGGGGTCTCAGAATGCAATTGCTCTTAACTCGAAGTGGGCGTAAATTACAGAAAAATGGAGATTTCGGTTGAGTGGTTTTGAGCGCGGGAGATTGAAGTCCATCTTCGACAATTTCAACGGTAAGAAGGTCGCAGTCCTCGGCGATCTGATGCTTGACAAGTATGTATGGGGAAGTGTCTCCCGTATTTCTCCGGAGGCGCCGGTTCCCGTTCTGCAGGTCGACAGCGAGTCTGCACGGCTGGGCGGTGCCGCCAACGTCGCTAACAACATTAAATCCCTCGGTGCTGAACCGGTATTATTCGGCATAGTCGGTGATGACGAAGCCGGCGAGAAAATCAGGCAAATCCTGGACGAGATGGGACTCTCGAAGGAAGGGGTCATAACTGATCGGGACAGGCCGACGACGGTAAAGACGAGAGTTATTGCTCACAATCAGCACGTTGTCAGGATGGATTACGAGGTCAACAAAGGAATTGACGGGGAAGTCAGACGCAAGGTAATGGAAATAATGAACTCGATGTCCAATGAGATCGATGCAGTGCTGCTGGAAGATTACAATAAAGGCATGCTTACGAAAGAGCTGCTGTCCGAGGTGATAGGTCTGGCCCGCAAATCCGGGAAGGTGGTGAGCGTCGACCCGAAACAGGCCAATTTCTTCGAGTACAAACAGGTGACGCTTTTTAAGCCGAACAGGAAAGAGGCGGAGGGTGCACTTGGCCTCTCGGCCGGCTCGGACGAAGATGCCGTCAAGGCAGCAAGAGAATTGCAGAGCCGCCTCAAGTGTGAAAACGTGCTGCTTACGCGCGGGGAGAAAGGGATGACGCTCGTCGAAAATGATGGTGCGTTTACGCATTTTCCTACAAAGGCGAGAAAGGTTGCAGATGTGTCGGGTGCAGGGGATACTGTAATTTCGACTCTCACCGTTGCTCTCGTCTCGGGTGCAAGTGTCAAGGAAGCCGCGGCCATAGCAAATCATGCGGGGGGAATCGTGTGCGGAGAGGTAGGCATAGCACCTGTCGATAAAGACAGGTTGTTTACCGAAGTCTTAAACGACTCCAAGTCACTATAGTAGGCGAATCATTAATGAACAATCCGGTTCCCGATATCCACAGTAGAGAAGAACTCGCGTCGATTTTACGCAAAGCGCAAAGTGACGGGAAAAAGGTCGTATTTACCAACGGCGTGTTCGACATTATTCATATCGGACACGTCGATTACCTTCGACGGGCTAAGGAGCTCGGCGACATTCTTGTTGTCGCGATCAATGCGGATGAAAGCGTGCGCCGGATAAAAGGGCCGAAGCGACCGATAGTCAGCGAGGCCGACCGCGCCTTTGTCGTTGCGAATATCAAGTGTGTCGACTACGTCTGTATTTTTAACGAGGATACGCCTTACGAGACGATCAAGCTGCTTCAGCCCGACGTGCTCGTGAAAGGAGCCGACTGGAAGATCGAAGATGTGGTAGGTAAAGATGTTGTCGAAGCCAGGGGCGGGAAGGTCGTAACGATGACATACCTCGACGGCAAGTCCACGACGAATATTATAAAGAGGATAGTGGAGGTCATGCACCCCGGTTGAGGCTAACCATACGATGCCCAAGAAGATTTTCTTTCCCATATTTCTATTCCTGATTTCTCTTCCGGTACTGGTCTACCTCTTTTCATACACCAGGTTCTTCAATGCCGAGCTTCGCAACATGTTGACCTCGGTCGTGGACGAGCAGACCAACGCCAGGCTCTATTTGGGCCAAATTCATGGAAGCGTCCTCGGATCCTTCACCATAGACGGTGCGGCCCTGTATTATCGAAATGACCGGATTGCCTCGGTGGACACCGTGAAGATTTCGCACTTTCCCCTTTCGCTTCTCACGAAGACGGCTGAATTGCTGCGCGTCGAGCTGGTGAACCCGCATTTTTTCCTGGTCAGGTACAAGGACGGCAGTTACAACATCGATCGCATCTCGAAGTCGGCATCGAAGCCGGGCGGAAAATTTGACTGGACCCTTCTCCTTAAGTCTGTCACGATTCGCGGGGGAAAATTCATATTGTACGATTCGACCCGCGATGCCGGAAGCCTGGAAGGTAGTAGCCGGGGAGGTCTTTCGGTCACCGTTTTCGACCCCGCACATTTCTCAGTCAAGGACATCGACCTCAACGCTTCAGGCATTTTTGCCGGGAACAGCCTTACGGCAAATGTGCGAAACGTATCGGCGTCTCTCATCGAACCGAGCTTCAGAATCGATTCGCTGAAGTTCAACCTGTACACATCGCAGGACGGCACTGAATTGTCGGGATTTCGCCTGATCTCCCGGGAAGCGCATGTGCATGCCGATATTGCGCTCATAGGTCAAAACCTGCTCGATTCTCTTGGAGTGGGACATCTTCGTCATCGGCATTTTACCGTCAGCCTGCGTGCAAGAGACGTCAATCTTGCGCAGGTGGAGAGTTTTATCCGGCTTCCCGTCAATCCAGTTTCGGAATTCGACCTCTCGATGTTTGCCAGCGGAGATCTGGACACTCTGAACCTGAAGCAGTTCTTTTTGAAGACTGACAGTTCCTCTATTCCGATAACGGCGACGTTTCACAATCTGACCGATCCGTCATTGGGCATGAAAATCAGGGTGGACAATGGCAGTTTGAATATGCCCGAAGTGTCTGCTCTCACGAGAGACCTTGGCGTTCCCAATCTCAGTCGCATGAAATCAATGAGAATTTCGGCCGAAGTTGACGGGAGGCCGAATAACCTCAATGTCGCAGCACAACTTTCAAACGCCGGCACCCGGATAGCGGCGACCGCCCAAATTCACTCGGGCGCCGTCGAAGGACACCTCGATTTTCACGGAGTGGATTTGGCCAATATTCTGCCCGGGCCGGATTTGAAGACTCATCTTACCGGATCTTCGACATTCTCATTGAAACCGAATAACCATTCGATTCCGGAGGGAACGTTCCAGCTGGCAATCGATTCATCCAGCTATGACCACACTACTTTGCACCTGGTTTCAGTGCAGGCAACGTCGGTTCAGGATAGCCTCAATGTCAGAATGAATCTTCTCACGTCGAAAGGGAACGTTGATGGGGAAGTCAATGCAGATATTGCCAACAGTACTTATTCGGGAAACTTAGCGCTTGCTGAGTTCGATATCGCGCCATTCATTCACCTGCCGACTCTCGAGGAGAACTTGACAGGGAATCTTAGATTATCCGGCATAGGGTTTAATCCCGATTCCATGCGTGCCGAGATATCCCTGTTAACAGAGAAGGCTTCCATCGGCGGGTATCCGCTGAACAATTCTTTGATTGCAGTCGAAATGAATACACGGGAGAAGACGAAAAAGCTCGATATTCATTCTCCTTTTCTCGACTTGCAGGCCACCGGAGATTTTGTGCCTCACGAATTTCCAACCCAGATTTCGAAGATACTGACGGTGCTGGCCGACAAAATAAGTTCTCGAGTCACGGGAATGAGCGACAGTTCACTGACACAATTTGAAGTGGCTTCAAACGTCGATGCCGATATACATGTGAAGGTGAAAGATGCCAGAATTCTCGGGAGGCTGATAGGCAATCTGGAGTTGTCCGGCGACCCGGAGGCACATTTGAAGCTGGTCTCGGAGAATGGGCTCTTTACGATAGGGGGCTCTGTTTCAGCAGACACGTTGAGTCTGGTTCAGGATTCGCTGCACCTATACGCTTCACATTTAGGTGCGCAGTTCGAGCTGCGGTCCGATAGAAAACTGTCCGTCTGGGATTCCGGGATGTGGTCTGCAAACGCAAGCTTCAGCACCCTGGATGTAAATCAAACGAAGCTTAATGCGAAGATTCTCCGCGTAAACTACTCCTCCGGAGACTCACCCGACAAAAACTCGCTTTCAGTTTCCGCTCTCGGTAATGTGAACAATTCAATCGAGTTCTATGTCGAGGCCCTCGCCCACGTCCGTTCGGATTCATTCGACATTACCGCCGGAACCATGCTGGGGAAGCTTTACGGCGTGAATCTGAACAGCCTTGCTCCGGTCCATTTGACCTATTATCCGGAAAAGTTCGTGATTTCTCCCGTCGGTTTCTCCGCGGGGCTGAGCGACGAAGGTGATACTTCCGGCTCCGAAGTCTATGTTGACGGGAGTTATTCGCTGACGAAGGGGGCTGATCTGCATTTCAATTTCAATAATTTCGGACTCGCTTCGCTTCAGCGCCTCGCGAGACTCGACACAAATAAGCTTGTAGTGAAAGGGAAAGTGAGCGGGGATGCCCGGATATCAGATTCGCTTTCAGGAACTGTGGTATCCGTCGGATTCAAAGGGAAGGACATAGAGTACAACGGTCAGAAGTCAAAATCCATCAGTGGAGAGATCAATTTGGAGGGATCCTATTTGAGACTTTCTCTCCAGTTGTCCAAGGAAAGCGATTCGGCGAGATACGCACTTGTCTTGCACGGCACCCTCCCGCTGACTGAGAATTCGTCGAAGAATTTGAGTGTGGATTTAACGGCCGATTCTCTCAACGTGTCCTTCCTCACCCCTTTCCTTGCCGGCGTGGAGAATTTCGGAGCTATCCTTTCTGGCAATCTTTCAATTACCGGTAAGTACTCGTCCCCTGACCTCAAAGGGCAGGTGGCGGTAAACGACGGTCAAATCCGTCTGGCGGCAAACCAGATCGATTATGGATTCAATGGAATTGTGGTCGGACGCGGAAGCAAACTTCTGCTTTCTCCCTTGTTCATCCGGAACGTTCGGAAAGGACAGGGCGGTACGATGGAGGCTAACGGATCGCTCCTGATCGGCAAGAATACTATCGAAGACTTCGACATAGGTTTTCGGGGTTCGCTTCTCGTGCTGAACTCCACTGTCCAGCAAAGCATACAGGGCATTTATGGAACGGCCGTTGTGGAGGCCGGACCCCAGGGATTGAAACTGAGAGGAAGCCTGCAACGGCCCCTGTTTGAGGGGACTATAATACCGAGTGGCAATCTGACTCTGATGCCGATGCAGACCAGCGAAAATATCGCGACAGGCGGGATAATATACCATTTTCCCATTGACACGGCGTCGAATTCGTCGAGCGTGAGCCACGCAGCCGTCCCTACGCCTGCCCAGCAGACCGCTGCTTCCGGAAGCATCCTTGACAGCCTGAAATACAACGTGAAAGTGGAAACGAAGGACAACGTCAATCTAAGGATGATATTCGACCAGGCGACGAGCGAAGAACTCGATGCAGTCCTCGGCGGACGTCTGGCGCTCTCGAACCTTTCCGGTCCAATGGAGCTGACGGGAGACGTGAACATAATGGACAATTCTTATTACGAATTTTATGGCAAACAATTCGCGGCATCCGGGAAACTTCATTTTACCGGAGTACCCCTTAATCCGACTCTCGACATTACGGCACAGTACCAGGGATACCACTATCAGGACACATCAAGCACGAAGCCTCAGACGGTTGTGGTGACGTTGAAGATGACCGGCTCATTCAATCAGCCGAGCGTGGATATCTCGATGACGGTCGACAACAGCCCTTTCCAGGGCGACCCCCAGACGAACGCCATATCATTCATCTTGTTTAATGAATTTGAAAATCAGCTGACATCCTCCCAGAAACAGAGTGCTGCCGACAACATTGTGGCGCAGGCCAGTGCCGGTTTCGGTTCCTCTGTTCTCTCCGGGGTTCTGACGAATTTTCTCAGCCGCGAGTTCCCGTTCATACGTAGCGCGGAATTGCGGTACAATCCGTCGTCGGTCCTGTCGCCTGATTTGAACATTACAACACAATTCGGCAACGCAGTGATCAGAGTCGGAGGACAGGTTTTCAGCGATATCAACAATACTGACGTCAGCGTCGACTATCCGCTTGCGAGGATATTGGGGAACAGGCTTTACCTTCAGTTGTCGAGGAGAGTATCGTTGAACAACAGATATTACTACCAGCGGGAGACGATAAACATGCTGAGGCTTTTCTACCAGCTTAGTTTTTAACCCGCTTTTTCTCCCGGGCCCTGGCCCTGAAAATGAGTCGAAAAAATCACCTGACGAACCGTCTAAATAACCGAATATCCTCTCCGGTGTCGGTGTAATCGGGAGGATAATTACTTCATGCTTACAGGCATTTCCCTTGATTCGCTGACGGCTCTCTCGTAAAGCTGCTCGTAGAGCGGTATAATCTGGTTCACGTTGAATTTCTCCTCCGCTCGCTTTCGCGCGTTGCGGCTGAACAGCTCCCATTTCCGATCATCGCTCAGAAGATCGATGGCATATTTGGCCATTCTGTTGACATCCCCCAGTTCCGCGATGAATCCGGTCTCTCCGTGGAGTACGAGTTCAGGAAGCCCGCCCGTGCTTGAAGAGACAACCGGAACGCTCGAAGACATGGCCTCCAGGGCGGAAAGACCAAAGCTCTCCGACTGACTCGGCATCAGCATCAGGTCGGATGCAGAAAGGATTTCGGGCAACAGCGTCTGCTTACCGAGGAATCTGACGTCATCCGAAATTCCGAGCTCACGAGCGAGCCTTTCGGATTCGGATCTGTCGGGACCGTCACCCACAAGTACTAGCTTGCTGGGAATTGATTTCCTGACAATGTCAAAGATCCGTATCGTGTCCGGCACTCTCTTTACGGGTCTGAAATTCGAAACATGCACGAGGATCTTCTCGCCGTGAGGCGCAAACCGTTCCCGGAACTGGCAATCCTCCTTCCGTTTGAATCTATCCGTATCCACGAAGTTCGGGATGACTTCTATCTCCTTATCGACATTGTACATCGTGTAGGTCTTCATCTGGAGGAACCGCGATACAGATGTTACATAATCGCTGTGTTCGATCGAGAATTTCACCAAAGGCAGGAAGCTCGGTTCGAGTCCGACAAGAGTGACATCAGTTCCGTGGAGCGTAGTGATAACCTTGATGTCCTTGCCGGGAGAGAGTATCTGTTTGGCGATAAATGCGCTGGTTGCGTGCGGAATGGCATAATGAACATGAAGAATGTCGAGGTCATGGTACTTAGCGACATCGACCATTTTGCTCGCAAGCGAGTCGGTGTAAAGAGGAAAGTCGAACAGCGGGTATTGCGACATTTCCACTTCATGGTAGAACACATCCCCGGCGAAGTTGTCCAGCCGGGCGGGCAGGGAATAGCTGATGAAATGAACCTGGTGACCTCTCAGGGCAAGTGCCTTGCCCAATTCCGTCGCGACAACGCCGCTTCCACCGTAAGTTGGATAGCAGGTGATACCTATTTTCACGTGATTTTCTCCTAGGGAAAAATTAGTCTTCTTTACCCAAGTAAACAATGACAATGAAGGAATCATTCCTGATGCCTCCACGAGGCCGGATGCCGAATTCTCTTTCGCGCCGGAAGCTTCTGCGGGCCGAATCGGCGATCATAAATTGTAGAACTTGAGGCTTTTATTTTCCGTTAATATTAAATTCAAATCGAAGATTGATGAAAATACTCGTAGTTGAAGATGAAATTAAGGCGTCATCATACCTGAAAAAGGGATTATCCGAGAACGGTTTCTTGGTCGACACGTGCCCGGATGGAAAACAGGGGCTGGCTCTCTTGGGAAAAAACGAATACGCGCTTGTGATTCTGGATATCATGCTCCCTGGCCTGGACGGGTGGGAAATCCTGTCGCAGATGAAGAAACACGGTATGGACACGCCGGTCTTGTTCCTGACAGCAAAAGACTCGGTGCAGGATCGTGTCAAAGGCCTGGAACTCGGTGCGGATGATTATCTTGTGAAGCCGTTTGCTTTTTCGGAGCTGCTGGCAAGGGTGAGAACAATTCTGCGGCGCGGCCCGGTCCGGCAGCCGGACACTCTGGTCGTTGGAGATCTCGAGATAGATTTCCTTGCGCACAGGGCGGCGAGGCAGGGCCTGAAGCTCGATCTGACTCCGAAAGAATTCTCTTTATTGTCGCTATTGGCCCGCAGGAGCGGCGAGGTGGTTTCACGCGCGCTGATTGCCGACCAGGTATGGGGCATGAATTTCGAAAGCGATACAAATGTGGTAGATGTTGCGGTGAGAAGACTTCGTCGAAAGGTCGACGATCCGTTCGAGAGAAAATTGATCCGGACGGTTCGCGGCGTAGGATACACAATCGATAATGACTGAGAGCGTCTCCGGCCGTGACAATCAAGCCGCCTGGTCTATTAAGCGACGGCTGACAATTCTCTATGTCATCTCCGCCTTCGGCATCCTACTCATTTCGACGGTTTTTCTGTACTGGGTATTGACGACCCGCCTCGCGAAGGAAGACGGTCAGTTTCTCGCAGCGAAAATCGATCTGCTTAGGGAAATCCTTGCCGAAGCTCCCAATAACAAAGAAATACTCGAGGAAGAAATAAAGTGGGAGACGGCTCCATTCAGGCTGGCAAAGTACTATGCGAGGATATTGGGTTCGGATGGAAGCGTTGTCATCGAAACCGGGAGAATGGACAGCGTCGCTCCCATCGACATCTTCCCGCCTCCCGCCGCATTGGGGAAAACGCCGTCAAAAGCCATGTCTGGAAAATCTCCGACAGGTCATAACCTGCTTCTGATGACAGCGTTGGCGAAGGTCGGAAACGCAGGAGGACAGACAAGAGTGCTGCAACTTGCCCTGGATATTTCGCACGAAGACGAACTTATATCCGACTACAGGAGTCGGCTTCTAATCGTGCTTCTTGCCGGTATAGTTCTCTCCGCGGCACTTGGAATATTCGTGGCGGAGAAAGGCCTGAAGCCGGTTGTGAAGATCACGAGGACTATCAAACACATTTCGGCCCATCAACTTCACAGGCGGCTCGGTCAGAAGGACTGGCCGCTTGAGCTCAACGACCTCGCTGGGGCATTCGACGGGATGCTTGACAGGCTTGAAGACTCATTCAACAGGCTGTCGCAGTTCTCGGCCGATCTTGCCCACGAGCTGCGAACGCCCATCAATAACCTCATCGGTGAGACCGAAGTGGCTCTCTCGCGGGAGAGAACTCCTGGGGAGTACAGAGAGGTAATGGAGTCGAGCCTGGAAGAGTATTCTCGTCTATCGCACGTTTTGGAGAGTCTTCTGTTCCTCGCCCGGGCGGAAAGCTCAGAAGCGCATCCCGACAAGAAGAAGCTCGATCCGCGCGCGGAGATCGAGAGTGTGATGGAGTTTTATGAAGCGATTGCCGATGAGGAGGGGGTTACAATCGCTTATCAGGAAAAGCCCGAACCAGGGAAGAAGATCTTGGTAAATGCCGATCCGACTCTGTTAAGGCAGGCCGTGAGCAATCTCATCTCCAACGCATTGAGGTACACGTCCAATGGCGGGCATATCGAGATCGAAGCGAACCGGGGAACAGACGGCAGTACGCTTGTTTCGGTAATCGACGATGGGACCGGAATAGATAGGGAACATCTTCCGAGAATTTTCGACAGGTTCTACCGCGTCGATTCATCAAGATCTGAGAATAAAACAGGGAGCGGGCTCGGGTTGGCGATAGTCAAGTCTATCATGCAGCTTCATGGAGGTACCGCGTCCGTGGCTAGTGAGCCCGGAAAGGGAACCACGGTCACTCTGAATTTCCCGTCATAGCGGGGTCTATGGAATGCATGCACAAGACATGCGGGCATGCTGAATGCGAACGCGCGGGACGATCACTCGGAGCTCTGCAGGATTCTGTTTCCCTATCGCCGGGGGGTGAATATCATGAGTGTCGGTACGCCTTTGAAACTCTGGATTGGGAAGTACGAATTATGGGTGTTCTGATCGACACTGACGGTGTGGGTGTGCGCCCACAGTCTGCCTTCGCAGAGTTTTGATATCCCATCGTTACGAATTTTGAAAACCGACACGACTCCGCTTTCTGAAGAGACGTACAAGAGAGCGTACCCACTATCCAGCGCGAGAACGTCCGGGCCGTTCCCCACTTTGAAATTCTGAATGACTTCATTGTCGTTAAGGTTGACTACCAGGAGCGATGAATTGTCTTCACCGGTGACGTAAGCGAGATGCGGCTCGGTTCCGATTACAAATCCGTGAGCTCCCTTGCAGCCCGGCAGAGCGATCCGTTTGACGAGCCTGAGGGTGCCCGGATCTATATATACGAGTTCGTTCCTCGATTCATCGGCCGTGACAATGTATCCGGATACCGGATCGTAATGAGTGTTGCCGATTTGCCTGCCGATTGAGATTTTTCGGATAAGCTTTAACGACCTGGCGTCGATCACGGTAACGGTCCCCCCGAACTCGTCTGAGACGAAAATTCTTTTTGTGCCGGGCGCAAATCCGATCCCGTCGGGGAAGCGCCCGCCGGGAGTCTTGCCTATCACTTTTAGCGAGCTCTCATCAATGGTGTATACTTCATTGACTTTGGTTGCGGACACAAAGACCCTCCCGAGTTCAGGGGCGGCCAGTATCCCGTGAGGAGAGGGGATCGCCGTAATATTCCTGACCACTTGCTGCGATTTCAAATCAAAAACTGTTACCGAATTGTCTCCAAGATGGGAGATGAATAGAAGCCCTCTTCGAGAATCGATTGACTGGTAGTCGAATCTGGAGGCGCTTCCGGGAAGGCGAATGTTCGTCACCGCTTTGAGGCAAGGAAGGGCAGGTTTGCGTGTCTGCGCACTGGATAGTGCGGGCAGACAGAGGCACAACGAAAGCAAAGCAGGAAGATATTTATTCATATTTCCAGCGCCTCCTTCTTTTCAAATCTCCCGAATCTGAGCGCGAGCGTCGGCAGGACCAGCAGGTTCAGCGCCGTCGAAGTGAATAAACCGCCGAGAATCACGATCGCCATAGGTCCCTCGATCTCTCTTCCCGCGGTTCCGCTTGCAAGCGCGAGCGGCAGGAGCCCCAACCCGGTTACA
>JBJKPN010000103.1:0-5442 GCA_046706365.1 Candidatus Kryptoniota bacterium | reverse complement strand
TTCAAGGAGTTGGACGATGAAGTGAAGAAGTACGAAGACTACAAGAAGCAGCAACAGGGCCAGCAGTAGCAGGAGGATTTTTCAGGGCATGCGAGGCTTGGGAGTTCTGCTGTGTCTCCTCTGGTTTGGACAAACTGTACGCGCTCAGTCTTATCCCCGATGGTTTCTTGAACAGGGAGGCCTTGGGTGTGGTCTGACTGCTGTCGGTTATGCGGCTACAGGTTATTACGAGGACTCCTCCGCTTCGCTTGACGTCCGAACGGCAAAGCAAAACCTCGCCCGTGAACAGATGACTGTCATTGCAGGAGGTCAGTCGTTCTGGGCAACCGAAGCAGGAACGGCGTGGATGGGGAGTGATTTCAGGATAGCGGTTGACTCGTCCGCGCTGCGGAATGCTGTGGCGGATACCGGGAACGCGGAGTTGTTTTTCGCGGGGGATATGGTTCTGGCGCTCGTCAGCCGGGGCAAGTGTGATATCCCCGTTTCGATGAACGAACCGGTGAGCGTTTCCCCGAAAGAGCCGAAGTGGGTCCATTCGAGCGAGAATAACGACCGCCGCATCTTCGCCGTCGGTGTCGCACAGAAATACTTCTATGAATCGAGCTCGTGGGAGGCTGCCGAGCGCATGGCCCTCGTCGGACTTGCAAAAGAGTGTGGCGACTCCGTGATTGCAATTCAGAAGCAGGTGACCGGCTCGGGACAGCAGGTTCTCAACGAAGAGATCTCCGTGACGCTGAGAGATTACGCCGTAGTTGCAAGATGGTACGATGCAAAGAACCGGGTTTTCTACGTGTTGATATCTGTCGAAAGGCGGAACATCGAGAGAGATGCCGGGCAGTAGACCCGAGTCAAGATAATGTGCCCTTCCAAAAAGGGAGGAATAAACCGTTTGCACTTTCAAGTGCACTGTTGAGAGTGAACAGAATCGGAACATAGATCGAAAGGGATGACATGAACGCAATAGGGAAATCTGTCAGGTCAGGTCTTTCCCCGTTTTTATTCCGGAAAATTATGCCGGGGACGATCGCAGTACTGTTCTCGGTACTCGCGATCGGATGCAGTTCTTCGAGACAGGTGTCGCGAGTCAGCGCCGATTCGGAGACGGATCTGAGCGGTGACTGGAACGATACCGACGCGCGGCTTGTATCGCAGACCATGATAAAGGATCTCTCGGCCGCGGCGTGGGTCGACAACTTCCGGCAGGATGAGGGGAAGAAACCCACAGTGATCGTAGGAAAAATCACGAACCGGACATACGAACACATCGACGTCTCCACGTTTGTCAAGGATCTGGAGCGGTCGCTTCTGAACGAAGGTGTCGTGAATTTCGTCGCCGGCTCGGGGGAGCGGTCCCAGATCCGGGAGGAGCGCAAAGACCAGGCCCGTGAGGCGTCTGAAGAGTCGCAGAAAGGTCCCGGCCAGGAAACCGGCGCTGATTTCATGCTCATCGGCAACATCTCTTCCATCATAGACAAGGAAGGGGGCGAGGCGGTAAAATATTACCAGATAAACCTCGAGCTTGTAAGCATTACGACGAACCAGAAGGTTTGGATCGGCGAGAAGAAAATCAAGAAAATCGTCAGTCAGGATAAGTACATGTTTTGAGAGCGGTCGCAAAAGAGCAGCCCACGATGGCCCTGAAGCTCCTGTCTCCACCGACTTTAGTTCTCGCTCTCGGTTAAGCCCTGCAGAGCTGCGCGATGAGCGTGGAGTTCTACAGGGATGTCGATGCCAATGTAAGTGCCGATCGATTCGACCAGGCGGCGCGTGTAATCGACGATAACCGAAAGACTTACGGCGATAACAGTGTCGTCCTTTATAATTTGGAAGCGGGGCTTCTCAGACACTATGCCGGGGAATACGATGCCAGCTCGAGACATTTTCTCGAAAGTGAGAGGATCATGGACGAGCTCTACACGCAGAGCATCTCAAAGGGAGTGGGTTCGGTTGTGGTCAATGATAATCTCCTCGCTTATGAAGGAGAAGATTTCGAAAAGGTCTACGTAAACCTGTTCCTCGCTCTGAACTACGCGAGTGCCGGGAGGACCGAAGACGCCATCGTGGAAGCCCGCAAGGTCGATCTCAAGCTGAACGAGTACTCCAGGAAATACGACGGTAAGAACTCTTACAAGCAGGATGCTTTTGTAAGGTATGTCATGGGGCTTCTTTACGAAGCGAACGGGGAGACGAACGACGCTTTCATATCATACAAGCAGGCATACGACGGCTACGGTTCTTACGATACACTTTTTGCGACCAGCTGTCCGTCGGCCCTGAAGGAAGACCTCGTTCGGACGGCCGGAATGCTCGGGTTTGATGATGACCTCCACGAGTTCGAGAACAGGTTCGGAATCAAGTACTCTCCCCCTCCGAGGGATCAGGGTACACTCCTGGTCCTTGTCTACTCCGGGAAGGGTCCTATAAAGGAAGAGGTTAAGCTGAAGGTGTCAATAATGGACGACGACGGAACAGTGCATACTTTTGTCGCGGCTCTTCCGAAATTTCATTCCCGACAGAACTACGTGCGCTCGTACGAGATATCAGTCTCGGGCGCCAGCGGTTCGGAGCAGACTTCAACTGAATTAGGGGAGAATATAGATTCGATTGCTGCCAAGAACTTGCGCGAGCGGATTGCACTGATTTATCTGAAGACTGCCGGACGTGCTCTTCTGAAATTCCTGGCGGCCGAAAAGGCGAAGAAGGAGATGAAGAAACAGGACGATTCACCCCTGACGAATTTTCTGACAAGCGTCGTTGTCGATGCTGCCTACGATGCCTCCGAACAGGCCGACATCAGGACGTGGAGGACGCTTCCTCACGATATCCAATTCGCCAGGCTTCATTTGCCGCCGGGAGACTACTCGGTTTCCGTTTCAGGGGCGGCATCTAACCTGTCCGGGCAAGAAACTGTTACCGTGAAGCCCGGCGCGCTCACCATTCAGATCGTGCCGGATATAAGATAAGGGGAATATGTCATGAAGATCCTACTTGCTGTAGCAATGCTTGTATGGTGCAACCCGGTTGTTTTCGCGCAGGAGCCTGATTGGGTGAAGGGAAAGAGCAAGCAATATCCCGAGGAATTTTACATAACGGGGGTGGGAAGCGGTGAAACCAGACAGGACGCAGAAAGTCAGGCACGAGCCCACATAGCGGAAGTCTTTAAGGTCAATATCCGCGCAAACATATCGGTAACAAAATCTGAAACACTGAAAGAATCGAAAAGCGGAGTAAGCGCCGAGTCCAGGGAAGAAACCCGGTCCAGAATCGAAACGGGGCTGAAGAAGACCCTGGAAGGCACCGAGATTGCGGAGGTCTGGCAGAATCCAAAAGAGTCGACATATTACGCACTCGCGGTCCTTGAAAGGGAAAAGGCGGCGATGAAGATGGCCGAACGCATAAAAGAACTCGACGAAGAAATTGTCCGGATCGGAGAAAAGTTTGATACGACTTCGGGGAAAATCGATAAGCTGAGATTGATGCTTCTCAAGAGGTCCCTGATCTCGGACAGAATGGAGCTCGATTCAGACTTCAGGATAGTCTCTCCGTCCGGCAAAGGAATAACGCCGCCATATTCTTCCGAACGAGAGAAATCGGAGATAGTTGACTTTCTTCAGAACAGCTTTGTCATCGGTATTGCCGGCAATGGTCCCGGTTCCGATGTGATGACTCAAACGGTGACCGACCTTTTTACTTCGGGAGGCCTTACCATCGCGAAGGCCGGGGGTAGGACTGCGGATCTTGCCATTAAAGTTGCCAGTACCGTTCAGCCGCCCTCCGGACCTGTCGACGAGTGGTACTACTGCCGGTGGCACCTGGAGTTGAACGCAAGCGAGGCCGCGACAGGAGCGGTAATATTCAGTTCCTCAGAAAACGGGAAATCAGGACAGCTTTCTAAGGATGGGGCAACACAGCGCGCGATTTACGATATGAATAAGAAGATAGGCAAGCTTGCAGGGAAGGTTCTCGACAAGCTTGTTGGTTTGGAAAACTAGGAGCCCACTCAGATGCGGGTCCGTTCGCTCTTCGCGACGGACCTTCGTCTAAACACCGGCAGCAAACCCTATTTGCAGTCGGCATTTCGTCCGGGCTACAAGCTCGACGGGGGTACCAATCTATTCTCTAGTCGTTACGATTTCGTAACCTTTTTTCACCCTCTTCGCCCAAAAAATGGCGATACGGGACCATTTTGAATGGTTCCTGCCCGGCACAGCCGTTGAACAAGTATATGGCAGACATGAAAACCAGATCCGAAATAGAGCCAGTGAAACCAACCGAAACCGAAATGTTGGCAGACAGCCTGCAGAGCCGAATCCTCTCGCACCGCTTATCGTGGCTAAGGTCCCTGGCAATAGCTTCCTTCATAGTCCTTGGCATGAATTCAAGTTCATTCGCCCAGAACAGCGCAAACACAAGCGTCGCGATCATGGCGACAATCATACAAGGCCTTAACCTGACTGTCTCCGGAGGCCCTTTGAATTTCGGGACAGTTGTTGCAGGTACCTCCCCCGCAGCCGTCGATCCGCAATCCAGCAGCGTCCTTTTCGCCGTTACCGGCAACGGCAGCAGCAGTGTCACCGTAACGTATTCAAGCGCCATTCTCAGCGAAGCGGGAGGTTCGACGATCACATTCACTCCGAACGTTTACGGATCTTCTTCATCGTCAGGACAGGCAACTTCGACGAACGTACCATCGGGCTCGATCATAAATCTGAGCGGTTCCACCGGCAGCGCGGGCAGCTATTACCTCTGGCTCGGCGGTGACCTCGGTGCTCTTTCTTCAAACCAGACCCCGGGTTCGTACACAGGGACTTTCACCGTTTCTGTAGCATACTAATTCCTCCTTTTCTCCCACCAACAAGCCACACCAAGCCCGGCATCCCCGCCGGGCTTCCTTTTTGTGTGGCCCTGAAGGATAGTCCGGCCTGCGCGGTTATTTGCGTACCTAACGGAAGCTGCAACCATTGAGGGCCGCTGCTATTTTCTCCCGAATTGAAACGATCCGAAGGGGATTTTTTGTTAAATTATTAGGGCAGTTTTCTTTACTACACACATGAACTATATCTTAATCATATAGGAGAGCTTCAGATGCGGATCGGCGTCGCCTGCGACCATGGCGGGTTTGAGCTTAAACAGGAAATTGTAGCCCGACTCAAGGGACTCAATTATGAAATTGTAGATTTCGGGGCAGACAAACTGGATGCCTCCGATGACTATCCTGACTATGTAATCCCTTTGGGGAAGGCTGTGTCGTCGGGGCAGATCGATCGCGGCATTGCAATCTGCGGAAGCGGGGTCGGTGCTTCGGTCGCCGTGAACAAAGTCAGAGGCGTACGTGGTGCTCTTATACACGATTGTTTCTCCGCTCATCAGGGGGTCGAGGATGATGATATAAATGTAATTTGCCTGGGCGGCAGAATAGTGGGGCATGAGCTTGCCTGGCAG
>JBJKPN010000102.1:0-12574 GCA_046706365.1 Candidatus Kryptoniota bacterium | reverse complement strand
GGAGAAAACCCAGGATTAGCCGACAACATGCAGACGTATGTCGTATAAGGCGCCGTCTCATCCCATTTCAGGATTACCTTGCCTGTCGGTATGCCTGTCGCGTTATTTGCCGGATAGGAAAGCGTCGGTGTCGGCGGTGCCTGCACATACATCGTCTTGAACGAATCAGGCTCCGAATACGCGCTCGACCCGACACTGCTCACCGCCTGAACACGCCAGTAATACTCGGTCCCGAATGAAAGCGTGACGGCGTTTGTGGTATTGGTGGTTGAATTATCGATAACCATGGAAGAGAACGTCGAGCTGAGAGAGACCTGCCAATGATAGCTCGTTGCACCGGATGATGGGTCTACTTGCAGTGTAATGTCAACTGGCTGGTTCACGGCGTTGTTTGCGGGCGAAGTAAGAGCCGGTACCGGCGGCGCTACGACATCGAACGCATATGCCTTTATTCCGCCGATAATCGGGCTCGCCCCGTAACCGGTGTTGACGGAAGTAGCTTCCTGACCGTCAGTAGCGAAGGCGTAAATGACATGTGTCCCCGCTGACAGCGTCCCCGTCTTGCAGCTGTATGAAGACCCTGACCCTGAGGCTTTCTGCCAGCCGTCCTGCCAGGTGTCCACCGCATAATATACACCCTGCACGGACGGTGCAGTCGGCGAGTAGCTACTCGATGCGCTCAAATTGAACGTCGGTGAAACATTCATGGTCTCGTTATCTGTGAGAGCCGATATGGAAGTAGCCAGCGGGACAGGCTGGACTGACTGCTCGGTAAGGACTGTTGCGTTGTTGTTGCTTTCGTTTGCCACGTAAATCTTGTCGGTAACCGGATTGACTGCCACCGCATGAGGATAAGAGCCAGTAGATACGGTGACCGTGCTGTTTGTTGCCCCGTCGATTACTGTGACGCTAATGGTGCTTGCATTTGCCACGTAAATCTTGTCCGTTACCGGATTGACTGCTATAGCAATCGGTTCCGTTCCGGCGGATACCGTCGCCGTGCTATTTGTTGCTCCATCGATTACAGTAACGTTGTTGCCGCCGTAGTTTGCCACATAGATCTTGTCCATAACGGGATTGATTGCTACTGCCACAGGCTCTGATCCGGCGGACACCGTGGTTGTGCTGTTTGTCGCGCCATCGATGACAGTAACGGTGTTGCCGTCTTGGTTTGCCACATAAATCTTGTCAGTGACGGGGTCGACAGCTATTGCGATGGGGTTTGTCCCGGCAGGCACCGTGGTCGTGCTGTTTGTCGCGCCGTCGATTATTGTGACGTTGTTGCTGTTGAAGTTTGCCACATAAATCTTGTCCGTAACCGGGTTTACCGCCACCGCACGAGGATAAGAGCCGGTAGATACGGTGACCGTGCTGTTCGTCGCTCCGTCGATTACTGTGACATTGTTGCCGCTGTAGTTTGCCACATAAATCTTGTTTGTAACCGGATCGACCGCCATTGCTCGCGGCCAATTCCCGGCGGGTACCGTGGTCGTGTCGTCTGTCGCCCCGTCGATTACAGTGACGTTGTTGCCGGCGCGGTTTGCCACGTAAATCTTGTCAGTTACCGGATTGACTGCTACTTCCTGAGGTCCTACTCCACAGGCTACCGTGCCTGTGACATTATTGGTCACACCATCGATCACCGTGACGTCAGCGCTGCCGTTATTTGCCACATAAATCTTGTCCGTAATGGGGTTGACTGCTACAGCCTGAGGGTTTGTTCCGGCAGACACCGTGGTTGTGCTGTTAGTTGCTCCGTCGACGACAATGACACAACTTGCGCCTTCACTCACCGCGTAAGTCTTGTTCGTAATGGGGTTGACAGCAATTGCATTTAGCGGGAAACTGCAGGCTAAATTGGATGCAGTATTTGTCGCCCCGTCTATTACGGTCACACCGGGGTTGATGCCATCGTTTGCCACGTAAATCTTGTTCGTAACAGGATCGACTGCTATTGCGTAAGGGTCGTTTCCTGTCGAAACAGTGGTCATGCCGTTCGTTACACCGTCAATTACCGTAACATAGTTGCTGCCGCTGTTCGCCACGTAAATCTTATCCGTAGCCGGGTTTACCGACAATGCGCAAGTATTTACCCCGGTAGAGTCAGTGATCGTGCCGTTCGTCGCGCCGTCGATTACCGTGACGTTCCCTTTGATGCCAAAACTTGACAAGCCGGAATTTGCCACATAAATCCTGTTCGTAACCGGGTCGACTGCTATTGCCAAAGGAAGGGCTGAACATGTTACCGTGCTTGTGTTATCGGTGGCGCCATCTATCACCGTGACGTTTGCGCTGCCGTTGTTTGCCACATAGATCTTGTCAGTGACGGGGTCGACAGCTATTGCGATGGGGTTTGTCCCGGCAGGCACCGTGGTCGTGTCGTTTGTCGCGCCGTCGATTATTGTGACGTTGTTGCTGTTGAAGTTTGCCACGTAAATCTTGTCGGTAACCGGATTGACTGCGACGGCATACGGCTCGGCACCGGCCGGAACTGTTGTCGTCTCATTCGTCGCGCCGTCGATTACCGTGACGTTATTGCTCCCGTAGTTTGGGACGTAAATCTTGTCGGTAACCGGATTGACTGCGACGGCATACGGCTTGGCACCGGCCGGAACTGTTGTCGTCTCATTCGTCGCCCCGTCAATTACAGTGACGTTGTTGGTGTATGAGTTTGCCACATAAATCTTGTTAGAAATGGGGTTGACGGCAGCAGCCATGGGGGCGGTTCCCACAGATATCGTAGCTGTGACGGTTTGAGCAAACACTGCGGTCCCAGTCCCCATTAGAAAAACACACACAGAGATTTCGAAAGCCCTGAAACAGTAAAGATGTCTCATCCTATGGTCCTCCTGATTCTTGAGGCTGATCCTTTTTCAGCCCCTTCCGAAGCCCCAATGCACATGGTCCTCTTGATCGAAGCACGCACTTCAAGAGCCATCGTCTGTGCTCTCAGCATTCAGAACGCTTATGCTTGTTTCCCCGACATTGCGGATTTGACGCCCAGTGGCGATTTGTGCTCCTCGATCCACTCTTTCGGGACTATTTCAATAATCTATATGAAGAGCCTTATGGCGAGCCTGCTCCGCAGCGTTACATGCTGTACGGAGAGGAAGTGTGGAAATTGTATCTGGAAAGTCGAAAGGATGGGTAAACTATGTACGAATCGTCCTTGAACATCTCTAAGCAGTTAGATCTTAGCTTTCGGAGCCAAAATAAGCAAGTGAATAATCGAGCGTGTAAGTGTCGACGATTGGGCCGCCTATTCACCAATGAGACATTCCCGCAAAACGCAATCGGAATACGATATGTAAAACGGAGAAGCAGGACGTCTCCCTTCCTCATCGAGTCGGCTTGGTAACAATTCATCCTGGCTCTCATGATCTAACCAGACGCGTCAAGAATCTTCATTGCGTTTTCACAGTCAATGCCTGTTAGTGCTTCGTCTTTTGTTGAACGATGGCAATAAGCCTCAAAAGCAGGGGAATACCATAATTCTTCCCCCGTCTTTGGATCGCGCATTACACAGTTGTCGGTATGGGCCGGCTATGCTGCGCAGTCGATGCAGACCTTCATATCTCCCTTAATACGCCCGTATTGCATGACCACCATCTCGCCGCAAACTTCGCAGACAAAGCCGTCGAAACTGTGAGGCAGCTCTTTGTGTTCATGCGTGAAGACTTCCGAAACGCTGAACAACATTTCGTCCGGCGCGCCCATGACCTTATCGATGAGTGGATCCACCACATGAGCCGGGACGACGCTTGCCGGTATGCCCTTCTCCCGGTAATCCTTGAAAAAGGAACTCTGCTTGTTCGCGAGCATGGCTTCTGCCCTGGGAGTGACTCTGACGGCTTTCCCTTTCTTCTTGTCAATCAAAGTGACGGCCCATTTCCCCTTGTGAGTTTTGCGGATATTTCCCTTGCCGAATGTGCAGCCGGTTATCACCTGAACACCATCCGCGAAGCAAGTCGCACAATGATTTTCGCCGAGATCGATTACAGCAAGGAGCTGTCCGTCCGGGGCCCGGTCGACGCCGAGCGCGTTCATGGCGGCAGCCCCGACTCGCAAGCCCAAAGGCATCGCGGGGCATTTATGTCCGTGAAATTGTTGACCGAATTCCAGCCAGCTTTTGGGATTGATCATTGAAATTCCTTTCCTAGTTGAAGAATAATTGAAATTGAACTGTAGTGCCGTAATTCGTCCCGGAGCCCGTATTTTGACCCCTCGCATCGATCATGACTTTCTCTTTCTGGCCGTTGAAGAAATGTGAATAGCCGACGATGTACCACGGAGCCGGGAGACATGACGGATTTAGATCCTGGAGCTTTTCGGTCGAGATGACAATCTCATTCATCGAGTCGACTTTATATCCGGCAAAGGCGTAGTAGCCATATGATTTTTGATTTTCCAGGTCCGCCTGGATGTATTCGCCCTGGACCTCCCACACTCGCGCTCTGAGGTGAGTCTCGAGTCCCCACCTGAAGTCACGTCCGCTGAACGTCTTCCCGTTTCCCAAAATACCGGGGAATGTCAGGTTCTTTTTGTCGCGATATGAAATCGAAAAACCGTTAGTCCATGAGATATTATTCGTAAAGGAGATGTCGTACGTCGTCCGGTTTGTGTACAGAAACTGTCTGTCCTCGTTCGACTTCATGTTTCCGCCGTTACCATTGTAGACGCCGAAGCTGGCATGAAATCCGGATCCATCCGGCTGAAACACAATTTCGGCCCCGACATCCCGGGCATAAGCGTCGGCAGCCGGAACAAGAGCGTTGTCCACTGCGGCCCTTTCGATGAGCGGCAGGTACGCATCACTCTGGGATCGCTCAAGGCTGAAATCCGGCACAAACTGGCCGGCCCTGATGAACCCGAACGGCAACTTATACTCGCCATAGACATCCTGGAGCATGAACGTGCCGCCTGTCTGGTATCTGAAGATCCCCTGTATTCGGAAAAACAGATTGCTGTCTACCGGTGCAGGCCCTTCCACCCATAGTTTGGCCCTCCGTACCGAGAACCCGGCATTGTCGAGAAAATTGTCCGAGAACCTCGTCTGCAAATAGCCGTTCCACGCGATTTTCGGAGATGCCGCGAACAGGCTCCCGACGGTAACGATAGTTATCAGAAGTGTTAACTTGGTCGTGGTAGTTATATTCATCTTCACTCTACGATTCTTAAATCACGCTGAAAACCAGCTTCGCTGCAATCGCAAACAGAACGACGGCGAAGATCTGCTTCACTATTTGTGTCTTTGCCTTTTTCACCATGAACCGGCTTCCGGCAAATGCGCCGACCAGTACCGCTATGGTCAGCACGATAGTCAAACTCAATTCGAAGTGTCCCTGGGCGGCGTGTCCCGCATAACCGGAGAAGGAAGAGAATGTGACGGCGAAGGCCGAGGTCGCAACCGCTTTCTTCGTTTCGTATCCCATCCACATTAGAAGCGGAGACATTATGAAGCCTCCTCCGATTCCGAGAAGTCCCGCCATGAAGCCGGCAAAGCTTCCAACGACAGCACCGATTATGAGTCTCCTGTCAAGGGGCATCATCTCCTTCGGCTCGGGTCTGCCCGAGGAGATCAGCATCCTGAGTGCTGCCACAACAACGGCAGCGGAGAAGAGTATCAAAAGAAGTTTCACCGGGACCATGTCGGACACGACAGCCCCGACGGGCGCAAAGATGAACGCGGCCACCGTCATGCCGAGTCCACCCTTCCAGTCGACGAGCTTATTTCGGAAGTAAGGTCCGAGCGCAATCAGAGTCGTAAGACCGTTGAGCAAGAGCGCGAGAGGGATCGCTACTTCCTTGACGGAGAAGCCGGCCCATTTCAGGACCGGCACATATACCAGCGCCCCTCCCAGCCCGAGCATCGAGAAGAGAAAGGACACCCCGACAAACAGGACCGCCATGACAGCATAAAGCATTTCAATCTCCTTTACAGCGGAATGTAAACGGTCGATTCCTCTTCAAGTTGGCCTGAACACTTGAGGCATATGGACTTCCCGTCCTTAATCCTGAGGTACCGCTCGAAGACATATTCGCCGCAGTTATCACATTTTCTTTTGTTGAATGAGCCCGGAACAGGTTCAAACTTAAAATCGGCAACGCGTTCCACTTTGAACAGCTCTTCTTCACTGGCATCGAGAACTGCATCGATGACATCCTGAGCAGCTTGCGGTGGAACTTTGGAAGGTTCGATTCCCTGCTTTCTGAACTTGAAGAACTCGTGAGTGCCGAGTTTGTCCATGAACTCGTTTCTGAAGAAGACGCGGACGGCACCTTTCGCCGGATCGTAGAAGGTCGCGGCGACTTTGCCATAAAACAGTTTGAGCATCTGTCCCTTGCCGAATGTTGCGGAGGTAGAGGCCTGAATCCCGTCCTGCATGCAGCCCTGCGGATGACCGACACCCATCTCTGAGAAGACATAGAGGTCGTGGTCGTAACACTTCTCCCTGCCAAGCTCCCTGAGAGCGAAGACTCCCATTCTGTATCCCATCACGGAGTACGGGCACCTGTGGCCGTGAAATTCGAACAACCAATCCGGTACAGTAAATCTGCTTTCGTCGGTTTTTCCCTGAACAGCCGGGTTCTGTGATGCGTCTTTCATTGTCTAATCCTCCATTATTGATTTAGCAAGTAATCGGTCACTTACGTAAATAGCCAAAAATTTTTAGTTGCCGGGTCTCAGGGCTCGACCGAGAACGGCAAGCATTTTCTTACAGAAGTTGTCGGTATTGACTCCTCCGGGATTGAGAACCAGCTCAATGTT
The DNA here is from genome assembly GCA_046706365.1 of Candidatus Kryptoniota bacterium. Taxonomy (GTDB): domain Bacteria; phylum Bacteroidota; class Ignavibacteria; order Kryptoniales; family JAKASW01; genus JAKASW01. The sequence goes on along the minus strand of JBJKPN010000102.1, from coordinate 5,805 downwards.
GAGAGAGATCGGGATCCCCATGTAGAGGGTCGCAAAATGATCCACGTTCAGAGAGTTGTCCCAATCTCCTGCGGCAATTCCATCGCTTACTATCTTCTTTGCCAGCCGTTTCTGTTCGTTGAGTATTTTCAGCATCCGCGCTTTCAACTCAGGATCGTTGGCGTGTGCTGCCTCGGAAAAAAGAAGAATGGTTATCCCTTTGTTTGCGATGAGGTAGCGAACGTGAGCACAGAGAAATTTGAGAAGCCGATCCTCTGCCGGAATTTCCTCGACGGCGGCCGCTCGAAGCGACTTCATAAGGACTTCTTCGACTTCATCTACCACAGCAAGGATCATGTCCCTCTTCGTTCTAAAATGTCTGAAGAGCGCCCCTTCGCTTACGCCGACCTTATCCGCGACTTTTCTGGTGGAAAGATTATGCATGCCCTCCTGATCAATGATCGAGAGAACTGCTTTCTTTATCTCTTCGCGCCTTTTTTCTGTCGGCTTTCTTTCCATTTGAACTTGGTCCTTGACATGTGAGTAAGTACTCACTAATTTAATGGGCAAAAAGAGGCGAGTCAAGGCGAAAACGGCAGGTTTCTGTGCTACCCCAAAAGCGATCCGGTTCGAAGAGTACTCCGTGAAAGTGAGACGGAATAGGCGGATCGGTGCAGCCGCAAACGCACGCAACGTAGCCGGAACATCCGGTGGAGAATTATGAACATTTACTCCTTTCCCGCAATTGCAGCCTTTGTGGTCAATCTGAGCATGGCCTTCATCGTATTCTTTGCCAACCCGCGGTCGTCAATCAACCGGTGGACTTCGGCGCTCGTCCTCAGCTATGCCGTCTGGAATATATCCGAAATATTCATACTGGCCAGCGGAACAGAGGAGGGCGCAACTCTCGCAGCCCAAATCCTCTATCGGGTTTTCTTTCTAATGCCTGCCATCTATGTAGGTCTGTCGTACCACTTCCCGAGATCATTCGGCAAGCTCGCAGGAAGCGCATCATTCCATATCGCTGTCTTCCTGCTTCCGGCAATTCTGTTGGTATCGTCATTCCCGAATTTTCACATAGAGCTGATTCCGTTCTCTGGGCCCGGGAAGGTGTACTATTACAGGATCATACTTCGCCAGGACTTCCAGTCAATTTCGTTACTGACAACCTTCTTTGGTTACCTGGCCTGGGGGACTGTCGTTATTATAAGGAAGTACTCTCTCCTGCAAACCACGACGCAAAAGAGACGAACTCACACGTTTTTGCTCGGGGCCGCCGCACAGCTTACATTCTCTTTTTTGGCGTTGAACCAGGAAAGAGTAATCCCCGGAACTCTTTATCTCTACATCGCCTCGACGCTGCTGTCGGCAGGTGCCGGTGCGATTTTCGTTGCAGCCGCACTCCAGGGGCGACTGTTCAAGTCCAAAACATCGTTCAGGAGCGGACTGGCATACTCGATCGCATCCTCCATAATCCTGGCAATTTACTTTCTCGGCGTTCAGGCCGTTACAGAGAGCCTTCTGGATTATCTCAAGATAAGTTCTTACGCAGCGAATGCACTTTTTGTCCTCGTCCTTGTAATTCTCATAAGGCCTCTTGAACAGAGAATTCACCGCGCGATAGAAAGCCTTACCAGCCGGGATATAAACAAGTATCGCCGGAGCATGGTCGGCTTCTCGCGCGACATATCTGATTATCTTCCCACTTCCGATCTTCTCAAGAGAGTCGAAGCCTTTCTGCTTGGTCAGTTCAATATCCAGGACGTTATGATATTTCTGAGAGACGACAAAATGACAGGCTTTGCGGAATGGAAACGCGATACCGACCGCTTTGAAATAGCGACCGGCGAGTACATAGTTGCAAGACTCCGCCAAGTGAGAGGTCCGATTGAGTTTTACGACGTTGACCGACGCAAAGTTAGGGATGCTTTGTATTCGTATCTGAGCTCACACAAAGTCAGGCTATTAGTCCCACTTTTTGCCGAAGACGGCCTTTTCGGTATACTTGCCATATCAACAAGAAAATCGGGGGACATTTTCTCATCGGAGATGATAGATGCACTTATGATATTCGCGAACGAAGTTGCCACCGCATTCCAGAGGAACAGGATAATCGAAAGGATACGCGAACAGGAGCAGGAAGAGTTCAGAGTCCGACACCTTGCCTCTCTGGGACAATTGACTGCCGGAGTGGCACACGAGATTAGAAACCCGCTCAACGTCATGTCGGCGTCAGCACAGACTCTCCTTAAGAAGCAGTTGAATCAGGAAGAAGAAAGAGAGCTGAAGGAATTCATTGTCGATGAGGCTGACCGGCTCAACAAGATCCTGACCGATTTTCTGAACCTGTCCAAACTCGGTCCCCCGAAGTATGAGCATGTCGCTCCGGAAGACCTTCTGCAACGTGTGCAACGGGCTGTAATGACCTCGGCGGGCGAGATTAACGTCCGATTGTCATGTGGTGATGCTCCTCCTGAAGTCCTTGTAGACCGCGACCTGCTCTACCAGCTCCTGCTAAATCTGACGATCAACGCAGTGGACGCTGTGAAAGAAAGGTGCAGGACAAATACAGACTTCCCCTGTTCAGATGGATCGGTCGTCCTAACACTCAGGGTAGACGACGGTGTTCTGAGTCTCTCCGTGTCAGATAACGGTGTCGGTGTACCCGAGAAAGACACGCAAGAAATATTCGAGCCTTTCTACACGACAAAAGAAACAGGGACGGGATTGGGTCTAAGCATTTCCAACAACATTGCTGAAACGCTTGGTGGGCATATCGAGATTGAATCGAAACCAGGACAGACAATTTTCACTTTCACATGTAGAATGAAGAAGGATCGGGTGTAAATACGATGCGCGACAAACCCAAACTCCTCATAGCAGACGACGAAGAGAGAGCATGGAAGGTCCTGAAGATAAATTTCCAGGACCGATATGACGTGCTGGTTGCGAGGGACGGCGCCGAGGCTTTAAAGATCCTCGAGAGAGAACATGTAGATGCCGTACTGACCGACGTTAAGATGCCCAGGATGACGGGCATGGAACTGCTCAAATACGTTAGAGAGAGTTACAAATGGCTTCCTGTCGTTGTAATGACCGCATTCGGAAGCGTGGAAGACGCGGTTGCAGCGATGAAGGCCGGAGCGTACGATTACATCCTGAAACCGGTCAAAATCGAAGATACTGAAGCGGTCGTAAGAAGAGCCATGGAACACAGCACAACACTTCAGGAAAACATGGCGCTCAAAGACAAATTGAAATTTTACGAAGTCCCGGGGGAAATCATTACAATCAATCCTGAAATGCGGGCGCTGCTTGGACTCGTGAAAGAGGTTGCAACAACGGATGCTTCGGTACTCATCGAAGGGGAGTCAGGAACAGGAAAGGAACTATTCGCGCGGGCAATCCATCGCATGAGCGACAGATCGGAGGGACCGCTAGTCGAGGTAAACTGTGGAGCAATCCCGCACGAGCTTTTTGAGAGCGAACTCTTCGGACATGAACGAGGCGCATTCACGGGCGCAGTCACCCAGAAGAAAGGAAAACTCGAACTGGCTTATGGCGGCACGATCTTTCTGGATGAGATCGGGGAAATGCCGCTCGATCTCCAGGTGAAGCTCCTTCATGTTCTCGAGAACCGTCAATTCACGCGGGTCGGCGGAACAACCTTCCTCGGGTCGGCTGCGCGGGCAGTCGCGGCTACCAACAGAAATCTGAAAGATGAGGTGGAAAGCGGGCGCTTCAGAAAAGACCTCTATTACAGGCTAAAGGTGGTCTATCTGCACGTTCCGCCGCTTAGAGACCGGAGAGAGGATATTCCACTGCTAATTCGACATTTCATCTCAAAACACAGCGACGCATTGAGAAAACAGGTAAACGGCATAGAGCCTGACGCGCTCGAAATGTTGAGACGCTACATGTGGCCCGGAAACATACGCGAGTTGGAGAACGTGGTCTTGCAGTCTTTGATTTTCACTCGAAGTGAGACGATTACCGCCGGTAATTTGCCCGTCGAGATACGTGATTCTGTTGGCCTGCTTGACGAGCACGTTCCATCCACCAAGGAAGAGTTGCAGAAAGAAAAGGTGAGGCGAACCGAGAAAGTCCTCGCCGATCTTGAGAGAAGCTTCCTGCTGAATCTCATCTCGAAGGCCGGCGGAAATATATCCGAGGCAGCGAGACTCAGCGGTTATGACAGGCGGCAGCTCCAAAACCTATTTAAGAAACACGGCATAGATGTTTCGGCGCTCAAAGGAGACCGGCGCATCGAATAGAGAGTGAACGTTTTCATTTCGAACCGGCGCTCTCCAGCCGGATATTAGTTCGCCGCGAAATCGGATTTCCCGCTAGTTCCTTCCATATCACGCTCCAATCATTATCCTCTATCTTTCTCCGTGAAATGCTATTTCCCAACTCTTTGGATGTAATGTTGGAAACCATCACGCTGTTCCCAAATTAGGCGTTTCACTCCGCGGCACACAGTTTGGCTTATCAGGTTGTGCATTCTTTAACCATAACACATCGGAGCAGTAAGATGAGAAGAAGACTAAGCTACCTGCTTGTCATGCTAATGTTTCCGCTCTTGCCACAGCTCGCCCAGGCACAGTTGGGATATCGTTCCGTTTTCGGAATCCAGAAAGGAGTCCTCGATACCGGAATTCTCTATTTCAACTTCACCGGAGACATGGTAAACCATTTGAAAATCTATGACCAGACCAAGAACACTTATGTTGTCAAACCCGCCTCGACCGTCTTCAATGACGTAGCTTTGAACAGTTTCGTCGGATATGGCCTGACGCCAAATCTCACGGTGTTCGGTGAGATACCGTTGAGGTCCGTGCATTTGTATTCGCTCAACCCTACCCTGACGGGAAAAGGGTTCGGCGACCTTCAGCTCGGCGGTACACTGAACTTCATAAGAGATACGAGGGGAACCGACCTGGACGCAGCACTTTCGACGACGATCCCAATCGCCGCGGACACGCCTCCGGGCAAAGGTCAGTACGCTCTGGGTGTAAATGCCATTCAGTTCACGGGATCGGTGGACGGGTACAACCCAATCGGTACGTACGGCCTTCTCTACTCCGCTTACTACAATTTCGTGGGTGGCGACGGCTCACTCAACTACGGAGATTGGACCGGAGCTTACCTACTGCTGGACAAATATTCCGCAACGCAGTTTGGGAATTTTACTTTTGACGCCGGACTGAACGCTGCATATAAATTTGACGACAAAGTGTCGGGAAACCCCGTAAACAATTCATACGATTACTACCTGAATGCGCTCGCCGGCATAACCTACTATTACAGCCGCGCTCTCGACTTCAGAGTTGGGGTCCCATATACGATTTACCAGAAGAGTGCCTGGTTCACCGGTTACTCGGTGCTCCTCGGCGTGGAATATCAACTTGGCAAATAGCGACGAAGCAAAGGATAAAATCATGGAAACAAATACCACAATGATTTCAAAAGTGTTGGTCGGGCTGGCGGTCATCGCAATGCTTGTGATCGGAGGCTGCGCCCAGGACCCGCCGAAGAATCACAATCTTTTCATGGGATACATCGAAGACACAGAAGTGAACGTGACAACGAGGATCCCGGGCAAGATTACGGACATCTATGTCCACGAAGGACAGTGCGTGAAAGAGGATCAGAGGATCGCCCAGCTAGACAACAAGGATATGCTCGACAATCTTTCCGCGATGAAGGCGGAGCTGTCGAACATCGGCAGAAACAAGAAGCGTCTGGAGAATCTGTACACAGTCGGCGCAGTACCGCAGCAAAAGCTGGATGAAATAGAGACAGCATATGACGTTGTCAAAGACA
>JBJKPN010000101.1:0-8601 GCA_046706365.1 Candidatus Kryptoniota bacterium | reverse complement strand
GCCGGCGAGACCGAGCAGCGTCTCTACGGGCTCAGCGCCTGGCATGAGACTCCGTTTTATACCGAACGAGAATGCGCGGCTCTTCTCTGGACCGAAACCGTTACTCTCGTCAGCCAGACTCACATCCCGGATAATGTGTACGAAGAGGTGAGGAGATACTTCGACGAGAAAGAGATCGTCGACCTCACAATGGCGGTAAACGTCATCAACAGCTGGAACAGGCTGGCCATAGGTTTCAGGACGGTACCGGGGAGCTATGAACCGAAAGAAAGAACATTCCAGCATGTGTAGAAACAGCAACGGTTGCCACCCTGCTTTCCGGACGCGGGCCTGTTCGGACAACACCTCGTCGGTAGGTGTAATTCAGGTGAGTTCTTAACGAATCTCATATCGGAGGAAGAATGAAGATAGCTGTACTAGGAACCGGAATGGTCGGCGCGACGATCGGAACGAAGCTTGTCGGCCTCGGGCACAATGTCAGAATGGGTTCCCGCACGGCGGACAACCCGAAGGCGCTCGAGTGGGTGCGCGCCGCGGGAGACGGTGCTTCATGCGCGACGTTCGCAGACGCGGCGGTGCACGGAGAGATAGTCTTCAACTGTACATCGGGCTCAGGCGCGATACCGGCGCTTACTCTCGCCGGCGCAGCCAATCTGAAGGGGAAGATATTGATAGACATTTCCAACCCGCTCGATTTCTCGAAAGGCATGCCGCCCTTCCTGAGCGTCTGCAACACAGATTCGCTGGGTGAGCTGATCCAGCGGACGTTTCCTGAAGCCAGAGTCGTGAAGACGCTCAACAGCGTGAACTGCGCGGTGATGGTTGAACCGTCGCTCCTCCCGGGTGAACACGACATGTTCATCAGCGGAAACGATGGCGCGGCAAAGTCGAAGGTCACGGAAATACTCAAAGAGTGGTTCGGCTGGAAGTCGGTGATAGACCTTGGAGACATCAGGTCAGCCAGGAGCCAGGAGATGCTCGTAACCATGTGGCTTACGCTCATGGGAATTTACAAGCATCCCAACTTCAATTTTAAAGTTGTGAAATAGCGAGCCTTCCGGATTGAAGAAGCTCCGAGAGACTTTCCGAGGGTACCCCGGAATGTTCCTCTGTCACTTTCGCGAAGCTTCTTCAGGCTTTTTCGTGAACGCCAGCACGAAGTACAATCCGTTCCTTATTTCGGTCAGCTTCACATCCGCGGCATTCCCGGGCAACAAATCTATCGGAGGGACGACGGGACCTTTCGAGTTGTTGAAGTAGCCGCGGTAGAGCGGGAGCCTGTTGTGGGCGTGCGCGGCCTTCTCGGTTTCGTCCGCTATCATCATCCTCGCGCCGGGCTTGGCGACTCTGAACATCTCGTCGATGGCTTTCTTCTTATCTTCGAAATAATTGATCGACGCGACATTGAAAACGATGTCGAACGCCCCGTCGCAAAAAGGAAGATGCTCGGCCTCCGCCTGAAACACTTCGAGGTGTCTCCCATACCTTGACTCGATTTCCCGGCACCTTTTAAGCTGTCCCCATGAGACGTCGATTCCGTAATACTCCGATTTCCCGGGAAAAAATGGAGCGTTGACCCCGTTGCCGACCGACACCTCCAGAACTCTGTCTCCGTCTCCAGCATCCAGGAAGTTCAGGTATTCAACTCTGGATTTCTCCTCGCCGCCCTTTAACACATAGTATAAAGACTGAGTGAAGCGGTAAAACGGAGCCAGAATATCGTAGTAAATCCTGCTCCTCCGGTTTTGTTCGGAAAGACGGCTCTCGTCCATCAGGATCGGAATCCCTTCGCGGATTCGAAAGATTCTTCCGCTTTCCTTTCCCACGAGCACCTGTCCGTCTTCTGTATCCCTCAATTCCAGCGGCTCGTGATTGTCGGGGCTGCGGAGTAAGCTGAGTGTCTCCTGTCTCATGAGGGAAAACGACTTGATGGAACAAAACCGACTGCGGAGAACTGGTGCAACAGGTCCCATTCGAGGCCGACGAGTTCCCGGGTCATTGCAGTCCGACACGTCATCTGATCATAGTCTCCTGCGCGTCGATTGCCTTCCACTCGCCGGCCCTTTTAAGGAATATGTCGGTGAATCTCAAACGAACCGTGCCGAACTTCTTCGAGGTGACCGTGTTCAATCCGCGGACGATCCCGATATCACCGTGGACCTGAACCGACCAGTCGCTGAATTTCATCGACGTCTGTCCGGTCGTTCGCCGGAGCTGCGCGATCATGTCGGCCTTCGTCCTGAACCTGCCGTTCCACGAGATGTCCTGAAAATTCCTGCCGAGAATTCTTCTCAGGATGGGTACATCGTGATTCCTGATGGCACTTATCCATGAACCTTCCATGTCCATAAGCTCCCTTATTTCGGAAGAACGATTATCCGACCTTGGGCCTGCCGCGAGAAGGCTTGGCGAAGCCGCTAATATGATTGCGAAGGCGATTGTGCTTATGATCCTCAACATGGTCTGCTCCTGTTTGTCAAAATGAGTTTACTCAAACGGAGTCTACGCATCAAGCGTTCGGGGCAGGGTAGTAAGCGACATTACGAGGGCGCTCAGACGGCCTGCATGAGGCATCTCCATGCCACGTTGAATCTCTCGCGTCTGCCGGATAAATTTCATAAATAAATGTCCAACCTAAAAAGGTATTCCTATGCCATACCCAAAACCAACAAGACGAAGCTGGGCTGAACCGTTCAAGATCAAGGTGGTTGAGCCCCTCAAGACCACTACCCGACAACATCGGGTCGAGGCTATCGAAGAAGCGGGTTACAACACGTTTCTCCTTCGTTCGGAAGACGTTTATATCGACCTGTTGACGGACAGCGGCACGAACGCGATGAGCGATTACCAGTGGGCCGGCATGATGATCGGCGACGAGGCGTACGCGGGAAGCGTGAATTTCTACCACCTCGAAGCGAACATGCAGAAGTACTACGGCTACAAGTACCTCGTCCCGACTCACCAGGGCCGCGGCGCCGAACATATCATTTCGCAGATTTTGATAAAGCAGGGTGACTACGTCCCGGGAAACATGTACTTCACGACGACCCGCGAACACCAGGAAAGAGCCGGCGGGACTTTCGTCGATGTCATAATCGACGAGGCCCACAATCCGGAATCGGAGTTCCCGTTCAAGGGGAATGTCGACCTCCAGAAGCTCGAAGATTTGATAAAGAAAGTCGGCGCGAAGAAGATACCGTACATCAGCGTCGCAGCTACGGTAAACATGGCGGGAGGTCAGCCCATCTCGATGGAAAACATGAAAGCCGTACGCAAGCTGACGAGCAAGCACGGCATAAAAGTGATACTCGATGCCACGCGTGCGGTGGAGAATTGCTACTTCATAAAGAAACGCGAGAAGGGCTACGAGAAGAAAACCATTGCCGCCATTCTCAAAGAACTCTGTTCATATACCGACGGCGCGACGATGAGCGGAAAGAAGGACCTGCTCGTCAATATCGGAGGGTTCCTGGCGATAAACGACAAAGAGGTATTCGATGAAGCGAGGAACATGGTCGTAGTATTTGAGGGTCTCCACACATACGGCGGACTGGCCGGGCGCGATATGGAAGCGATGGCACGCGGAATGGAAGAGATGACGAAAGAGGATTACATCCGCTCGCGCATCGGGCAGGTTGAGTATCTGGGCCAGAAGCTGCTCGACTGGGAAGTCCCGATCGTGAAACCTATCGGCGGCCATGCGGTCTTTCTCGATGCGAAGAAGATACTTGAGCACATACCGCAGGATAAGTTTCCGGCGCAGACTTTGGCGGCCGAGATATACATTGACTCCGGGGTTCGAACGATGGAGCGCGGAATCGTTTCTGCCGGGCGCGATGCAAAGACCGGCGAGAACCGGCACCCGAAGCTGGAACTCGTGCGCGTCACCATCCCCAGGCGTGTGTACACGCAGGCTCACATGGACGTTACGGCAGAGTCTGTCCTGGAAGTCTACGAAAACAGGAAGAAGATCAGCGGCCTCAAGATGGTTTACGAGCCGAAGCACCTGAGGTTTTTCCAGGCAAGATTCGACAAGGCTTGAAATATTCGGCAGGGGCCGCAACTTCGGCCCCTGCAGTTCTTCGTCCCATTCCGCTAATGGCCTATCCATCTATTGACTCGAAAGACTTGTTTGCCCGGTCGACCTGGTTGTGGTTCGTGATGCAGGATGAATCAACCGCCTGAGCTGCAATGCTCGACAAAGATCGCTTTGGTAACGATGTGAGCGCTAATTCGTCTATAATTGAAGATTGCACCAATTCTCGCGAACAGGCCTTACATTAACGCTTTGAACTTCGTTCAATTTCAGAAAGAGATTCTATCAGCAAAGACATAAAAATTCTCGGCTTCACCCGGGTTGCCCGCAGTATCGCAGCCGGGATGATAAACGTTGCATTCCCCTATTACATCCTCAAGACTCTACACTACGGCGCGTTTGTAATCGGACTGGTATTCGTGTCGGCTACCGTGGCAACGGCAGTATTCGCTTTCTTCACCGGCATCTCGACCGACGTCTGGGGAAAACGCAGCACCCTTCTTGTAGCAAACGCGCTGCTGCCTGTCAGCGCAATTATGGTCTATTTCTCACATAATCTCTGGCTGGTCATTCCTGCGGCAATGGTAGGAGGATATTCAGCCACCGGATCTCTGGCAGGCGGCGGCATCGGCGGAGTAGCGCAGCCTATTCAGAACACGATTCTCTCCGATCTCACCGATCCGCAGAAGCGGACGAGATACTTTTCATTCTTCACTTTCATGTCCGGTGTGGCAGCGGCCCTCGGCGCGCTTTTCTCCCGGCTGTTTGAGGTCAGGGATATCTTCCTGATTTCGGCGGCGATCTCGGCAGCGGGAATACCGGGGTTGTTTCTCCTGAGGGTCAAAGAGTCTGCCGGTAAGATTGGAGTGCTGAAGACAAAATCGACCATAGGCAAGTTCACGATAACGGGAATGCTGAACGGCTTCTCGCAGGGTTTGGTCGTTCCCTTCCTGATCCCATTCTTCGTGCTCGTATACCATGTTCCGAAGAACCAGATGTCCACATACGCATTCATCGGCGGGCTGATCGGGGCATGTGCACTCCTTGGAGCGCCGCTTCTCGAGAAAGCTTTCGGCTTCGTCAAGAGCATGATTCTCACGAGAGGATTGGGAATGTTTCTTTTTGTAATCTTCCCGATCGTTCACCTGCTCCCGCTGGCCGTAGTAATCTACGTGATAGCCCCTGCACTTCGCGTGGCCGCGCTCCCCATACAGCAGTCAGAGTTGACGCGCCGCGTGCACGAGAACGAGCTCGGCCGCGCTCTGGGCATCAACCAGGTCACGCGCCTCGCCTCGTCTTCGCTTGCCACTTTGCTGAGCGGGCTACTGCTGGATACGGCGCTGTTCGAGCTGCCGTTCTTCATTTACGGCGGAATAATGACGGGTAACTTATACCTCTACACCAGATTCTTCGGGGAAAAAGAAACGCCTGCTGAGGACGAAACTTCAATCGAAGCCAAATAGAGGCGGCGTTCAGTTCTTCCGCTGTTGAGCTTCGAAAAACCGCTGTAAAGCCCCGGCGACAACAGAGGGATTTCGTCCTTCGATATCTTTTCTGTGTATTATCCCGACGAACTTTCCGTCCTTCATCATTGCGAACGACGGAGAAGAAGGCGGCTCGTTGCCGAAGTAACTCCTTGCGTGTTCGGTGGCGTCGCGGTCCTGTCCGGCAAATACCGTCGCGAGATTATCAGGAACCGCATTTCCTTTGAGCGCCTCTTCGAGGGCCGGTCTTGCGATTCCGCCGGCGCATCCGCAGGTGGAATTGACGAATATAAGCAGCGTGCCTTTGCTGCTCTCTATCGCTTTATCTACATCCTCGGGCGTGCGCAGCTCCTTAAGCCCGAGGGAAGTCACTTTCTTTCGTATGTCTTCGACGAACAAATCAAACGTGTCGAACATCTGTTACTCCTCCATTTATACAATCATAACAAGGAAAATGGACAAATGGTTTTCGTGAGTCCCCCAAGGACCTTCTCAGATTGACAATGAACGGATTCCCTGCTCTTTCGTCGAATTACAGGTTCGTTATCGCTTCCAGGATCCTGTCGACCTTTTCCTTCGATTCCGCCTCGCAGTAGTAGCGAATCAGCGGCTCCGTACCTGACGCGCGCACGAGCATCCAGCCGCCGTCGGCGAAGAAGTATTTGAATCCGTCGATGGTCAATGCATGGTCTACCTTGTGTCCGCCGACCTCCTTCAGCCCTTTCCTGAGTTTTCCTAGCACCTTCTGCTTGTACTGCTCGGTTGTACGGACGTCTATCCTTCTGTAAATGTGCGGGCCGACCTGGTCGAAGAGTTCCTTAACGAGCTCTCCGAGCGTCCTTTCGCGCTTTACCATCATTTCGCAGAGAGTCAGGCCGAGGAACAGGCCGTCGCGCTCGGGAATGTGGCCTTTTAATCCGACGCCGCCGCTCTCTTCTCCTCCGATCAGCACATCGCGCGAGATCATGACCGAAGCGACATGCTTGAAACCCACAGGCAGTTCGGTCAGTTTCAAGCCGTACTTCTTCGCCAGAATGTCGGGCATCTCGCCGACCGAAACGGTCTTGACGACCTCGCCCCGCAGGCCCTTGGTTTCGTAATAGTACTTGAGAAGAAGCGCGTAAATCTCCTGCGGACCAACAAAGTTACCGTGCTCGTCGACAGCGCCGATCCTGTCGGCGTCGCCGTCGGTCGCCAGGCCGACGCTGTAGTTTCCCTGCGGCACGAACTTCAGCAACTCGGCCAGATGTGAACCTATGGGCTCCGGATGCTCACCGCCGAACGACGGGTTGAACTCGTTGTGGATGACGACGGCGTCCTCGATAATCTGCTGGAGTATTCCCTGTCCAGCGCCGTACATCGCGTCGTGAACGATCCGAAGGCGGGCTCGCTTTATGGACTCGATATCTATCTTCTTCTTCAGGTCGTCGATGTAAAGCTGCCTGAGGTTCGCTTTCTTTATCAAGCCTTTTTTGACGAGGTCTTCATAACTCTTCTTGATTCCGTCGATCGACTTTTGCGGTACTTTGTTCGCCTCTTTCTCGACTTTCGCGACATACTCGACCTCCTCCGGACCGCCGAAGTCGGCCTTGAGTTTGAAGCCGTTGTACCTTGCAGGGTTATGGCTGGCAGTGATGACGACGCCGGCTGCGGCTTTGAATTCTGGAATAGCCAGCGAGAGCGCGGGAGTCGGGCAGTATCCGTCCGAAAGTGTTACCTTCAATCCGGTGTTTGCTATCACCTGCGCCGCTCTTTCTGCAAATTCGGCAGACAGGAACCTTGTATCGTAACCGATCATGATTCCATTCTTGGCTCTCTTGTGTTTCTTATAGAATTTTGCCGTGGCGAGAGCTACCTTCGAGACGTTGTCGAATGTATAGTCCTGCGCGATCACTCCGCGCCATCCGTCGGTACCGAATTTGATTTTTGCCATTTGTCAGACCTCTTTATTTGTACTGAGACAAAATAAAATCTGATGCGGTAACATACAACGATTCGGGATCGGCTGCTCCATGTTGAAACTCTCCCGGCCCGCGCATAAATTTCAAAAATGCGAATTCCGCAATTCGCTCAGGTCATTTCAGGCTACTTAATTCGAAGGTGAATAATGAGGCACATTTACTCTCTCTTCACTATTTCCATCATAATGGTTCTCTTTTCATCTATTACGGGAATGGCGACGGGAACCGTTAGGACAATTGAATTGAAGGACGGCTGGCAAATACAATCGTCCGATAAGCTTCAGGCCGGCGGGGAAACTATCTCGACAGAGTCTTTTGTTCCGCAAAACTGGTACGCAGCAACTGTTCCATCAACCGTGTTGGGAAATCTCGTCGCGGATGGAGTCTTCAAGGATGTCTTCCAGGGAAGAAACCTCGACAAGATTCCCGATTCTATGTTCGTGAATCCGTGGTGGTACAGGACCGTATTCGATATGCCAGAGATCAGGAAGGATGCCAATCACGTCACGCTTAAGTTCCTCGGGATCAATTACAAGGCAGACGTATGGATTAACGGGAAACTCGTCGCGAGCAGCGATTCAATATTCGGCGGTTTCAGGCAGTTCCAGTTCGACATAACTAAGGAGATTCATTTCGGCGGGAAGAATGTTCTCGCGGTAAAGATTTACAAACCCGGTCCGGGTGCTCTTACCCTTGGCTTCGTCGACTGGAGTCCCGAGCCGCAGGACCACGATATGGGACTCTGGAGACCCGTCGAGATTCATATAAGCGGCAACGTATCGATGGATTTTCCATTTGTTGCCACCAAGGTGGACACGTCTACTCTCAAGAAGGCCTGGTTGACCGTGTCAGCGCAGCTGACAAACAGAACCGACCACGAGGTGACGGGAACGCTTGAGGGAAATATTGGTGAAATAAAGTTTTCTCAAAGAGTCACGCTGTCGCCGCACGAAGAGAAAATAGTCGCCTTTTCACCCGAAGCTTACCGTCAGCTTATCATAAATAATCCGCGCCTCTGGTGGACCCATGATTTCGGAAAGCCGAACCTGTATCCGCTTCACATGGCGTTCAAATCGGACGGCGTAACTACAGATTTGGCAGAAACGAAATTCGGCATAAG
>JBJKPN010000100.1:0-9401 GCA_046706365.1 Candidatus Kryptoniota bacterium | reverse complement strand
CCTGAATGGGTGGAATTGTTCAACCGCTCGAAGGATACAGTCGACCTGGCCGGCTTCACTATTGCCGACAACTCGGGCACGGAGGCAGTTGTTACAAGCCGGACTTTCAAATTGGCTCCGGGAAAATACACTGTGGTGGCCGACGATTCGAGTTTTCTCACTTTCCACCCCGCGCTCCGTGGCCTGGTCCTGATTACTAAAATTCCGTCGCTTAACAATTCGGGGGATGCGGTGGTCATCCGTGACGGGTCGGGAGCGACAATCGACAGTGTAAATTACTCTTCGTCATGGGGCGGGAACGCGGGTGGCAAGTCTCTCGAAAGAATACTGCCGGACGGCGGCTCGGCCGATGCCGACAACTTCGACTCGTCAATCGATTCTTCGGGTTCCACGCCGGGCTCGGTAAACAGTCTCACACCGCGCAATCATGACGTTGCCGTCGGCAATATCACCGTGTTCCCTGCCCAGCTTCAGTCGGGTGACAAGGCAGCTGTGAGTGTCAATGTCCTGAATGTCGGAATGAATCCCGAGGAGAATGTGACCGTTAAGCTATTCAATGATCTGAACGACGACGGCGAGTGCCAACCCGGAGAGTACATAGACTCCGCGCTTGTACCTTTTCTCGGTGTCATCGATTCGGTCTCGGTGACTCTAAATACCGGGCAGCTGAATTCCGGGATCTGCAGTCTCTGTATCATTGCACTCCTCCCATTTGACGAGCGTACAACAAATAACAGCAGGCGGATCATACTCGCAGTCGGTCTGCCCCCTGCATCGGTGGTAATTAATGAAATCATGTACGCTCCTAAAAATCCCGAACCGGAATGGATAGAACTCTACAACGTGAGCAACTCAACCGTCGACCTTTCGGGTTTCAGGCTTGGCACTCACGGCGGTTCGTCGAAGATCCTGAATGGCTCTCTTTTACCTCCAAACGATTTCGCCGTAATTTGCAGGGATTCATCTGTTTCGAACCGTCATTACCTCGTCAGGAACCTTATCCTTCAGTCCGTCCCTTCGCTCAGCAACAGTGGAGATGCCGTCGGGTTGCGGGATAATCTCGGTAATTTGTCGGACACAATGAGCTACAAGCCAACCTACGGCGGGGCTGGTGGGAAATCACTGGAACGGGTTGACTACCTCGTGGTCGGCGACTCCACAAACTGGCACGAAAGCTTCGACACGTCCGGCGCAACTCCAGGTGCCCTAAACAGCGTTGCGGTTCTTCCCTATGATGCGGCGGTTACGCGAATAGAATTGCCCGCTCATCCTATCATACCCACGGGAGCCGCCGGGATTACGCTCGTCATCCGGAACGTCGGCAGGAACCCGATGACAGAAGTCGCGGCTGCGTTGGAAGTTTTGAGCGGTCTTGACGGCGGGAAGGTTTTTTCCGATTCTCGCACCATAAGCCAGTTATTGCAGCCTGGAGACAGCGCGCGCGTGGACTTCGTGTTTTCTCCCGAACGCGCCGGCACATACGCAGTCCTTGTCCGCATTTCACACCAACTCGACGCCCGCTTCAGGAACGATACACTTTCGTCGTTTCTTCATGTCCAATATCAGCCGATGAGCCTCGTCATCAACGAAATAATGTATACGAGCGGCGCGACGGGGGAGTACTTCGAGATCTTCAACGGATCCGGAAGCAGTATCGATCTTTGCAATTGGACATGGCACACCGGTAATTCGAAGCCCGTCAGAGTGTACACCACACCGCGGATCCTCCCTGCCGACGAGTACTTTGTCGTCGGCAGTGATTCATCACTCCTCGACTTCGTTGCCGATACGGCATGCGTTTGCCTTTCGGGCTCCCTGCGCCTGCGGGATGATGGGGATTCCATAGTGCTGCTCGATCCATCAGGTACCCAGGTCGACAGCGTCTGCTACTTACCATCGTGGCACAATGCAGATATTGCGAAGACTTCCGGCAGGTCGCTCGAAAGGATCAATCCAAAGCTGCCATCCAACGACAGAATGAGCTGGTCGACATCGGTCTCGCAGACAGGCGGAACACCGGGTAGCAGGAATAGTTTGTATGTTACCGGACAAAACATTGCGGGGGGAATCACGGTAGAGCCGAATCCGTTTTCGCCGGACGGCGACGGACACGACGACTTCACGTTCATCAATTACTCTTTTCCGACACCCACGCTGAAGCTGCGCGCGAGGATCTTCGATTCCATGGGGAGACTTATCGCCACGCCGTTCGACAATGTGGTACTCCCTTCGAGCGGCAGGCTTGTCTGGGACGGGAGGGACGGTTCCGGGAGGATTGTTAGATTCGGTTTGTATATTTTGTTGGTCGAAGTCACAGGACCTGACGGAAACGGCATCATGACATACAAGAAGGCGCTGGTGGTTGCAAAGAGGATGAGGTGAGAAAGCCACGGTATTTCCCGGCGGCATTTCGAAGCAAGAGCATGCACATCACGGAGAAGAGCAATTCGAACGAAGGAGGCGATGAATGAAGCACGAATCGGATCTGGTCCCTTCGGAAGTAATTGAGAACGGGATACTCCTGATTCGGGGCCGAAAAGTCATGCTGGATTTTGGCCTGGTCAAGCTTTACAGTGTCTGGACGAAAGCCTTGCTTCAGGCGGTCAAGACGAACATTTCCCGTTTTTCCGAGGATTTCGTGTTTCAACTGAACGATGTCGGGTTTTCACGTTTGAGGTCACAGATCGTGACCTCAAACCGGGGCGGCAGAAGGCGTCCCCCGTATGCCTTTACAGAACAGGGCGTCGCGATGCTGTCCAGTGTTCTGCGCAGCGAGAGAGCGATACGGGTCAATATCGCCGTTATGCGGGCCTTTGTTAAATTGAGAGAGATTTTATCGACCCACAAAGATCTCGCTGCCAAGCTGAATCAGCTTGAAATGAAGATCGAAAAGCATGATGAAGAAATACAGGCAATCTTCCGGGCGATCGCGGAGTTGATGGCTCCGCCGCCGGCAAAACCCAAGCACCCATTCGGATTTCCCAGGGAGTAAACGATAACAATGAACCTGACCGACAATCATTCCGGATTGCAGAACCGGATATCGTTATATGTAACCGCACTTCACAACGAGATCGAGGCGCTACGGAATTATTCGTCCCGCAACTACTCGCTCTCCTCCGGGAAATTCATGGGAAACGCAGAGACTGAATTTCTGTACGAGTTCCGGTTGGAGGACGAAACGCGGATCGTCGAGGACATGCCGGTGGAGATCGAAATAAGCGGAGATACGACGCGCGGGACTGTCGTTTCCGTGGATGGCGACCGGATTGTCTTTCTACTACAAAATCATGTCGGCGATACGGTCGAGCAGGCAACGCTCCGCACCGCGCCGTTCTTCCTCCTCGAGCAGCTGATTGAGCGACTCGAAGGTCTCGAAGACAAGGACATCGAAATCCTCGAAATGTTGTTCAATGAGGATAACGAAAGTGAAACGGAAGCCGATCTGACGCTTGACCCGAAACAGCTGAATGAGTTCCAGGTTGCCGCAGCGCGCTCGGTCGTCAGGCGCCCGGTATCCTTCGTCTGGGGTCCCCCGGGCACGGGCAAGACGCAGACTCTCGCATTCGCCGCCGCAAACCTCGTAGCGCTAGGCGAGAAGGTTCTCATCATCTCCAATACCAACATAGCAGTGGACGTCGCACTCCAGAAGACTCTCGAATACCTCCAGGAGCAGAACGAGTATTTCGAGGGCAAATTCGTCCGCTTCGGAATCCCGCGTCTTCCCGAGCTCGAGGATTTTCCATGGTCCCTTCCGCAGTATGTCGCGCGCGACAACAATCCCGGGCTGTATGCGAGCATAGAGAAGATCGAGACCGACATCCAATCTGTGATGGCACGGATGAGGAATCCCCGTTCCAGGCGCGGTATGAACCAGGAAAAACTCGGCAATCTTCGCGAACAACTCTACACTCTGCGCGAAGAGGCATACAGCAAGGAAAGCAAGATTGTTCAGCACGCAGACCTTGTCGGTTGCACTGCCGCAAAAGCGGCAATCTCGTCGCAGGTTTTCTCCAGGCGGTTCGACGCCGTGCTCATAGACGAGGCGAGCATGCTCTACCTTCCGTACGTCGCGCATGCGGCATCACTCGCAAAGAAACGCGTGGCGATATTCGGCGACTTCATGCAAATCCCGCCCATCACTCAATCGTCCACCAGGGTGCTCAATGTGCTGGCGAAGGATGTTTTCCGGGAAACGAAGATGCACAAGCACATGTCGAAGCCGCATCCGCGAATGAACGTTCTCGAAATCCAGTACAGGATGCAGCTACCCATAATGGAGCTTGTGAACGACAGGATTTACGCGGGCAGGCTGAAGGCGAGCCAGCAGATAAAGTCGGCGGAGCCCAAGCAGGAGCCGGTCGTTTTCTACGACACTTCCGATCTGAATTCGAGAGCCTTCCGCGAAGCGGCGTCAAACAGCAGGGTCAATATTCTTTCGGGAATTGCGGCGATAGACCTCGGAGTCGATGCGCTGAAACGCGGCGCGAAATCGGTCGGAATAATCGTCCCCTACAGGGCGCAGGCGAGATTCCTGAGAAGCGTCCTGAACAGCATGAACCTCGACAGCTCGGTAATCTCGGCCGCGACTGTCCACACGTTCCAGGGAAACGAGCGTGACGTCATAGTCTTCGATTTTGTGGACGACAACCCGCTGGCGCTCGGCGTCCTCCTGGCAAGCTACGACAGAGAAGACGACGACATCGCCGAAGGAGAGCGGCTGCTCAATGTAGCCATGACGCGTGCACGGAAGCGGCTCCTCTTCGTCGGAAATTACGAATACCTGGCCAAGAGATCGAATGAGGGATCGCTGCTCCGGTTCGTGCTCTCGACACTGAAGCAGGAAAAGGCCATTTCGGCTCTCCAGATGAACGATGCCGCCGGAAAAAATTACATCGGGAAAAACATGGCCGTAATGTCGGTACATCACGGCTTCGTCGACAGTACCATTCCTCTTTTGAGAGACATCCAGGCGTCGTCAGATGAGCTGAAACTTATCCAGCCTTTGAAGGCAAAACTGCAGTTTTTCAAATATGTCCTTACCAAAGAAGTCGAATCCTCCAAAGAGTTCGCCTCCCTCGAACTGAGCGTCCTCCAGCAAAAACTGAAGAACACCAATCTAATAACTTCCGATAAAGCCGACCTGTTCTTCTGGCTAATCGACGGCAAGATTTTCCACGCATTCGATATCCTCGGCCGAGACAAACTCTTCAGCCTGCGGATAGCGTCTCCGGAAATCTCGAGGGTATTCAACTATATACTGCCGAGGAAAAGCTCGAAGCTGACCGGCACGGGCGGCAAGGCCATCGATGCGCATTGCGCCGTCTGCGGCGGGAAGATGGGGCTTAAGGAAATGAGAGGGATGATCGTTGCGCAGTGTGCCGACAACCAGTGTGTCACCGTACCGGCCGACGGAAAGATAATCGAAGCCGTGCTCGAGGAGAACGGAGAGAGCTGCCCTGTGTGTGCCGGAAAGATTCGCGTGAAGAAGGGACGGCGCGGCTTCTTCGCCGGATGTGCAAACTATCCCGGCTGCACATGGACGGCGGAGCTGGGTGAAATATTGAAGTAGCGCATCCTCATGGGAAATCGAGAGGGATGCGAAATGAAAGAAAGAACGTCGGTAAGACCGGTCGGGGGGAACGAGGAAGTTGCCGATCCATACAGGACACAGAGAAAGTCACGCAGTCCGAAGTGACACTACAAAATGCACATGGACGTTTTGACAGGAGATATTGCCGCACATATATGCGAGCGTCATTCTTTGGTGTTCTGACAACCGCTTTCATTTTTGCCGGCTGCATGGAGTCTCCGGTCGCAGTGACCCTCGGCTGTCCGAGCACTCCGACGATTTATCACGGCGAGGCGACTTATTATTACGCCACCGGCGCGGGTGCATGCATGTTCGATTCATCCGGGACCGACACTATGGTCGGAGCGATGAACCCGGTAGACTATGCAGGATCAGAGATCTGCGGCGCGAGCGTGAGCGTAACGGGACCGAACGGAACAATTTTGATACGAATTGTCGATCTCTGTGCAGGCTGCCAGGCTGGCGACATCGACCTCAGTCCGCAGGCATTCGAGCAGATCGCAGACACGACTCTCGGACGCGTACCCATAACCTGGTTCGTGACAGCCAGTCCAGTGACAGGACCCATCCTTTATCACTTCATGGCACAGAGCAGCCAGTTCTGGACGGCGGTGCAAATCCGGAATCACCGCTATCCAATCTTGAGGATCGACTACCTGTCATCCCGCGGAAGCTGGACTCGAATCAGCCGCACTTCATATAATTACTTCGTCGTGCCCGGCGGACTCGGAAAAGGTCCGTATTCGTTCCGCGTAACGGATATTTACGGACATGTTCTCATCGACAGCTCGGTGGCCCTCACTCCGGGCGGCGATGTTCCGGGGCACGCTCAGTTCCCGTACTGCGGACAATAACACCTGCAGTTTTCACAGAGCCTGCGGAGGATTCAGCTGGAACAAAATAAAACCGATTCCGTCATCAGAGAAAGTCAGGGCGGCCGAAGGGATCGATAATCCCACAATCAAAGGCCACACGGATCATGGTTACGTTCAATACCAGGGAACCGGAGGAAACCAAGAGATGAAAGCTTCAATTACTTCATTGCTGGCGCTGCTAATAACCGTATCGAGCGCTTTAGCCCAGGAGAACACCATAAGTGTACCGTACCTCGAGAATCCTCCGGCTATTGACGGGCTCCCGGATACGGCGACAAACGCCATTCGTTGGCGTGATTTCGCATATACTGAAAAGTCGGATGAACACAACCAGGACGTGGAAGTCCGGTACAAGCTTGCTTATGGATATACCTTTCTTTACCTGATTATCGAATCGAAATCCGAATCTATTATCCACCGCGACCGCGCTTACCAGAACGGAGACGGTTTTCACATGGTCATCGCGAAACCGGAAGCCAGCATGCCGACAGATGAATTTTACGTCCTCCGCTTCTCGCCGGCCGACACATCGCAAAACATTCCCGCAGGGAAAAACGAATGGTATTACAACATCGGGCTGTCATGGAAATCGCTGAGCTCCTGGTCGAAATTCGCCTGCTGCTCGTCGGGAGGCAGGAGCTATTTCGAACTCCTCCTCTCGTGGGACGACGTTTATCCATACCATCCCTTTTTCTCGGACAGCATCGGAGTCAACCTGTGCTTCGTCAAGGCGATCGGGAAAAGCGAAAAGAATTACTATTACCTGAAATACGACGACAAAATTCAGAGCGAGCTGAGCAAACGGAAATATCTCTATGCGGTGTTTGAAAATCCGGAAAGGGAGATGGCGCCTTTCACGCGTGCACAGCTGAGCAGAAGGAATATTGAGACAGGTCAACCACTTAGCGTCAGAGTGTTCTCCTCTTCACCGACAAAAAAGCATGCATCGTACATTTTCACCCTGTCGTCGGCGGACGACCATGTATACCAAGCAACACGTAAGGAAGTATCACTTGGTGCCGGCTCGAATAATATGCGGTTTCAATTGCCGACCGAACGCCTCACACCCGGAGGATACGTCGTCAGTTGGAGAAGCTCCGACAATTCGAGCGGCCGAATTTCATTGTCCGTCCTTCCGCAATTAAATCTAGAGATGGAAAAGCGGGTACTCGATAGATCAAGGAACAAAACCACAACGGGAAGTTACAACACGCTGCTTTTTATTCTGGACGACATATTCGAAGAATACGGCAACCTGAAACCTTACGAGACCGCAGGAGATGTCAGGGAAGACTACAGCTCTTATCGTCAGCTCATAGCCGAACTGAAAGACGGAAACGACGTCCTTGCACATCGGACGGGATTATTCCGAAGAGCTTTCCGTTCACATATCGACTCCACTCTCCAGCCTTACACTGTCAGGATTCCGGACGACTACACGTCGGAAAGAACGTACCCGCTACTCGTGATGCTTCACGGCAGCGGCTCCGACGATCGAGACATACTTACGGGCACTGCGCTTTCGGAGGGAGACTTCATCGAAGTCGCCCCTTACGGCCGGGGAACCTCGAACTGCTTTACCACCGACGGCGCGGAAGTCGACGTCAAAGAAGCCATCGACGATGTGATCAGGAACTATTCCATAGATACGTCGAAGATGGTGACTGCCGGATTTTCAATGGGCGGCTACGGAGCATACCGGATATTCTATGAATATCCGCATCTCTTCAAAGGAGTTGCCGTCTTCTCCGGGAATCCCAGCCTCGCCACGAGATGGATCGGCGAAGGCTTTCCCGACTTCCTCCAGGAGAAATACCTGAGGCCGTTCGGAGGTATTCCCGTATTCATCTATCACAGCAAGAACGACCTGAACTGTCCATACTACCTTACCGAACAGCTCGTGACAAAGCTCAAGTCGATTGGAGCCAGGGTGGAGTTTGTCACAACTGAAGAGGGAGGACACGGAATCATCGAAAAGGACAAAATCGGGATGTACTACGAGTGGCTTCGTCACACGGTGAAGTAAGGAATTCTTCCGAGAGAACATTTAAGACAGCAGCTGGAAAAGAGTGCTGGCAAGGAACAATTCCGGGGCGGTAATCCGTTAAGAAATTATCGGCATGATAAACCTCGAGTACAATACAACGGCTCCCGCGGACATTGCGGGTGAATAACAAAAACCGCACCTGGCCCGCACCCTGGATCTTCGGCGTACTCATCCTACCCGTCGCAGTTTATGTTGGCTTTACCGCGACGCCGCTCCCGTTCCTTCTGAGCAAAGCAGGGGTTTCGGTCTACGAGATCGGTACTATCGGTTCGCTGCTGCAGCTTCCTAATATTCTGGTGTTTCTCTGGGCACCGATGGTCGACGTCAGGCTGCGTCGCAGGACGTGGTTGGTCGCTTCGGCCGCGGCCACAGGAATTTGTTTGTGGATCGCCCTGCCGATTGTGGGTGCCGCAAACCTACTCGTCTTGACCGCGCTCCTTCTACTCGGCGGGGTTACCGTCTCGCTCGTGCTTGCGTCTTCCGGCGGGCTCATGGTGACGACTCTTTCGCCCCGGGCCCAGTCGAAGGCAGCGTCATGGAACCAGGCGGGATACCTTGCAGGTGGTGCGCTCGGAGGGGCGCTGGTGCTGTGGCTCGTCACGAGACTTCCGGCTTTTCTCACGGGTTTCATACTGGCGGCAGCCCTCTTTCTTCCCGCGATTGCCGCCTTCACGCTCCCCGAAAGGGAACCCGCGGCATCGAACTGGTTCAAGGGAAGATTCGGCGCCATCAAACGCGAGATCGGCGGACTTCTCAAGTCGCCGGTTCGCCGGTGGAGCACACTTCTCCTGATGGCTCCCGCAGGAACCGGGGCGGCCCAGCTGCTTCTGCCGGCAATCGCTTCGCATTACGATGTCGGTGCATCGGGAGTAATCTGGATAAACGG
>JBJKPN010000099.1:0-37980 GCA_046706365.1 Candidatus Kryptoniota bacterium | reverse complement strand
CCGAGAAGCCTGACAAACTCTTTCATGTTGCGGTTCTCAGTCCAGCGCACGTATCCTATCGGATAGTCATTACCTTTCTCTTCGTAACCCGAATCGTACCTTCCGGGTCCGTAAGAGCGGGACAATTTGAAGTCGAGCTCTTTCATGTAGTACGGCGGCCGCGGCATGTTCATTCCTGTCGCGCCGATCATGACTATTCGCGACCTGTCACGCGCAATCTCACCCGCCAGCACGACCGGGTCGCTTGATCTCGTGGCAGCGGCAATGAGCACAGCGTCGGCACCGTATCCTTCGGTGAAAGAGAGAACCAGCGAACTCACGTCGGCGGAGCGAGTGCAGGCTTCATCGGCACCCAATTTCTTCGCGAGCTCAACGTTGTCCTTGTCCACATCCACGCCGAAAACACGGCATCCGTTTGCCTTTAATATTTGAACTGCGAGCAACCCGACGAGCCCCAGTCCTATGACTACAACTCTTTCACCAAGCGTCGGATCAGCCTGCCTGACTCCCTGCATCGCAATCGCGCCGAGGGTGGTGTACGCCGCGTCGTCCATTCCGACAGAAGACGGAAGCTTCACGGCAAGATTCTTCGGAACAAACACCACATCGGCATGTACTGCATAACCGGCACCAGCACATGCAACCATATCACCGGCCTTGAACTCCGAAACACCCGGATCAACCGCAAGGACTACTCCGGACGTACTGTATCCGAGCGGCTTCAGAGAGCTCAGTTTCGACATTACTTTCTTGTAAGTGGGAAAGAACCCGTTCTGCTTGATTTCCTGCAGAACTTTCCTGACATCGTCGGGACGCGAGCGAGCCTTTTGCAGCATACTCATCTTCCCAAGATCCACAGAACTCTTTTCTGTTCCGGCACTGATCAGCGAGAAGTAGTTTTTTACAAGGATGCCGCCCAATTTCAAAGCCGGTGCGGGGAGTTTTTCTACCTTTATCTCTCCGGTCTTCATATTCTGAACGACTTGTTTCATCAGCCCCCTTAATCCTGATAGAAAATCACATAAACTTCCTTCGGTCCGTGTACGCCCGTTACCAACACCTTTTCAATGTCCGCGGTCCTGCTGGGGCCTGTTATGAGAAACA
The DNA here is from genome assembly GCA_046706365.1 of Candidatus Kryptoniota bacterium. Lineage (GTDB taxonomy): Bacteria > Bacteroidota > Ignavibacteria > Kryptoniales > JAKASW01 > JAKASW01. Next base: position 36,876 of record JBJKPN010000099.1, on the reverse strand, counting down.
GGTTGCTGCCGCCGGCGTCACGGTATTGGTTAGTGAAAAGCTCGTCCAGCGAAGCAAGCAGCTGAGGCGGCTCCGCAATGACGAAGAGTCTCGTTGCCAGCGCTGCGGGCAGGCGCATCTTGTTGCGGAGCACGACCGTTCCGGTCTCGGCAATGCATGCCGCGCATGGAAGGACGGCCGAATCGAACAAGGCGATGTCGCGCTTGTCATATCCGCTCGCGAAGTCCTCAGACATCTTGAACGGTCTTGACTTTTTGATATCATAAACCACGCTGGCATATTTTCTAGACAGCTCGTCGTAGAGGAATACAGGTGCGTCTCCCGGGATATGTTCAGTAAGAAACTTCGAAATATCGGCCAGGCTTTCAATTACGCACGCCTCGCCGCTGAGGGTAATAAGTTCTGAATTGAACTTGTCGAAGCGCACCCCAAAATCGGCAGGAAGCCGCGATTTGAGCGGCGACTTGTTGTCCCTTTCCGCACTGGTCTGTTGACTCTTTCTCAACCCGCTGCGAATTGAACCGAAAATCTTTTCGCGGTCGTCCTGCATCAGCGCAGCTTTCCCGACTTGTAAATATCTCTGAAGGACTGAGCCGGAAATTCCGGAATCTCCCTGTAGTCCGTCCATGGTTTCATCAGCCGCTTGAGCATCCCCGACTTCGAAAATATACGGCCGAATCTTCCCATCATCCGATATCTCCCCGGCCTCAGCATGGTCTTCCTGTAACTCTTGAAAAGGAACCGCTCCATGGCGGACTTCTTCACAGTCGTAATTTCATGGCGCAGCGAGAGGAGTTGATGGTGAATTTCGATCCCGACGGGACATACCTCCGTACAGTTGCCGCAAAGGGAAGAGGCGAACGGCAAATCCGGGGCGTTCTTCTCGCCGAAGTACATCGGCGTTACAAGCGAGCCTATAGGACCGGGATAAACAGATCCGTATGCATGTCCGCCGATATTGCGGTAGACAGGACAGACATTGAGGCATGCGCCGCACCTTATACAGTTGAGGACTTCCTGATGGTCCGTGCCGAGAAGAGCGCTCCTCCCGTTATCGAGCAACACTATGTGTACTTCCCGCGGCCCGTCTTTTTCATCCTCTTTCCGCGGACCGCGCAGGACTGACACATAACTCGTCAGCTTCTGTCCGGTGCTGCTCCGCCCGAGCAGTCTCATAAAAATCCTCAGGTCGGAATATTTGGGTATAACCTTCTCGATGCCCGTCACAACCACATGTATGTCTGTCGATGATGTCGACAGTCTTGCATTCCCTTCGTTCTCAACGATGACCGCGTCTCCAGTTTCCGCTATAAGGAAATTTGCGCCCGAAATACCCATTTGCGCACCGAGAAATTTCTCACGCAGTACTCTCCTGGCCTCGGTCGTGAGGAACTTCGGGTCGTCGTTCATCTCGGTGCCGATCTTCTCATGGAAAAGCTCGGCAATCTCGGTTCGCGACTTATGAATGGCCGGCGTGGTTATGTGAGAGGGTTTCTCTTTTGCCAGCTGGACAATGTATTCCCCGAGGTCCGTTTCGACGGTTTCAATCCCTTTCTCCGAAAGGAAGGGCACGAGCTCGATCTCCTCCGTTACCATCGACTTGGATTTTACGATCAGGTTGACTTTGTTCTTCACCGCCAGGTCGAGGACATAAGCCCGGGCCTTCTCCGGTGTCTCGGCAAAGAAGATCTTGCAACCATTCTTCTTGGCAAGGTCCTCGAACTGTGAAAGGAGCTCGTTGAGGTGCGACACCGATTCTTCGCGTATCATTTTTGCCTGACTTCTCAGGTAATCGAAATCGACCTCCCTGAACGAATCGCCCCGGCTGTCAACAGCCTGCAGCGTTGCCTTGCTCAGATTGGAACGCAGGCGGTCCTTGACTATTTGTTTCTTGTAGAGCTCTTTGAAATGTTTCGCTTCTATTTCCATTTATGAAATGCTTTCGGCCATTATTTCGGCAATGTGAGCGAACCGTTGATTGGATCCGTTACGCTTCGCCCGGCCCTGTAAGTGCATCAGGCAACTCGTGTCGGTGGACACGAGAATATCTGCCTTCGTCAAATTAAAATTCTTCAGCTTCTCATCTGCCATCGCGACGGATATCTCCGGGAATTTGACCGCGAATGTTCCGCCAAACCCGCAGCAAACTTCGTTGTACGGAAGCTCAACGAGTTTCAGTCCTTCAATCCTGTTCAGTATTTTGCGAGGCCCATCTTTAATATGCAGCTCTCTGAGACCATGACACGAATCGTGGAACGACACGACCGCATCCAGCTTCCCGGTGAATTTTTCCGCACCGACTACATTTGTTATAAACTCCGTGAACTCGAAAGTGCGGGACGCGAACTCAGCCGCTACCTCGCTGAAACGCGAATCATTCTCCAGCAGTCCGGGATAGAAGTTTCGCATCATGGCCACACAGGAACCGGAGGGTCCGACGATGTAGTCGTGCTTCGGATCGAATTCAACTCCCTTGGAATCGGGGGATGAAGAGTACGGATTCAGTGCCGGATTGCCGGGCATAAAAGCATTGATCTGGTGGATCGCCATCAGCCGTGCTTCGTCAAAGTAACCGGAGTTGTAGGCAGGCTGACCGCAGCAAGTCTGCTCAGGTGGAAAGTAGACCTCGTATCCGAGATGACGGAGCACTTTCAGCGTACTCACGCCAACGTTCGGAAAAAGTTGATCGACAAAACATGGAACAAATAAGAAAACGCGCATATCGGTTGGGAAAATATAAACCCGATTGAGGGAAAATTCAATTTAACACGGCATCAAAACTGAGATTAAATTGCGGCCGTTGATGAAGCCGAAGCTAAGAGTCGGTGCGGAAATGTTCGGCACCTCCGACGATTGCAAGTGTTCCCGTAGCAGTTGGCATGCACATCCGGACTGTTTGTATGTGCCACCAGAGCCAGTGGAGGTTTGAGAAAGGAGCCCAAGCCGTTTCGGTGAAACCCAAAGCTTACTCAAAGATGGATCACCGTCGCCTCTTCACGGATCCACCTCCCTTATCTTCAAGATGCCTTTGGAGTTTTGACCCGGTGCATTGAAACGCCAACTGCACATTCATTGCAATACTCTTGACGACAACGGTAAGCTCCAGAACCAGCGTCCTCTCCACACGGTAGCTGCAACTTCCCAACATTCAGTCTTCATTGACAATATTGACGTCCGTGCCAATCTGGCAGAATTCAGTATTGAAATGACAATTGATCAATAAGTAATGCTGAACAAGTCCTCAAAACTGAGCAAAAAACGCCCGAATTTAGCGGCATAATCATTGCAAGATTCCGGGAAGTAATCAGACGCAACATTACAAGTAAAGGAGAGATATGATATGGGAAAAATTATTGGCATCGATTTAGGAACCACGAACTCTTGCGTGGCAGTAATGGAGGGAAATACTCCGACTGTCATAGCGAACTCAGAAGGGGCAAGAACGACACCATCGGTTGTTGCACAATCAAAGACCGGCGAGTGGCTTGTCGGTGCCCCGGCAAAACGCCAGGCAATCACCAATCCGACAAACACCGTGTCGTCTATCAAGCGTTTCATGGGACGTTTCTACAACGAAGTTTCTGAAGAGATGTCCCGTGTTCCATATAAAGTTGTCCGCGGGCCGAACGATTCTGCCCGCGTCGAAATGGGCGGGCGACAATATTCGCCGCCTGAAATCAGCGCGATGATTCTTCAGAAGATGAAACAGACCGCTGAGGATTACCTGGGGGAAAAAATTACCGAAGCTGTGGTGACCGTTCCGGCGTACTTCAATGATGCGCAGCGCCAGGCGACCAAGGAAGCAGGCGAAATAGCGGGACTCAACGTGCGCAGAATCATCAACGAGCCGACTGCCGCCGCACTCGCATACGGCCTCGACAAGAAAAACAAGAATTTGAAAGTGGCTGTCTACGATCTCGGCGGGGGAACATTCGATATCTCAATTCTGGAGCTGGGCGATGGAGTGTTCGAAGTGAAATCGACCAACGGCGATACCCATCTCGGCGGCGACGATTTCGACATGAAGGTAATGGACTTCATAGCGAATGAATTCCAGAAGACAGAAGGCATTGATTTGAGAAAAGATCCGATGGCGCTTCAGCGTCTCAAGGAAGCCGCGGAAAAGGCCAAGATGGAACTCTCTTCACAGCTGCAGACGGAGGTCAACCTTCCGTTCATAACCGCCACCGCCGACGGCCCGAAGCATTTGAACATGATAATCACGCGCGCCAAGCTGGAACAGCTGGTCGACGAGCTCGTGCAGCGCACGGTGCTGCCCGCGAGAAAGGCGCTGGAGGATGCGAAACTCACGCCGGTAGAGATCGACGAAGTAATTCTCGTGGGCGGAATGACGAGAATGCCAAAAGTCCAGGAAACCGTCAAGAACTTCTTCAACAAGGAGCCCCACAAGGGGGTGAACCCTGACGAAGTCGTAGCGGTCGGCGCGAGCATCCAGGGTGCGGTCCTCACCGGGGATATCAAGGACGTCCTTTTACTCGACGTCACTCCTCTGTCGCTCGGAATCGAAACCCTCGGCGGAGTCATGACGGCTTTGATACCTGCGAACACTACAATTCCGACAAGGAAAAGTGAAGTGTTCTCAACTGCTGCCGATAATCAGACTTCGGTCGAGATTCACGTCTTACAGGGCGAGAGACCGATGGCCCTGGACAACCGCACATTAGGTAGATTCATTCTGGACGGTCTTCCGCCCGCACCGCGGGGAATACCTCAAATTGAGGTGACCTTCGACATCGACGCTAACGGAATCCTGCATGTATCTGCCAAGGACAAGGCAACGTCCAAGGAGCAAAGCATCCGGATTACATCTTCGAGCGGACTGAGCCGTGAAGAGATCGAGAGGATGAAAAAAGCCGCTGAGGAACACGCCGCCGACGACAAGACCAGGCGTGAAGAAGTCGAAACCAGGAACCAGGCCGACAACCTTGTCTTCCAGAGCAAGAAACAGCTGCAGGAATTCGGCGACAAGATTCCCGCCGACAAAAAGAAGCCTCTCGAGGACGCCATCCAGAAGCTGGAGACGTCTGCCAAGACAGCTTCCATCGAAGAGCTGAAGACACAAATCGAGGCACTGAACAAAGTGTGGGCCGAAGCTGCAACGTTCATGTACCAGCAGCAGGCACAGGCTTCACCGCAGGGCGAGCCGCAAGCCGGAAGCGCACCGCAGGGCGAGCCTGAGGCAAAGAGCGCACCCGAGAACGCGGACTATGAAATAATAGACGACAAGGACAAGAAGTAGAAAGTGTGAAACGGTCGTTCCGGGGACCAATCTCCGGACGACCGTGCGGTGCGTTTTGCCCAGCTGAATCATAGACCAAGATGAGATTCACCGGGCGGAGAGAGAAACTAAAATGAACTTAAACAAGCTAACTATAAAATCGCAGGAAGCACTGGAGACTGCGCAATCGATCGCCTCGGAGCACAGGAACCAGGCTATTGAACCGGAACATCTCCTTCTTTCACTCTTGAGAGACGAAGAAGGGGTTCCGACATCCATATTGAAAAAAGCCGGCGCGAACATAGATTATGTCCGATCTAAAGCGGAAGATGCTATTAAGAAATTCCCGACAATTTCCGGGGACGCTGCGGCAAACAGATACCTTTCTCAACCCCTTGCGAAAGCATTGGACATAGCCGAAAAAGAGGCGTCCACTATGAGGGACGAGTTCGTGAGCACCGAACATTTGTTTCTCGGTCTGCTCGGAGACAAGGGCTGGGACACATTTAAAATCCTGACCTCGCAGGGAATTTCACGCGAACTCGTTTTGAAGGCCCTTCGGGAGATCAGAGGGTCTCAGCGAGTAGTGGATCAAAATCCGGAGGAGAAATACCAATCCTTGCAGAAGTTCGGAAGAGACCTGACGGATCTCGCTCGAAAGGGAAAGCTCGATCCGGTCATCGGCCGCGACGATGAAATAAGACGCGTGCTGCAGGTCCTTGCAAGGCGGACGAAAAACAATCCGGTTCTGATTGGAGATCCCGGTGTCGGGAAGACAGCAGTTGTTGAAGGAATTGCAAGGCGAATTGCGAGCGGAGACGTGCCGGACGGCCTGAAATCGAAGCGGATCGTCGAGCTTGACATGGGCGGCCTCGTGGCAGGAACGTCATATCGCGGACAGTTCGAAGACAGACTTAAGTCCATAATCAAAGAAGTGGTAGAGTCCGATGGAGAAGTAATTCTGTTCATGGATGAGCTGCACACTTTGGTGGGCGCGGGAGCGGCTCAGGGATCGGTCGACGCTTCCAACATGCTCAAGCCGGCTCTTGCCCGCGGAGAACTGAGAGCCATCGGCGCAACGACCGTGAACGAATACAGAAAATATGTAGAAAAGGATCCTGCACTCGAGAGAAGGTTCCAGCCGATAATGATCGACGAACCGACCGTCGAGGACACAATCTCCATTCTTCGCGGCCTGAAGGAAAGGTATGAGGTCCATCACGGCGTAAGGATAACAGATGGCGCAATTGTGGCCGCCGCCCAGCTGAGCAATCGGTACATTACCGACAGATTTCTGCCCGACAAGGCGATCGACCTTATCGACGAAGCCGCTTCAAAACTCAGAATCGAAATGGATTCCTTACCGGAGGAGCTTGACGAAGTCGAGAGAAAAGTGAAACAGTTGGAGATTGAGAGGGAAGCCATCAGACGCGAAAAGGACGATGAATCGCAGAAGAGGCTGTCCATCGTAGAACAGGAAATCGCAGACCTTCGGGAACAAAGCGCAAAACTGAGAGCACACTGGCAAATAGAAAAGGAACTGATACAATCCATCCAAAAATCGAAAGAGGATATCGAGCGGCTGAAGGTGGAGGCGGACAAAGCCGAAAGGGAAGGCGACCTCGGCAAAGTCGCGGAAATCAGGTACGGCCGGATTACCGCCCTGGAAAAGAAGATGAAAGAACTGACCGCCCGCCTCGCCGAGGCTCAAGGCAGCAGGAAGATGCTCAAAGAGGAAGTCGAGTCCGAGGAGATTGCTGAAATCGTCTCCCGCTGGACCGGAATACCCGTTTCAAGAATGCTCGAGAGTGAGAGAAGTAAGCTCCTTCACATTGAAGAAAATATTCACCAACGGATGGTGGACCAGGAGGAGGCGGTATCTGCCGTCGCAAACGCAGTCAGGCGCGCACGGGCCGGGTTGCAGGACGAAAAGAGACCCATCGGTTCGTTTATCTTCATCGGGTCCACAGGCGTGGGCAAGACGGAGCTTGCGCGCGCGCTGGCCGAGACACTCTTCGACGATGAAGATGCGATGGTCCGCATCGACATGTCCGAATACACTGAAAAGTTTTCGGTCTCAAGACTCATGGGAGCGCCTCCAGGATACGTTGGCTACGAGGAAGGCGGCCAGCTTACGGAGGCAGTGCGACGGAAACCTTACTCGGTAATACTCCTCGATGAAATTGAGAAAGCACATCCAGAAGTTTTCAACGTATTGCTTCAGGTACTGGACGAAGGCAGGCTGACCGACAGCAAAGGCCGGACGGTAAATTTCAAGAACACGATCATAATCATGACATCGAATCTGGGCTCACAGTTGGTTCAGAAGAAAATTGAAACGACTACCGAGCGCAACCGTTCCGAGATGATGGAAGAGCTGCGGACTGAGCTGTTCAATCTCCTCAAGCAGACTATCAAGCCGGAATTTCTTAACCGGATCGACGAGATAATCGTGTTCAAACCGCTGACCCGGAAGGAAATCCAAAGCATCGTCGAGCTGCAGCTGAAGTACATTGTCGCAAGGATCAGAGACAACAATAACATCAAACTCGAAGTGAGCGAAAGAGCGAGGCTTTTTCTTGCCGACGCGGGTTATGATCCCACATACGGCGCGAGACCGTTGAAGCGGACTATCCAGAAATATGTCTCGAACCCATTGGCTGAAAAGGTTCTTGCCGGAGAATTCGAGCCTGGAGATACGGTTGAAGTTGACATACCTGAATCAGGCCGGATTGAATTCACCAAAGCCTACGCCAAAGGCGAATTAGCAAGATAAAGAACCACATATCTCTCCAAGGGCCCGTCTCGTAAAAGGGACGGGCCTTTGATTTTTTGTTAAGAGTTCTCACCAACTAAATTGTTTCGCAATCCTAACAGAAAGCGGGAGTCTCTTTTTCTGTTCCCGTCCCTGCTCCAGAAACCTTGCATTTTTGAACAAAAATAGGCATTTTGATTGAAAAAAGTGACCAGAAAAGCAGAAATTAACCGCGATACCAAAGAGACCCGAATAGACTGCGCCGTAAACCTTGACGGAACGGGGAAGTACCAGGTCTCCACGGGAATCAGATTCCTCGACCACATGTTGGAGCTCTTTTCAAAGCACAGCCTCATTGACGTGAGACTTAGGGCAAAAGGCGACATCGATGTCGACGATCATCATACCGTTGAAGATGTGGCAATCGTGCTGGGGAAATGCATCGATAAGGCGTTGGGAGACAAGTCGGGGATAAATCGGTACGGACTCGCGTTTGCCCCGATGGATGAAGCCCTTGCAAGATGCGCGATCGATCTGTCGGGACGAGGTTACTGTGTTTTCAATGCCGAGTTTTCGCGTGCGAAGGTCAACGACTTATCGACCGAAATGATTGAACATTTCTTCAGATCCGTTTCGGAGAATCTCAAGGCAAACGTACATATAGAGTTGCTGTACGGGAAAAACAATCACCACAGGAGTGAAGCAATCTTCAAATCCTTTGCCCTGTCTTTGCGCGAGGCCGTCTCGTCGAATCCACGCATAGTCGGCGTTCAGTCTACAAAAGGAAAATTATAGAATGTTACATGACAAGACTATCGGTGTAATAGGAGCAGGTCATATCGGAAATGCCGTTATAGGCGGACTGCTGCGGGCGAAATTGACCTCGCCGAAAAACATATTCGTGTCGAGGAAGACGAGCGAGAACCTCGAACAGCTGTCTAAGGAACTGGGAGTTCACGCCACAACGGATAACAAGAAGGTTGCGAGGTCCGCCCAGATTATTGTCCTGGCGGTGAAACCAATGAATGCAAAGGAAGTGCTGAACGATATCAAGGATGCCGTCACCCCCTCGCATCTCATAATAAGCGTGATGGCGGGTATCAGGACCTCATTTATCAACTCAACCTTGGGAGTTTCCTGTCCGGTTATACGGTCAATGCCGAATACACCCGTGCTTGTCGACGCGGGAGCAACCGCGATAAGCAAGGGAAGTTTCGCCAACGACGAGCACCTCAAGATTGCGCATACGATCTTCAAGTCCGTGGGGACTGTCGAGGTAGTACCGGAATCTCTGCTCGACGCCGTCACGGGACTAAGCGGAAGCGGCCCCGCATATATTTACATGGTTATCGAAGCGATGACAGACGGCGGGGTCAAAATGGGAATTCCACGTCAGATTGCATTCCGCCTCGCGGCCCAGACGGTGTTCGGAGCGTCCAAGCTTGTTATAGAAACAGGGAAGCATCCTGCCATCCTGAAAGATGAGGTCACAACCCCGGGGGGTACCGCAATCGCAGCAGTCCATGAACTCGAAACACACGGCCTGCGGACAATGCTGATAAATGCGGTCTCAACTGCAACTGTCAGAAGCAAAGAGCTCAGCAAGATCATAGAAGATAATGACAACTAAGAAGGTGACGGTTGTCGACTATCGAACGAGCAACCTGCTGTCGATCACGAAGGCGTTGCAGACGGTCGGAGCAGATGTCATTCTCACCAGGGATGCTTCAGAGATTGAGCGTGCCGACAAACTGGTTCTTCCCGGCGTCGGATCTTTCGGAGCCGCGATGAGGAATATCGACGACTTGGGAATAAGAAGTGCCATCATAAGATTCGGCAGGAGCGGACGTCCCCTGATCGGCATTTGTCTCGGCATGCAGCTACTTTTCGATGTGAGCTTCGAGCTCGGTATCAACAACGGTCTGGCCCTCGTGCCTGGAGAAGTGGTCGCATTCGGTTCCAATGTGAAGATACCTCATATGGGCTGGAACCTGGTGGAGTTCAGAGGAGGGTCCAAACTGTTCGACGGCCTGACAACCGGTCGGTACGCATACTTCGTCCATTCCTATTACGTGAAGGCAAACGAGGAGTTTGTAAGAGGCACGACGGATTACGGATCGGATTTCCCGTCTGTGATCGAACATGAAAACATATTCGGAATTCAATTCCATCCCGAAAAAAGCCAGGCCTTCGGACTTAAGATCCTGGAGAATTTTCTGAGAGTGTAGTAGATGATACTGGTAATTCCCGCCATAGATTTAAGACAGGGAAAATGCGTCAGGCTAATCAAAGGAGAGGCCGGCACGGAGAAGATTTATTCGGACGACCCTGTGAAGATGGCGATAATCTGGCGTGGAGAAAATTTCAAGGCCCTCCACGTGGTGGACCTCGACGGCGCTTTCGAGGGGAAGCCAAAAAATCTTCAGGCATTGAAATCCATTGTCGATGCCGTTGATATCCCCGTCGAATTCGGAGGGGGGCTGAGGACTTACGAAGATGTGGAGCAGGTCATTAGTACGGGAATCTACAGGGCAATCATCGGAACGGCGGCTGTGAACGACGAGGAACTCCTCTTGAGGCTCCTGAGGGACTTCGGGCCGAGAAGAATAGCAGTCGGCATCGACATGCTGGATGGGATTGTGCAAATAAAGGGATGGAAGGATTCGAGCGGAATATCTTCCATCGAACTCGGAAAGAGACTGAAGGATATCGGCCTCGGCCGCGTAATCTACACGGACATCTCTCGCGACGGAACGCTGCGAGGTGCCAACGCGGAGGCGATGAAGGAATTTGCAGTACAGACCGGCCTCCGGGTAACGGCCTCCGGCGGCGTTTCATCTTACCAGGATTTGCTGAAGCTTCAGGAACTCGAGACTGTAGGTGTAGATTCGGTTGTGGTCGGAAAAGCCCTTTATGAAAACAGATTCCCTTGCGTCGAGCTGTGGCGAATGAATGAAAAGTCGCTCGACGATCTCGGACCGACGAGGCGCAGTTAGATGCTGGCGAAACGAATTATACCCTGTCTCGACGTGAACGCGGGCAGGGTGGTCAAAGGGGTTAACTTCGTTAACCTGACGGATGCCGGCGACCCGGTTGAATCTGCAAAGTTCTATGAACGCGAAGGAGCGGACGAGATCGTCTTTCTCGACATCACCGCGAGTGTCGACAACCGGTCGACGATGTTGAACGTGGTGAGGAGAACCGCGGAGAGCATTTTTCTTCCGTTCACGGTGGGCGGCGGCATCAGAACAGTCGACGACATGCGCAACATTCTTTCGAACGGAGCCGACAAGGTCAGCCTTAACACTGCAGCCGTAATGAATCCCGGACTTGTTTCCATGGGTGCCGGGGAGTTCGGGGTCCAGTGCATCGTCGTTGCGGTAGACGCAAAAAGAGTCAGCGGAAAATCAGACCGCGAAGGCAAGACACTTCCGGCGGAAATCGAAAATCTCGGACTCTCAGCATCCGACGTCGACGAGCCCTACGAGGTTTTCATAAATGGCGGAAGGAAAGCGACCGGCATTGACGTCATAAAGTGGGTGAAGTACGTCGTCACTCTGGGCGCCGGTGAAATACTTCTGACGAGCATCGACAGGGACGGCACAAACAGCGGCTACGATGTTGATCTTCTCCGGAAAGTGACAGGAGCGGTAAATGTACCGGTCATTGCCAGCGGCGGAGCCGGGACTATGGAGCATTTCCGTGAGGCGATCAACGACGGCGGAGCAGACGCGGTACTTGCGGCGTCGGTATTCCACTTCGGAAAGTTCAAGATCGCAGACGTGAAAGAGTATTTATCAAAGAACAACATCTCAGTGAGGATATGAAAAACACAGACGATTTCATGAACAGGATTAAGTTCGACGACAAAGGTCTCGTGACGGCCGTCGCCCAGGATCATACCACGGGCGAGATTCTCATGCTGGCGCATATGAATGCTGAAAGCCTGAAGATGACCATCGAGACAGGGCAGGCGGTTTACTGGAGCAGGTCCCGTCAGAAGCTGTGGCACAAGGGCGAAGAATCCGGGAATGTGCAAAACGTCAAGGAGTTGTACCTGGACTGCGACGGTGATGCCCTCGTCATCAAGATCGACCAGGTCGGCGGAGCCGCATGTCACACCGGACATCGCACTTGCTTCTACCGCAGATTGCAGGACGGAGCGCTGGTGGAAGTCGGTTCGCCTGTCTTTGACCCCGAAAAAGTTTACAAGCACAAAGGAGAATGATGAATAAACCCAAAGTAGCTCTCATGATAGGGAGCAAGTCCGACGAGGCCGCGATGTCTGAGGCATTTCCATATTTGGATTTCTTCGGGATTTCGTATGAGCTGCACGTTCTGAGTGCACACCGCAATCCGAAAGAGACCGCCGAGTTTGCCGAAAGTGCGGAGAAGAACGGCTACAGCCTGATAATTGCAGGAGCGGGAATGGCAGCTCATCTTCCCGGGGTTGTCGCAAGCCTTACGACTTTGCCGGTGATCGGAGTGCCTTTCAGCGGCTCGGAGCTGTCGGGGGTCGATGCGCTCTACTCGATCGTCCAGATGCCTCCGGGAATTCCCGTCGCAACGGTGGCAATCGGAAAAGCCGGTGCCAAGAATTCCGCGGTTCTTGCGGCCGAGATTATAGGACTTTCAAACGTCGACGTCAAAGAGAAGCTTCGCCAATTCAGGTCGAAGGGCTCCAAGCTTTGAGAATCATCGTCATCGGCGAGCCGTGTATCGATGTCATCCACAAAGCGGATGGCAGGGTGTACAACGAACACGGCGGGATAACCTATTCGATCGTTGCGGGCGCGATGCTTGGCAATGGTGTCGAGATCGTACCCGTCATCGGGCTTCACCGCGACGATGGGCCGTACTTCACTCAGCTGTTGAGTCAATTGACAACTGTCAATATCTCCGGGATCTATGAAGCTGAAGTCCCTACACGGCGCGTCAACCTTTTCTATGAAGACGAGAATAACCGGTGGGAGTGCTCGACGCAGCCCATAAGGCCGACTCCCTTTGAAAATATATTGCCATTTCTGCCCGCAAACGGGATACATCTCAATCTGATCAGCGGAAGCGACATCGAGCTTGAGACGCTTCACAGGATAAGGCAGTCTGCTGCGGGGTCGCATATCCATCTCGACCTCCACAACATCGTGATGCAGCTGCAGCCCGACAGCAAGCGTGTGCGCGCCCCGCGCACCGATTATCTGGAGTGGTGCAGTCATGCCGACACGGTTCAGATGAACGAAGACGAGGCGAACATCATCGACACTGCCGGACCGGAACGGCGAACTCTGGCCGAGAAGGTTCTGGAAACGGGACCTGACGCCTTGATTGTAACCCTCGCAGAGAGAGGATTTGTCCTCTTTGAAATGAGTGGTGGAAGGACTGCCGAGCATTATTTCGCCCCGAAGGAAACGACGGTTGTCGATCCGACCGGCAGCGGGGATGTCCTCGGTGCGGCCTTTCTGCATGCGATAGTTTGCGGCAAAGACTACATCGAGGCCGCCGAGCTGGGAGCATCGATGGCGGCGAAGAAGGTCGCCGCAGCAGGTCCAGGTGGTTTGTTGAAATGGAGGGCAGCGCTGGATCATGCCTGAAGAACGAATCCTCATCACCGGAGCTAAAGGTCTTCTCGGACAGAAACTCGTCGAGGTCTTCAAAAGAGAATCGGAATACGGGATCTATGCGTGCGATCTGACAGGGAAGGACGATGAGTGCTTGGCGCTCGACATTACCGATCGCCAGCGGGTTGTCGAAGTGGTCGGGTCGTCTAAGCCTTCGGTAATAATCAACGCTGCGGCGTATACCAACGTGGATAGGGCAGAGGTTGAACGCGAGACTGCCTACAAGATAAACGCAACGGGTGTGGGGTACCTCGCCGAAGCGGCCAATACATTCGGCGCCAGGCTTCTGCACATTTCAACCGACTACGTGTTCGCCGGCGTCAAGGGACGATACACCGAAGAGTCCAAACCGGAGCCGCTGAACTATTACGGCAAGACGAAGCTCGCGGGCGAGAATATTCTCATTTCAAAGCTCTCCGACTATATAATTCTCCGCACCCAGGTTCTCTACGGTTTTGCACCCGGAGTCAAGATGAACTTCGTACTCTGGGTGGTAGACAAGCTTACGAAAGGCGAGAGCATACGAGTGGTCGACGATCAAATCGGCAATCCGACACTGGCGGATGAGCTGGCCTTCGCCGCGGTTAAAGCCTGCCAGCGAAATGCCGTTGGCGTATTCCATGTGTCTGGATTTGAGACGATATCAAGGTATGATTTTGCCATTCAAATTGCGGAGGTATTCAACCTGGACACATCGCTGATTACGCCGATCAAGTCGGAAGAGCTTAGTCAGCCGGCAAAGCGGCCGAAGAATTCGAGTTTCATATGCTTGAAGGCACAGACAAAACTCGGCATTACAATGCCAACCGTCAGAGACTCCCTGTCCAGAATGAGGAGGCAAATGAAACTGACGGGTACCGTGCGCCAGACAACAAAAAGACAATAGCGAGATAAAATGCTTGATCTAAAGTTCATAAGGGAAAACCCTCAGCTGGTACGAGATGCAATCCATCACAAGCACGAAGCAGATCGGTTAGACGAAATCCTCAAACTTGATTCCGAAAGAAAGGACCTGCTGCAGAAGTCCGAGTCGATTAAGAGTGAGCGCAACAAGATTGCAGAGGAAGTCGCCAAACTCAAACATCAGGGAAAAGAGGCTTCTGCCCTTATCGCTGAAGGAAAGTCAAGAGGGGACGAGTTGAAGGTCTTCGAAGACAACCTGAAATCAGTCGGTGAGAAGCTGAACGAGCTGCTCCTTTACGTCCCGAACGTCCCGCATTCATCGGTGCCTGTGGGAGGCGGCTCGGACGACAACGTGGAGACCAGGAGATGGGGTGAGATCCGGACAGCAGGTGAATTCGATTTCAAGCTCCTGGATCACCTGACACTGGGAGAAAAGAACGGAATACTCGATTTCGGACGGGGCAGCAAAGTTACGGGGGCGGGATTCCCGGTTTACGTCGGAAAAGGGGCCGCGCTGGAGAGGGCTTTGATAAACTTTATGCTCGATTTGCATGTTAATAAACATGGATACACTGAAATTTTTCCGCCGTTCATGGTGAACGAGGCATCGATGCGCGGTACGGGTCAGCTTCCCAAGATGGCGGAAGACATGTATCATTGCGAGGTGGACAATTTATATCTCGTTCCCACTGCGGAGGTGCCTGTGACGAATATGCGGCGTGACGAGATATTGACTGTGGAGCAACTGCCCACTAAGTATGCGGCTTATTCCGCTTGTTTCAGGAGGGAGGCAGGCAGCTGGGGCAAGGAGTCTCGCGGGTTCCTGAGAGTACATCAGTTTAACAAAGTCGAGCTAGTAAAACTTGTGAAGCCGGAAGATTCATACGACGAGCTCGAGAAGCTGGTCGCCGACGTGGAAGAGGTGCTTCAGCTCCTCAATATTCCTTACAGGGTGATGTTGCTCTGCACGGGAGACCTGAGTTTCTCGGCTGCAAAATGTTATGACATAGAAGTCTTTGCGCCTGCGACTGAGGCCCGAAACGGCTGGCTCGAAGCTTCGAGCTGTTCGAACTTCGAGAACTTCCAGGCAAGGAGGGCAAACATCAGGTTCAAGCGAGACGCGAAATCGAAACCGGAGTTTGTCCACACACTGAACGGGTCGGGACTTGCGACTTCCAGGCTGATGGTCGCCCTGCTCGAAAACTACCAGACACCGGAAGGGAAAGTAATCGTGCCTAAAGCACTTCATAAGTATACAGGATTCACGACGATCGGTTAACACATGAGACACCTGCTTAGACTAGTACCGTATCTCAAGAAATACAGGCGAACCCTCTTCCTCGGCTTCCTGTCGGTTCTCCTGGCGAACATGTTCACCGTGTTCGTGCCTCTTATTCTCAAAAGCGCGATCGATCAACTGAAGACAGAACCGTCTTCATGGAAACTTCTGGAGTTTGCCGCACTCATTGTCAGCACCACTGCTCTCAGCGGATTCTTCACTTTCATGACACGGGAGACGATAATTGTCACTTCACGCCGGATAGAATACGATCTGAGAAACGATTTCTACGGGCATGTCCAGAAGCTGTCGTATTCCTATTTTCTCAATATGCCGACCGGGGATCTGATGGCTCACGGCACGAACGACATTTCGGCTGTCAGGAACGTATTGGGACCGGGGATCATGTACACATCGGACACGATAGTGGGCTTCATCATGATTCTGGCCCTTATGTTTTCCATAAACGTGAAGCTGACACTCTATTCGCTGATACCTCTCCCGTTTGTTTCCGCGGGAGTTTACTTCCTCGGCAGGATGGTAAATCGCCATTTCGAGGCGGTGCAGGCGCAATATAGTACGCTTACTGCCAGAGCCCAGGAAAGTATAGCCGGCATCAGGGTCGTTCGCTCCTATGTGAGGGAGGACCACGAAAAGGAACAATTCAAATTCATGAGTCTCGACTACGTCAGGAAGAACCTGACGCTCGCGCAGATTCAGTCGCTCCTCTGGCCGCTGATGGGAATGCTCACCGGTGCAGCTATCGTTATAGTCCTCTGGCGGGGTGGGGTCGATGTCATCGTGAAATCAATTTCACTCGGCACCATGGTGGCGTTCCTTGTCTTTCTGGGTCTCCTGACGTGGCCAATGATCGCTTTCGGTTGGGTTGTAAGCATTTTCCAGCGCGGCGCCGCATCGATGGGAAGATTGAACAAGATTTTCGATACCGAGCCCGAAATTAAGGACAGAGAAGATGTCGACAAATCGGTGAACGAAATCCATGGCGCAGTCTCCTTTCGAAATGTATCGTTCAGATTTCCCGGCAAGGAGGACTATGCCGTCAGTAATGTCAACCTCGAAATTGAACGGGGAACGACCCTGGCGATCGTGGGAAGGACAGGCACGGGGAAATCAACTATTGTCAATCTGATACCCAGATTGCTCGAAATTTCATCGGGGGACCTTTTGATTGACGGCTTTCCCATCAAAAGGGTTCCTCTTGACGTTCTCCGTAGAAACATCGGCTACGTGCAGCAAGAGACTTTTCTCTTTTCTGATACAATCGCAAACAACATAGCCTACGGAACTGAGATCGCGACTCCGGAAGATATCGAATGGGCGGCAAAAGTCTCCCAGATATACAAGGATATCGAATCATTCTCCAAGAAATTCGATACCGTTGTCGGGGAACGCGGGATCACGCTGTCCGGCGGACAGAAACAGAGAGTGGGGATTGCCAGAGCTATTATCAGAAAACCGAAGATTCTAATATTGGATGAAGCCCTCTCAGCAGTCGACACCTATACGGAGGAGGAAATTCTTCGCGGACTTAAGGACGTTATGAAGGAAAGAACGAGCATAATAATCAGCCATCGGATTTCGACTGTTAAGGATGCAGATTCGATAGTGGTCCTGGATGACGGAATTATTACCGAGACCGGAACTCACGATGAACTGGTCATGCGGAATGGAATTTACGCCGAACTCTATAACAGGCAGCTTCTCGAAGACGAACTGCAGCGGATGTAAGATTAAGATGATGAAGATAAACTTCTACGAAGTAACTCCCACCGACCGGCGGTTTCTCAAGAAAGCGCTGAAGGGACGGTTCCGCCTCGAGTTCTTTACCGAGCCGCTCACCGAGCAAAATCTCTCCACTGCCAAGGACGCCGATATCATATCGGTTTTCATTTACTCTGTGCTGAATAAATCGAACCTGTCCCGGCTTCCCAGATTGAAGTGCATTGCCACGAGAAGCACGGGCTTCAATCACATCGATTTGAAATTCGCGGCGGAAAAGAAGGTGACAGTGTCTAATGTTCCTTATTACGGGGAAAATACCGTCGCGGAGCACACGTTCGGACTAATACTCGCCCTTTCCCGAAACATCCACAAGGCATACGTCAGGACCGTCAGGAACAATTTTTCACCCGAAGGGCTGGAGGGATGGGATATAAAAGCGAAGACGCTCGGAGTGGTAGGTGCAGGAGGAATAGGGTCGCATGTAATCAAGATAGCCAAAGGCTTCGGAATGAACGTCCTGGCATATGACGTTTACAGGAACCATTTCCTCGAAGAAGTTCTGGGATTCAAATATTCGACTCTGGAAGAGCTGCTCCGGAAGTCAGACATCATCTCACTGCACTGCCCGTACAACAAGGGTACTCATCATCTGATCAACATGCAGAATATAGGTTTGGTAAAAAAAGGTGCCCTGTTCATCAACACCGCACGAGCCGGAATAATCGAGCCGCAAGCACTGCACTTCGCTCTCGAGACCGGAATCTTCGGAGGTGCAGGGCTGGACGTCTTTGAAGGGGAGGACCTCGTCAAAGAAGAGAATCAGATGCTTACGAGAAACGTTTCGGTGGAACATCTGAAGGCTGTGCTGGAGAAAAACATTCTGCTGAACAGGGAAAACGTGATAATCACTCCGCACATCGCGTTCGACAGCGTGGAGGCTGTCGAGAGAATTTTGCAAACGACAGCGGACAACATAATCGCATACTCCCACGAAACTCCCGCCAACGTTGTGAAATGAATACGGATAAAGGACAATGGCAGTAGACATTCACGAAGAAGAAATACTAGGAAAAGCTTACGACGGCAGGCTGATGCGCCGGCTCCTTGTCTACCTCAAGCCGTACAAGACCCAGGTTTTCATTGCCATTCTTATAACCATCGCTTACTCAGGGATGGGACCGCTAAGGCCGTACCTCACGGAAATCGCCATAGACAGCTTCATCGAAAGGGGAAACATCTCAGGCCTGGTAAACATCATACTCATATTGTTCGGCGTAATAGCCGTTCAGGCCCTTCTGCGCTACGCCTCAGCTTATCTGACTCAATGGATCGGACAGAAGACGATCTTCGACATAAGGATGGAAATATTCAATCACCTTCAACGACTAGGCATCAAGTATTTCGACAAAAACCCCGTTGGCAGGCTCGTTACGCGCGTGACCAACGATGTTGAGGCACTGAACGACCTCTTCTCATCCGGAATTGTGATGGCCTTCGGAGACATATTCACAATCGTGTGGATTCTGACCTGGATGTTCATCATGAGTGTGCCGCTCGCTCTCGTCACGCTGACGGTACTCCCCGTATTGTTCTACATAACCCTGCTTTTCAGAAAGAAGGTCCGCTCTTCATACAGGCAGATAAGAGTGCTCATAGCACGAATCAACGCCTTCCTGCAGGAGCACATCTCGGGCGTAATGGTCGACCAGATTTACAACCGGGAGCACAGGGCATACAAAAGCTTCGACGAAGTCGATGCGAAACTCCGCGACGCGAATATAAAATCGGTATTCTATTACGCGCTGTTCTATCCGGGGGTAGAACTGACAAGCGCGATCGCCGTCGGTCTTATCATTTGGTTCGGCGGAACGCACCTCGTTTCGGAGTCGTTCTTCAGAACGCACGGCGGTATCACCATCGGAATTCTAATTGCGTTCCTACAATACACGGAACAATTCTTCACCCCGATCAGGGACCTTTCCGAAAAGTATAATATCCTTCAGACTGCCATGGCGTCTTCCGAAAGGATTTTCAAAGTCGTTGACGACAAAACGATGCTCCCGGAAGCGAGCCAGCCCGCGTCGTTGGGAAAACTGGAAGGAAGAATCGAGTTCAGAAACGTCACATTTGCATATGATGGGGATAATCATGTTTTGAGGAACGTCTCGTTCACGGCAAATCCCGGAGAAACGATAGCAATTGTCGGTGCCACCGGGGCGGGAAAGACGTCTATTGTGAATCTGCTTATGAGGTTTTACGACGTGAATTCCGGAGGTGTATTTGTCGACGGGAGAGACGTACGGGAGGTGTCTACGGCCGAGTTGCGGCGGAATATTGCAATTGTCATGCAGGATGTCTTTCTCTTTGCAGGCAGCATTCAGTACAACATTGCCCTGGGCAACGGAGACATCTCGATGGAGAGAGTGAAGGAGGCTGCTTCACTGGTGGGAGCCGGAGACTTTATCGAAAGACTCCCTGCCAAATACGATGAGGATGTCAAGGAACGGGGAGCAGCGTTGTCAGTAGGACAAAAACAATTAATCTCCTTTGCGCGAGCTCTCGCCCACGATCCCCGGATACTCGTACTGGACGAGGCCACGGCAAATATAGACACCGAAACTGAACAGCTCATACAGAAAGCCACAGCAAATCTCCTCAAGGGCCGTACGAGCATTGTAATTGCACACAGGCTATCGACCGTCCAGCATGCGACCAAGATCATCGTGCTGCACAAGGGGGAGATAAGGGAGCAGGGAACTCACCAGGAGCTCATCGCTTTGGGCGGAATATATTACCGGCTTTATCAACTGCAGTATAAGGACCAGGAGCGCCTGGCACGGAAACGCCAGCGCGCCGAAACACTGGGCGGTTAAACCGCCGCCGCAGACGATGCGGCTGGTTGTCTCTGCCTGCCGGATGACCCCGACGGGCAGCAAAAACTGATTACCGCGCTAACAAAATTAACGGAGGTATCATGTCGGACAAGACCCAGCTCATGACGCTCGGACATCACATCGACGAAGGGGAGCGTGCACATCCGGAGGCAACGGGAGATTTCAGCGGGCTGCTGAGCGACCTGGCAATTGCCGTGAAGCTCATCTGGAGGGAAGTAAGCAAAGCAGGACTGATAGACATCCTGGGGACGACTCATAGAGAAAACTCGAGCGGCGACAAAGTCAGGAAACTCGACGATTTTGCCGACGAGACCATTTACAATGCCATGCAGCGAGGAGGCCACCTTTGCGCAATGGCTTCCGAGGAAAACGAGGGCATCCTCGAAATTCCGTCGAAGTATCCCGTCGGGAAGTATGTACTTATTTACGATCCGCTCGACGGCTCGTCGAATATTGATGCAAACGTGAGCATAGGAAGCATATTCGGAATTTACCGCCGCGTTACTCCTTCCGGACCGGGAACGATGGAAGATCTCTTGCAGCCCGGATTGAGGCAGGTCGCTGCAGCCTACACGATCTACGGTTCCAGCACCATCTTCGTTTACTGCACCGGCAACGGCGTTCACGGCTTTACACTCGATCCATCCGTTGGTGAATTCCTCCTTTCTTATGAAAACATGCAAATACCCAGGCAGGGGAGGATCTACAGCGTCAACGAGGGCAACTCTTCGAGATGGGGCGACGGGATGAAAAACTACATCCGGTTCCTGAAGGGAGACGACGAGTCTACAGGACGACCGTACAGTTCAAGGTACATCGGCTCGCTCGTGGCGGACTTCCACAGGAATCTCCTTTACGGAGGCATCTACATGTATCCTTCTGATCGCGAGCACAAGGGTGGTAAACTCAGACTTCTGTACGAATCCTCACCTCTCGCGTTCATAGTGGAACATGCGGGCGGCAGGGCGACCGATGGATCAAGAAGGATTCTTGACATCGTCCCAAAGTCTCTTCACGAGAAGACCCCGCTTTTCATCGGATCCGAATACGACGTCCGGAAGGCCGAGGAGTTTCTCAAAGAAGGCGGAGACTAACCGGGCGTACCTTCCTCCGTTATGATTTGCCCTTCCCGGAGAGATGCCGGCTGCACGAAGTCCCGATTTTTCATCGCGATTCAATTCGCTATATTAGGACACTTCGACGAATTGAGAGGACCAACATGCGACCATTAGGTAAGGGCTTATTACTTCTTCTACTGTCTGCCGGGGTTTCATTTTCACAGGTATCTGTACTGAAGCCGGCGTTCGGTACCCATGGCATGGTATCGACATCGGATTCGATCGCTACCGCGGTAGGCGTACAGATCCTCAAGGAGGGCGGCAATGCCGTCGATGCCGCAGTTGCCGTCGGCTTCGTGCTTGCCGTAACTTATCCCCAGGCAGGGAACCTCGGAGGCGGAGGATATTACATCATCCACCTTAGAGACGGCAGGAACTATGCAATTGACGCTCGCGAAACCGCTCCCGCCGCCGCAAGCCGCAACATGTATCTAGACAGCGCCGGTAATGTCATTCCCGGAAAGAGCCTGGTCGGCGGGCTGTCCGTAGGAGTGCCGGGAAACGTGGACGGTCTCCTGACTGCTGAAGAGCGATTCGGCAGATTACCTCTCAAAAAAGTCATGCAGCCGGCAATCGCACTTGCCCAAAACGGGTTCACAGTCGAAAGCCATCTTCAGGAGGTCTTCAGTCACGACAGGAAAGGGCTGGAAAAGTTCAAATCAACGATGAAGTACTTCTCGAAAAACGGGGAATTGTACCGGACAGGAGAGGTTCTAGTTCAGAAGGATCTTGCGGAGGTCCTGATCGGAATCGCAAAGGAGGGAAGAGACGGGTTCTACAAAGGCCGAGTTCCGGAGTTGATTGCCAGAGAAGACCAGGCTACCGGCGGAGTGATTACGGCGGAAGATGTTGAAGGATACCACGCCGTCGTGAAGGAGCCGCTCACCGTCATGTATCACGGTTATGAGGTGGTCAGTATGCCGCCATCAAGCTCCGGAGGCGTCTGCCTAGCAGAGATGTTGAACATTCTCGAGCATTTCAATCTGAATAAATACGGTTACGGTGCATCGCAGACACTTCACTATGAAATCGAAGCAATGCGGCATGCCTTTGCCGACCGCGACAAATATCTCGGAGACCAGGCGTTTGTTTCTGTGCCGATCAAGCGTTTACTGTCGAAGGCTTATGCCGATACGGTAGCCAGGGAAATCGACCCCTTCAGCGCAACTCCCAGCATCGAGATCTACCCAAATCTCATTCATCCACCCCATGAAGGTACTCACACGACTCACTACTCCGTCATCGATGAGGAAGGGAACGCCGTGAGTGTCACAACGACTCTGAACAGTTACTTTGGCTCTATGGTAGTTGTGGACGGCGCCGGCTTTTTCCTAAATAATGAAATGGACGACTTCAGCTCAAAGCCGGGAACGCCGAATCAATTCGGGGCAATCGGCGCCGAGGCAAATTCTATCCAGCCCGGAAAGAGAATGCTCAGTTCGATGACCCCGACAATGGTGTTGAAAGACGGCAAGCCTTTCCTCATTCTCGGCTCCCCGGGCGGGACTACGATAATCAATGCTGTGCTTGAAGTGATGCTCAACGTAATTGATTTCCACATGCCTCTCGTCCGTGCCGAGATGGCTCCCCGCATTCATCAACAATGGGTGCCTGATGTCGTTTATTATGAACCGGGTGCGTTTGTTTACGACGTAAAGCAAAGCCTTGAATCGCGCGGTTACAAGCTCGTGCCTAGAGAAGCGATCGGAGAAGTGCAGGCAATCCTCGTAACGCCGCATGGATATGAAGGGGTTGCCGACCCTCGCGGCGCTGGCGATGCCGAAGGTTACTGACCTCACAGGATCTCCTTGTTACATACGGGCCATGAAGGAAGTACTGTGGGACTGCACTGGTATAGTTACGATGGTGAAGGTAATGCCATGGTGTGGAATTTTTTTTGCAGTTCAAACTTGCAGTTTGGGTCGAGACTCCATAAATTAGTGTCGCATTAGGGTATTAAGGGCTTCCGTAGTACCACTACCTTTTTTAGATTTGCAGCGTGCTCCCCCCGATCAATCCGATATTATCACGCGCTCACTCGTCCTCTGGATTCCTCTTCGCTCAGTGCTGTTTTCCCCACTCGACCGCCACTTAGGCGGGGTTCACCTCGCGACTTTGGCCGTGTTATACAGGGCCGCGGCAAAGAAGGCAATGTTGGCCAGCCATGCTGTAAGCAGCGGATTGACAATCCCGTCATATCCGAGAACCTGGCTCAGTTTTATAACGAGAAGATATATGAACGCAATAAGTATGCTTATCCCGAACTCGAGGGCAAGCCCGCTCCTTCTCTTTCGCGCAGACAATGGAACACCGAAGAAAACAACTATTATCGTCGCAAATGGGAATGATACCTTCGAGTAGTAATCGACTTCATATCTCGCAACATCGTTTCCGCTTCTCTTCTGCAACTCTATGAAGCGCCTGAGTTGGTCGAAGTTCATGTCGTTCGGATTCAACTCCTTTTGCTCAAGGTCGGCGGGTTTGAATGTGATCTCAGGCAGCGTCAAGGTAGGCACGGCCCGAAAAGTCTGCTTGGACCCGTCAAACGTACGTTCAAAGACGTTTTTGAGGACCCAGACTCCATTCTTTGGTTGATAAGTCATTGTTTGTGCATCATATCTCTTCACAAGGTACGTTGAGTTTGTGTCGGAGAAATCCTGCACAGACACCTTCACGGCTGTGTTCGTAACATCGTCGTAGTATCCTATCGAGACAATCCTGTTCTTTCCGTCCAGCATGAACATGTTGTTTCGCCACCAGCCCTCACGGTGTTCCTGAAGGTATATCTTTTCAATCCTGAATTTCTCATGGTTCGCCATAGGCACGATCCACTCGTTGAAATAAATCATTACCGCACAGATGATAGTAGACACAACGAGAAAAGGTACTAGTAACCTGTAAATATTTACCCCGGAAGACTTTACGACAATTATTTCGTTTTGATTGGACATTCTTCCCGCCGTAAAAAGACATGCCATCAAAACAGCCACGGGGGTTATGAGTTTCAGTATCTCGGGCGTGAAGACGAGATAGTATCTCGCAATTAGCAACAATCCCACTCCATGGTCCAGAAAGTCGCTGAGATGTTCCATGACATCCACAAGAATGAAGATCGCAGCAAACACAAGGAGGGCAAAGAGAATTACGCTGACGAACTGTTTTATTATGTAGATATCCAGTTTCTTCAACGTTCTCGCCTCGAAATCTCGTCGAGCGTTTCTTCAGAAACCCATCTCCTCGGGAGGAATCTGGTCAGGTTGTCCCAGTTTATGATAACGGCTTCTTTGGAAGTCTTGTACGTCAGCAGCAGGCCGAGCCCGCCGAGCACTATGTTTGCGAGCCACATCGCCATAAACGGACTCAGCAGCTCACGGTCTGCGAGTTTCTCTCCGGCAATGAGGAACGCCCAATAAATAAGGAAGAACAGGAGACTGAGACCCGCCGACACACCGAAGTTTCCTCGACGTGCCATCATACCGAGGGGAGCGCCCAGGAACACGAAGACTATAGCGGCAAACGGAATTGAATACTTCTTCTGGATCTCTACGCGATACGCATAGATTTGTCTCTCTGTCGTATTCATGCTGGCCAGAATCCCGTTGGCAATCCCCATGGAGGACGAGATATTCGCCGATGCCCTTGCAAATACCTGCGCCGAATCACCCGACATGTTCACGACAAAGCGATTGGCAGTGGGTGAGATTAGATTCCTGACATTGGCTCTCATATATCCGTTCAACTGCGTATGAAAAATAGATTCGGTTTTCTTCAGACCGGCTACAATGCTGCGCATCGAATCTGCGCTCAGCTCACGGTCACCTCGCGAAAAAGCGCTCTGAGAAGACTCCTGGAATGAGAACCCCGCAGCACTGAGAACGATCTGCTGATGCTGGAACCTCATTCTCTGATAGACTCCCGGCTGGTTGGTGTCGTACTGGTCGACTTCACCATCGTAGAGGAGCATAATGAGGTGCTTCATGTCTGGAGAGAATCCGACCGTGCCCCTCTCAGCAGTGATCGTCGTGAATTTCTGTGGATTGGAAAAGTCGAAAATTGTAACCCCGTAGAGCTCGGTGGAACTCGGGACGGTTCTTCTTACGAGAATAGCATGCCCTTCAATCTCCTGAGAAAACTGGCCGGGCTCCAGAGTGAACGTGGGCTTCTTTCGATTTATGTCTATCATTATTGTCTTCGCACGATGATTAGCATCCGGAAGAACGTCGTTGTCGAACAACACTAGCAGATAGAAGACTCCGACAGACGCCACAAGAACCGGGAGCATCATCCTGAACAGACTTACACCAGACCCCTTGATTGCGGTCACTTCGTTATAGGAGGAGAGCCCACCAAACGCCATCAGCACCGCGACAAGAACAGACATCGGGACGGCGAGCACGATGATCCACGCGAGGTTGAAAACTATCAGCTGGATTATTACTCCGAGGCTCAGGCCTTTGCCGACGATCTGGTTCATCGACTGCATGAGAAACTGCAGGAGGAATATGAAGGTGATTGTGATCATTGAGAAGACGAACGGGCCGATATGCCGCTTCAATATGTAGAGAGACAGCCTCACGCTGAAATATAGCACGAGCGCGGTGTGTACTCAAACCGTCCCGGTTCGCGGCTCATGATTTGACGCTTTGTCGTGAGATATTATATTTACCTGAAATGACATTACCATCTTCCGCAGGGTATAGATGACTTTCAATCTCAGAGGCGCGGATAATGAGATTGGTCTCACACTCATAGAAGCCCCACACCTACTCTTGCCAATACACTGGAGGTAATATGACACCGGTCATCTCGCTCAATCCCATCGACTATGCGATCCTCGCTGCCTACGTTGTAATGACAATCGTCGTCGGATATGCCCTGAAGAAGTATATGAAGACGAGCGAGGATTTCTTTCTTTCAGGCAGATCTCTTCCGAGCTGGATAACAAGCCTGGCCTTCCTGTCGGCCAATCTCGGAGCATTGGAAGTTATCGGGATGGTTGCCAACTCGGCAAAGTACGGGATACTGACGGTGCACTTCTACTGGATCGGGGCGATTCCTGCGATGATCTTCCTCGGCATTTTTATGATGCCGTTTTACTACAGCAGCAGGGTGAGGAGCGTCCCGGAATATTTGAAGCTCAGATACAACGAGGCAACCCGCGGCCTGAACGCACTGTCGTTTGCGATAATGACGCTGTTAATGAGCGGTATCAGTATGTACGCAATGGCGCTTCTCTTCGAGCTGATGCTCGGCTGGACTTTGACTTCAAGCATCCTCCTATCTGCCGGCGTTGTGCTGATTTATGTATTCTTCGGCGGATTGTCTTCTTCCATTTACAACGAGGTCATTCAATTTTTTCTTATCTGGCTGGGTCTTCTCCCTGTCGTTTATATCGGGCTGCATGCGGTAGGAGGATTCGAGGGTCTCGTTCAGAGAATCCCGCCATCCTTCATGCACGCGTGGCAGCACATGGGCTCGGCATCCGATAACCCTATGGGTGTCGACTGGCTCGGCGTCGTCCTCGGTCTCGGTTTTGTCCTCTCGTTCGGCTACTGGACAACCGACTTCCTCGTTGTGCAGCGGGCAATGGCATCCGAGAATCTTGCGGCGGCCAGGCGTACGCCGCTCGTGGCGTCCTTCCCGAAGATGCTCGTGCCCATAATTGTCGTGATACCCGGACTCCTTGCCGTCGCTTTGCTGCCTCAATTCAAGATCCTTCCGGGGATGACCGGACATGCAGGTGCTACTCCCGATTATAACTCGGCTCTGATCCTGATGTTCGCACACTATCTTCCAAACGGAATTCTCGGGCTTGCGATAACGGGCCTGCTCGCAAGCTTCATGTCAGGCATGGCGGGCAACGTAACGGCGTTCAATACCGTCTGGACCTACGACATCTACGGAAGTTATATAAAGAAGAATATGCCCGATGAGCACTACCTGAAGATGGGAAAGTACGCAACTATCTTCGGCGTCCTCTTCAGCATCGGGACCGCATATATTGTCCAATCGTTTCCCAATCTGATGGACTACATGCAACTTATCTTTACATTCTTCAACGCACCTTTGTTTGCCACCTTCCTGCTTGGGATGTTCTGGAAGAAGACAACGCCATGGGGCGGCTTCTTCGGATTGTTGAGCGGTATACTGGCCGCTGCCTTTCATTACTTTGTACTTTACAGACCGGGCATCATTCACTATCCAAGCGAAATGGCGGCGAACTTTTACCAGGCGTGGTGGGCATGGTGCACCGACTTCGTGGTGACCATAATAGTGAGCCTGTTCACCGCGAAAAAAGAGGAAAGCTCGCTCGTCGGGCTCGTTTATAGCTTGACTCCAAGGGCACGCTCGACCGAGACCCTTTTCCGCAAACCCGGGTTCTGGGCAATTGTCTCGATCGTCGTAATGGTCGCACTGAATATCATCTTCTGGTGAGAATAGGAGAATGAAAATGGAAACATCACCCGGACGAAAACACATGTTTGATTTGAAGATTCCACTCGGCGGTCTCCTGGAGTTTTACGGCATATTACTGCTCCTGTACGGAATTATCGGCCCGGCTTCCGTCTATAAGAAGTCGTTCAATCTCAATGTCAACATCATCTGGGGAATATTGATGATCGTAATCGGATCTGCATTCCTGCTGTCTTCCTACATGGGTAGAAAGGCGAAAGAGTAATACTGCAGGAATCCCGGAAGAGGGATTTGTGTCTCACCGACCGCGTTAAGAAGAGGGCTTTGGGACTGGGGACCATCTGAAAGTCAGTCATCCCTTTGGTCCCGCATCTTGGAAAAAGAACGGAGTGAAATTATGACAAATCGTTTGCTGCCTTTTATATCGGTGATTCTCGTCGTGAATGTTTCGTATGGTGTCGGGCAGACTTCCGGCACGAATCCTTACTGGCAGCAATACGTGCACTACACAATCAATGCCACCTTATTAGACAGCATTCACACCATCGACGGTGAAGAGACTCTTTACTACAAGAATAATTCACCCGACCGGCTGAACAAGGTCTACATCAGATTGTACTGGAACCTGTTCAACAAGCAGAGCTACGGCTACAAGCAGGCGATGCGTCAGCGTCGTTACGGGCTTCTTACGACAGGAAGTATGACCATGAACGAGTGTGCATTACTGGTTGACGGAAAGCGAGTATCGCTGAAGTTCAACGTCGACAATACACTCGCGGAAGTTTTTCTCCCGCACCCGCTTGAAAGCGATTCAGCGGTGACTTTTTATATTACCTGGACCGGCAGGGTGCCCGAGGGGAGCGACAGGGCCGGATACGTCGGCGAAGACTACGACATCGCCCAGTGGTATCCCCAGGTCGCGGTTTACGACAAATACGGCTGGGACACTGACCAGTACATGGATCGCGGCGAATTCTACGACGACTACGGCACTTTCGACGTGAACATCACACTTCCCAGGAAATTCATCATCGGGCACACAGGCGTTCTCGTGAACCCTGAAGACGTGCTGCCCGACAGCGTTATTCGAAGGTTAAACGAATCAAAATCTCACCAGCACACTTTCCATATTGCAGATTTTTCAAACCGCGTACTTACTCCGGCAGACAACCGGATGGTTACGTGGAAATTCCACGCCGACACGGTCAGAGACTTCGCGTGGTCCGCCGATCCGTATTTCATCTGGGACGTGGCCCACTGGCACGGCATCGCAATACACTCGTTGTATTTCAAGAACCGGGCAAAGTACTGGAGCGAGACTGCAAAAATGGGGCGTCACGCGATCAGGTTTTTCTCGGAACATCTCGGGATGTACGCTTACAAACAGGCATACATAGTCCAGAGCCCCGAGTATGGCGGGATGGAGTATCCCGGCGTCGTTTTCATCGGCCACCTGGGAGCAGCCAACGATCACAAACTGGCGCGTACGACCATGCACGAACTTGGCCACCAGTGGTATCCGATGATGATCGGAAGCAATGAAACCAGATTTGGATTCCAGGACGAAGGATTCAACACCTTCAATACGACTCTTGCTTTAGAATCGTATTACGGGAGATACGACAACAGCTATGTCTGGACAAAGTGGTACCAGAAATTGCTGGCGTTCCCAAACACCGACGAGCGCTCGGAACGTCTCGCAGATTATCTTTACCTGGCACATACCGGTTACGAAGAGCCGGTCATGAGTCACCCCGATCATTTCGCGGAACCACTCCTTCAGGACATCTCCATTTACGCGAAGACGACAGACGTTATGTTCATGCTCAGATACGTGCTCGGCGACTCGACATTCTGGAATGTGATGAAGACATATTACGACGAATACAAGTTCAAGCATGTTTACCCGGAAGACTTTTTCCGCGTGGCGGAGGAAGTCAGCGGGCGAAAGGACCTGAGGTGGTTCTTCACCGAGTGGCTGGACCGAACTTATACTTGCGACTACGGAATAAAATCCGTGGCGTCCAGGCCGGTGCAAACCGACACGGGAAGGGTGTTTGAGAACAGAATTACGATAAGCAGGCATGGGCAGATAGTAATGCCGCTTGACATTCACCTGTACCTGAAAGACGGAACCGACTACGTGCTGAACACTAAGGTGATTGATTGGCAAAGCGGGGAAGTTCGGAGAACTTACAATGTTTACACTAACTCCCCGGTCGGCCACGCGGAGATCAACCCGGGCCAACAGATTGCCGACGTAAACAGGCTCAATAACACATGGCCGATGCCTAAGGTGGATTTCAGGTTCGACAATACGATGGTCAATTTTTTCCCAAACGATGCGTATCTCCTCCAGTGGAGACCGAGTCTCTGGTACAATACGACCGACGGCATGAAGTACGGCTTGAGGCTGAACGGGAGTTATCTCGGCTACCTGCACGACTTTCATGCCGGGGTGTGGTACGGGACCCACCTGAAAAACGCAGAGCTGGACTACAGCTTCGAGTACGACAATCATGGGACATCAGTAAATCGGGAGTTTTACCCGAGCACGACTGTACCATTTGTCTCCAGATCTCCGCGCTTGTACCTCAAGGCAGAGCGTCTTGACGGAATCGACTTCTATTCATTCGGTATTTCAAAAGTACTTGCGGCACATTACAGCTACCCTCCGTATCATACCTTGAGTTTCTCGGTAAACAGTGCTATGGCCGAAAGGACAGATTTTCTTCTCAACCCATCCACCTGGCTCCTGAAGGAGCGGATGGATTTTGTGAAGGCAGAATATCACTACCGGAATTTCTGGCAGGACTTCGAAGTGGATTTCAATGCCTCTTATGAAGCTTCAGTGCCTTTCTTCGGAACAGATGTTTTCAATTACTCAAAACGATCTCTCGAACTGCGGTCGTACTACAAATTCTCAAGCAACACGCTCGCGCTGAGACTTTTCGACGGCCGGGCGTCAGGCAACGTGCCCGTCATGACCCGGTTCTATCTGGCAGGCGGAAGTCCACTCGATATGTTCAACTACCCGCTTTTGAGGGCCGCGGGGACGCTTCCACTTCAGGTCCAGCAGAATTCCAGGATACCCGGTGGCGGTGACGTCCGAGGATATAACTCTTTTCTGGCAGGCGACAAGCTCGATGCCGGGAATTTGGAGCTGCGGTTCGGCTCCCTTGTTCCTTTTCTGCACGCCTCCGGGTCCGGGCTCGTTGGATCGACCCTGGACCTTTTCAGGACTAGCCTTTTCTATGATGCCGCATTTATCGGCGGACAAGGCGAAAACATCGAAAATTCAGCACATTTTCACGAAGACGCTGGAATAGGATTTGTATTTGATATTCAGCACTTCTTTAAGCTATTTTTCAATGAAGGCACGTCATTGTTTCATACTGTAAACATGTCGCAAATTCAGTTTGACATGCCGCTGTATGTCAACAAGCCGGCCGCGGCAGGAAGTGCCAGCAACGTGGAATTCAGATGGAGGCTATCATACAGGACAGTCTTTTGATAACGAGAGCCGCTGTAAGGAGGGGTGAATGGGCATTGCTGTAGAGTTCGATACTCTGACGGAAATGTTTTCCGGGCTCTGCAAGAAGTATGCGGGCATCGGGAAAGAGGTATACAGGTACAAACTCGAAGGAAAGTACGTAGGCATAACCTACGATGAGTTCTATTCGAAGGTAGAGTTGTTCGCGCACGGGCTGCATTCACTTGGTCTGAAGCGCGGTGAGAAGATAGCCATCCTCTCGGAGAACAGGCCGGAGTGGCCCGTAAGCGATCTCGCTTCTCTTGCGATCGGTGCAGTCGACGTACCGATTTTCCCGACTCTTACCGCGAAGCAGATCGAATATATTCTCGACAATGGGGACGTCTCATTCATCGTGGTATCGAACAGCTACCAGCTGAGCAAGACGATGCGCATTCGGGATAACCTGAAGAATCTCCGGCAAATCATCATCATGAACCCGAAGGAGAATCCAAAGGATCGGGCAGTGGTGGATTTCTCCGAGGTGTACGAGCTCGGACGAAAAAGCAGGGACAAGCACCGGGACCAGTTCAAGCGATGGCTGACGGAGTCAAAACCTGACGACCTTGCGACAATCATATACACGAGCGGAACCACGGGCGAGCCTAAAGGGGTATTACTGACGCACGCAAACTTCGTTTCCAATATCAAAGGCGCGCTCGAGCACATATCCATTACCGATCAGGACTCGCTCTTGTCGTTTCTTCCGATCTCTCACAGCTTCGAAAGGATGGCAGGTTATTACACTGCGCTCTCCGCGGGCGCGACGGTGTCATATGCCGAGAGCATCGAGACGGTCGCCCAGAACCTGCTGGAGGTCAGGCCGACGCTGGTTACGACCGTGCCAAGGCTGTTCGAGCGTATTCATGCGACAATTATGAAAAATGTGGATGCAAGCTCGGCCGCGAAGAAAAAGATCTTCAACTGGGCCCTTGCTGTCGGCAGGGAGTATGTCGCCGCGAAAAAGAAAGGTATGGTGGGCCCGCTCCTGCGCTCGGAATACATACTTGCAGACAAGCTTGTCATGTCGAAACTTAAGGAAAGAACCGGCGGACGGATAAGGTTCTTTGTTAGCGGCGGGGCCGCACTGTCACGGGAGCTCGGTGAATTTTTTGAGGCCGTCGGAATAATGATTGTCGAAGGCTACGGAATGACGGAATGTTCGCCGGTCATTTCTGCAAACAGGACCGACGATTACAAGTTCGGCACGGTCGGCAAGCCTCTTCGCAACGTCCAGGTAAAGATAGATGACGACGGAGAGATACTTACCCGGGGGCCACACGTAATGCAGGGTTACTACAAGGACAAAGAATCGACGAGAGAGACGATTGACAAGGAAGGCTGGCTCCACACGGGCGATATCGGACATTTCGACACCGACGGTTTCCTCGTCATCACGGACAGGAAGAAGCACCTTTTCGTGAATTCGGGAGGAAAGAATATCGCGCCGCAGCCGATAGAAAACCTGCTGCAGCAGAGCAAGTTTGTCGACCAGATAGTCCTGATAGGTGACAAGAAGAGGTTCAATACGGCTCTCATAGTTCCGGACTTCGAATACTTGCGGGAGTTCGCAAAAGAACACCATATTAAGTATGATAATGAAGAAGATCTCATGAACAGCGAGAAGGTAATCGAAGCGGTCAAAAAGGACATCGATATTCTGCAGAAGGATCTTGCGAAATATGAACAGGTCAGAAGATTCCGGCTTCTGGCTACTCAATTCACAATCGAGAACGGCTGCCTTACTCCCACGCTCAAGGTGAAAAGGAAGGTCGTGGAACAGTTGCATGCTAACTTGATTGACTCAATGTATAACTGACGGAGAAGAGATGAATCTGCACGATAAGGAAAAACAATTCATTTTACAGACATACAAACGCCTTCCCATCGAAGTCGATCATGCGGACGGCGTGTACATTTACGCAAAGGATGGGAAAAGGTATCTCGACTTCCTGGGCGGGATTGCGGTAAACGCACTTGGCTACAACAATTCCCGCGTCAAGTCCGCGATCGTCGCGCAGCTCGACCGCTACATGCACATGTCGAACATGTTCTATATGGACTCGCAGGTTGAGCTGGCTGAAATGTTATGCAAGTTGTCCGGATACTCAAAAGTTTTTCTGACCAATTCGGGGACAGAAGCAATAGAGGGAGCTATCAAGATTGCGCGGAAATGGGGCAGCAGGGAAAAGAAGTCCAGGCTGTTCGCGCTGACAAACTCGTTTCACGGAAGAACCATCGGAGCACTTTCTCTGACGGACAGGCCCAAGTACCGACAGGGCTTCGAACCTTTTCTGCCGGATGTGGATCACATCTCCTTCAACAATACGGAAGAGCTCCGCAGGAAAGTGAGTGCAGAGACCGAAGCCGTATTCATTGAATTCGTTCAGGGTGAAGGAGGCGTAAACGTCGTATCGGAAGAATTCGTCCGCGAGCTTTTTCTGCTGAAACAGAAGCACAAGTTTCTCATTGTCGCGGACGAAATTCAGGCGGGAATATACCGCACCGGCAGGCTGTTCTCCTTCGAGCACTTCGGGGTCCGGCCGGACCTCGTCACGATCGCGAAACCTATCGGCGGAGGACTGCCTCTTGGCGGAATTCTGGTCGATGCAGCTATCGAGAACACGCTGGAATACGGAATGCACGGAACTACCTTCGGGGGCAATCCGGTTTCGTGTGCGGCCGGTCTCGCAACATTGAAGGAACTTACGGAGAAACATGTCGATCGCCATGTAAATGAAATTGGCGACTATCTTCGGAAAAAGCTCCTTGAATTCAAGTCAGTCCACGATGACCTTGTTATGGAGGTGCGGGGGCTCGGACTTATGGTTGGAGTGGCATTGAAGACCGAATGCGGCGAGATAGTACGTCAGCTTATGAACAACGGGGTATTGGCAAACTGCACGAACGGGAACGTTCTAAGACTTTTGCCGCCTCTTGTAATTCAAGAGGAGCACGTGAATGCTTTTGTTGCCATTCTGGAGCGCACCGTAAAGTCAATATCTTCGAACGCTCCGGTGAAGGAGAAGGATCTGCAGCATTAAAGTCTTGATGAATATGTCCGATAATATTATTTGTATCTACCGAGAGGGCCTAGTTGAAAAGCACAAAGAAACGGTACCTTCAACCATCACAGAAAAGGAGGATTCAAAAGAATGGGAACGCAACAATTGTTGTTACTCGTGCTTGTGGCCGTCGTCGTAGCGCTCGGAATTTCCGTCGCATATGTCTACTTCAAATCGAACCAACAAGACGTGGAGATAAACGAAACCGTGAACGAACTGAACCACATAGCTGCATCGGCCCAGGGCTGGTACAGGAAGCCCAAAGAGCTTGCCGGGGGGAGCGGCTCATTTACCGGTTTCACATTCCTCTCGATTGCCCAGCCTGATTCGAACAATATTGCGAAGTACAGCGTCGTCTCGGCCAACGGCGATCTTCTTCAATTGCATGCTGACGGTTTTCTCAATTACGCGATATCGGTGAACGTTTATCCCGATTCTATAGGACCGTACGACATACAAAAATGAGTCCGACCATAATCGAGCCGTTCAAAATCAAATCCGTCGAGCCGTTGAGCTTCACGACTCGCGAATATCGCGAACAGGCAATTAGAGCAGCCAGCTACAACCTGTTCATGCTCAAAGCTGAAGATGTACTTATCGACTTCCTCACGGATTCCGGCACGGCAGCGATGAGTTCAAAACAATGGGCGGCTATGATGGACGGTGACGAATCGTACGCCGGCTCACGCAGTTTCTTCAAGTTCGAAGAAAGAGTTAAGGAAATAACCGGCCTGAGCCATATAATTCCGACTCACCAGGGAAGAGCAGCTGAAAAGATTCTCTTCACTGTTGTGGGAGGACCCGGCAAGGTTATTCCCAACAATACTCACTTCGACACGACGCGCGCCAATGTGGAGTTTTCGGGCTCGACCGCAGCTGATCTCCCGGTGCCTTCGGCGCTCGAGACCGGCGAGTACGCTCCCTTCAAGGGCGACATGGACCTGAACAAGCTTGAGGATCTCATCAAGAATGTCGGCAGGGAAAACATACCCCTGTGCATGCTGACGGTTACAAACAACTCGGTAGGCGGGCAACCCGTCAGCATGAAGAATATACGGGAAACAAAGGCGCTTCTGAGTAAGTATGGAATTCCTCTGTTCCTCGACGCCTGCCGCTTTGCCGAGAACGCATTCTTCATCAAACTCCGGGAACGCGGTTACGCGGATAAGAGTGCGCTCGATATCGCGCGCGAGATGTTCAGTTACGCGGACGGCTGCACGATGAGCGCGAAGAAAGATGCACTGGTGAACATCGGAGGATTCCTCGCACTCAACGATGCTTCGCTTGCGGAGCAGGCGCGCAGCCTGCTCATAATGACGGAAGGTTTCCCGACTTACGGCGGGCTGGCTGGAAGAGACCTCGACGCAATGGCGCAGGGATTGGACGAAGTTCTGGACGAAAACTATCTGAAATATCGCATCAGGTCGATAGAGTACTTCGGCGAGAAGCTGCAGAAAGCAGGAGTTCCGATTCTCGTTCCGACGGGCGGTCATGCAGTCTTCATCGATGCAAGCAAGTTTCTCCCGCACATTCCGCCGCACGCTTACCCCGGACAGGCCGTTGCGGTGGAACTCTACATCGAAGGCGGTATCCGGAGTGTTGAGATTGGGTCTGTGATGTTTGGAAGGGAGACAGATGGAAAGTTTGAGCCGGCACGCCTCGAGCTCGTGAGGCTCGCAGTCCCGAGGCGCGTGTATACTCAAAGTCATGTCGATTTCGCCGCAGAGGCCATCATCGATGTGTTTAAACGAAGAGAAACGGTTCCGGGCTACAGGATGACTTACAGCCCGCAGTATTTAAGGCATTTCACCGCCCGCTTCGAGCCGTTGACCGCCACGGCGGATAGACTTGTATGACTGCCCAGTCTGAAACCGGCCCACCCGTCTCGGCAGTTCCCAGGAAGCGGTGATCAATTGCCAAAGTGCCCGGTTTGCAGTGCGGAAAATCTCGACTTTTCCCTCAAATGCGTCTCATGCGGAGGATTTCTTCAGCAAAACGTAAAGACTCTCGACCTTTTCTCCACCGTTTACTACGTCTGGCGCAATCCTGTCTTCGCTCTCCGGAGAATAGTTCTCGCCGAGCACAAGAACTACACGATCCTCATTGCATTTCTTGAAGCGGTGGGGCTGAGTTTTCTTGCACTGTATATTGTCAAGGCTGCCGACATTTACTCGTTGGAACTGGGTAGACTTATCCTGACAGGGTTCGGGCTGGGAATCGTGATCTTTCTCCCTGCTGTTTATCTCTCTTTGTTGCTGAGCTACCTGGTCCTGCGTCCGGGAAAGAAGGGCGTTACGCTCAAGGGCTTCATATCCG
>JBJKPN010000098.1:0-8849 GCA_046706365.1 Candidatus Kryptoniota bacterium | reverse complement strand
TCTCCAAAAGTCGAGGAACTTTTCGGAGCCATCGGGAGCACATTTGAAGCAAAGGTCACGACAACTGTCTACATAGCGAAAAAGAAGTGACCCACGGTTGACTTCCGGACATCGAGCATCATAGTTTTCAGAGAGGAGATAAAATGGAATTGTACGGTGAGAAGGACAGCAGTATACCTCAGAAGATTGTCATCCATTTAGTTGAAATAATCTTCCTCATCATTTCATACTGGATACTCTTCGGGCATGGAGGAAGTTTTATCCGTATTACATTCGGCATTCATAATGCCGCGGGCTCGACAGACCGGAGAGCCATCATATTCATCTTCAACATCGTCATATTCCTCCGGATCGCATTCACCATGTTCTACCTGGTCAAAAGGAAGATTTCGTGGCAGGAGAGCCTGAACATTCCTACTGCATTCGCCCTCTATTACGTCGGATACAGCCTGTTCGTGCTTCCGGCTTCGAACGCCGTCGGCTGGCTCGATTACATCGGGATATTGTTGTTTGCCGTCGGCTGTACGCTCAATACAGCGGGAGAGCTTCTGAGAGACATCTGGAAGAGGGACCCGAACAACAAGGGAAGGATTTACACACACGGCTTCTTCAGGTACTCAATGCACATAAATTACTTCGGCGATTTGCTCTGGGTGATCGGGTACGCCATTGTCACCCGGAATTGGTACTCCGCTTCGATTCCCCTCTTCTTATTCTGTTTCTTCGCCTTTTACAATATTCCGAAGCTTGACAATTATCTCCACGGCAAATACGGAAAGGAATTTGAGGAGTATGCCAAAGAGACGAAGAAATTCATCCCCTTCGTCTACTGACTGGGGACAGCCTCCGACTGGCCGGAGCGATGCCAGGCAGGGAAATAAGTTTTTTTGGGGGAGGGGTTCACTCAGGGCTTTTCTTATTGTATATTCCAGAGACCCGGGGGCGTGCGGTTCCCTCATGCCTGATATGCGCACTTTCCCGGAGTTCATGCGATCCGGGGGTGACTGGCCGATGCCGCTTTCGTCACAGGGCCGGAGCTGAAGGTCACTCCAGGGGCTTCGTGTAAGTTCCGTTGCTTTGCCGAATTGTCTGAGGATCAAGATGAGGAGGAGACAATGCAAAAGTTCTTTCAGTCGGGCAATCTTTTTCTTGCCGCATCCATGATTTTCCTGATAGCGGCCGTGTTCGCAGAACAGCCCGCGGCTTTCATCGTTCTTGGAGTGGCATTCTTCATTCTCTCTCTCAACGCGCGGAAGAAAAACGCTGCAAAGGGAACCGGATACAGCTCGAAGGTCTGAGAGCCTGTCCCCGATGGCTGCCCGGTTCATAAACTTAAGTCTCGTGGAAGACGACGCCAGGAACATGCCTTAGCAGCTGCTGCAAGTGAAAGAGCCTGTGTCAGGACCGGACAGGAACCACGGGCCGCAGTGGCTCCTCAAATGAACGGACGACGGACCACCGGGTGGCGGTTGTTAGTTGGAGTGTGCGGGTGTTACACCGATGCAGCAGTACGAAGGTGCCGGAAATATAAGGGCCTCTCTTATTGTTGATGAACCTTGATGTCTGCTGAATTAATTGAAAATCAGCGGCTGCAAGCAGACATCTTCATGACGAAGGGCCTTTCTGTCGTTATATCATCCTGTAGCTCGGCTGGTTCCCGGCTCCCCCAAATCCCCCGTTATTGCAAAATCTCCACCTCAAATTTATATTGAATCAATGGATTACGAGGTTAGAGGCGCGTCCTCCGTCAGCGGCACATTTGATGTCCCCGGCGACAAGTCAATATCTCACAGAGCATTGCTTTTCTCGTCACTTGCGAAGGGTAAGTCGGAGATCAGAGGCTTATCCACAGGCGGGGACGTAAAGAGCACCATGAGCTGCCTGAGACAGCTGGGCGTCAAGATCGAGCAGATTGACGGCATCGTGACTGTTCGCAGCGACGGGAAGTTCTCATACTCGAAGCCCGGCGCCGTTCTGGATGCCGGGAACAGCGGGACCACAATACGTCTGCTTACCGGGATACTTGCAGGACAGAGTTTTGAGTCTACTATTACCGGTGACGAGACTCTCCGGAAACGACCGATGCAGAGAATCGTCGGTCCGCTGTCGGAGATGGGCGCGCAAATAGTCGGCTCCGACAAGATGACCGCCCCTCTGAGGATCTTTCCGTCGGGGAATTTTCACGGCATAAGGTATGAACTCCCTCTTCCGAGCGCGCAAGTGAAATCTTCCGTTCTCCTCGCGGGCATGTTTGCCGAAGGGGAGACGGTCGTCGTGGAGCCCGTAGAGTCTCGAGATCACACGGAGCGGATGTTGAAGCTAAAGAAGAAAGAAGGGCCCTCCGGTCTCGAGACCAGGATATCGTCCGATTTCGAAGTGAGCCCCCAGCACTACGTTGTAGCCGGGGACATATCGTCCGCGGCGTTTTTCCTCGCTGCCGGGGCCATGTTTCCGAACGCGTCGGTTACGGCATGCGGCATTACACTTAATCCGACCCGGACCGGGTTTCTCGACGTGCTCAGGTCAATGGGAGCGAAGGTCGGTATAGAAAACGTTCGCGAGGCGGCGGGTGAGCCGATCGGCGATGTGACCGTTTCACATTCGGTACTGAAGGGGATCGAGATATCCGGAGCGATGATTCCGAGACTCATAGACGAGCTTCCAATCGTCGCTGTGCTGGCGGCCTTTGCAGAGGGCGAAACGGTCGTGCGCGACGCCCACGATCTGAGGAGAAAGGAGTCCGACAGGATAGTTGCTGTTGTCGACAACCTCGATGCGATGGGAGCGAACGTTCACGAGCTGGACGATGGATTCTCGGTCGAAGGGACCGGAAAACTCACGGGCGCAGAGATCGATTCATACAAGGATCACCGGATTGCAATGGCATTTACAATTGCGGGACTGGCGGCCCGTGGAACGACACTTATAAAGAATGCCGAATGGGCACAGATTTCTTTTCCCGAGTTTTATGACACAACCGAAAGACTTGTGGTGAGGAGTTAGGAAATGGCGGGAGTCACACTACGGAACATATCGAAGGTCTATGAAGGCGGAGTGACAGCGGTCAAAGATGTTAACATCGATGTAGCAGACAAGGAGTTCGTTGTACTTGTCGGGCCGTCCGGCTGCGGAAAGACATCCACTCTCAGAATGATTGCGGGACTCGAAGAGATTACCGAAGGGGAGCTTCTGATAGACGACAAGCTTGTGAACGACGTCGCACCGAAGGACCGGGACATCGCGATGGTGTTTCAGAATTATGCCCTGTACCCGCACATGACGGTTTACGAGAACATGGCTTTCGGGCTGAAGCTCAGGAAGTTTTCAAAGTCGGAAATCGACCTGCGTGTGAGAGAAGCCGCTCAGATTCTCGGTATCTCGGATTATCTCGACCGGAAGCCGAAGGCTCTTTCAGGCGGGCAGCGGCAGCGTGTTGCGCTCGGCCGCGCGATAGTCAGAAAGCCGAAAGTGTTCCTGTTCGACGAGCCGCTTTCGAACCTCGATGCCAAGATGCGCGTCCAGATGCGGGCGGAGATTTCCAAGCTTCACCAGAGGCTCGGCGCAACTATGATCTACGTGACGCACGACCAGGTGGAAGGGATGACTATGGGAGACAGGATCGTCGTCATGAAGGACGGAGTGGTGCAGCAGATCGACACGCCTCTCAATCTGTACAATAGTCCGGTAAACAAATTCGTGGCAGGCTTCATCGGGAGCCCGGCAATGAACTTCTTCGAGGGAAGCATTAGGAAAGAGGATAAGCTCTATTTTGTCGGAGCCGGGAACGGCCCGAAAATGGAAATTGCCGGCCAGCTTGCACACAGGATGGAATCTTTCTTGGGGAAGGACATTGTCATGGGGATAAGGCCGGAGCACGTCTTCATTCAGGATTATCACAACGGGCAACTCGACGCAACGGCGACACTTAAGGTCGAAATCTCGGAACCGATGGGGAACGAGGTTTACCTCTATTTCGCCTTCAGGGCGGGGCAGATCATTGCACGCGTTACCGCTCCCGTCGATCCCAGACCCGGATCGGAATTGAAAATGTATTTCGATACCTCCCGGGCTCATTTCTTCAACAAGGAAACAGAATATTCCCTATTACTCGACTGATTATGGATATCCCTTTTTCAGAATTGCCTGAACAATCGAAACTGTACACCGATTATCTCGACGACTTCGAGAAGGTCAGGAAATATTATAATGTCGACTTCTCCAGCGACGAAGAGCTCAGGAATCATTTCTCGCGGGTCCTGGAGAGTTTTCAACCGAAGAGAAAGAAGGTCGTCGAGATACTGCGAAAGCAGAATCAGAGGTTGAACGGTTCACCGGATTTTGAGGCGGCGTTGGAGCTGCTGGGCCGGGATAACGCCGTCTGCGTGGTAACGGGCCAGCAGGTGGGTCTCTTTTGCGGACCCCTGTATACGTTATTCAAGACCATCAGCGCTGTGAAGCTCGCCGGAGAGCTGAAAGAGCGATTTCCGGAATTTGAGTTCGTTCCCGTCTTCTGGCTGGAAGGCGACGATCACGATCTTGAGGAATCCAATCACGTCCATCTTCTGAACGCGGCTTCGGAGGTCGTCAGGGTGGAAGCGATCCTGACCAACGGCGAAGGTGAAAACCTGACTCCCCTCAGCGAGATAAAGTTCGACTCGTCTGTCGAGCAGGTATTCCAGCAAATAGACGCACTTCTTCCGGTCACCGACTTCAAGCAGGGCCTGATGAAGACACTCACCGATTCTTACAAAGAGGGTGAGACATACTCGACGGCCTTTGCCAGGACTCTTACGAAGGTTCTGGGGAAGAATGCTCTTCTGCTTCTCGATCCCCACGATGTTGAAGTCAAAAATTTTCTGAAGCCGGTTTTTGAAAAGGAGTTTTCCACTTACCCCAGGACGAGCGAAGAGGTAATAAAGCGGAGTGCGGAGCTCGAAGAGGAATATCACGTTCAGGTCAAGCCCCGTGTTATCAACCTGTTCTACATCGAAGACGGACTCAGGCGCGGGCTCGAGCCGGTCGGAGCCGGGTTCCTTCTCAAAGGCACGAAGCGAAAGCTTATGCCCGAGCAGATCAGGACGATTCTCGAGACCAGGCCCGACGCCTTCAGCCCGAATGTCGTTCTGAGGCCCGTGTGTCAGGACTATATTCTTCCGACTGCGGGTTATGTAGCCGGGCCCGGTGAAATCGCCTACTTCGCTCAGCTCAAGGGCGTGTACCAGCACTTCGGTGTGGAGATGCCGCCGCTTTTCCCGCGGGGCAGCGCCACGATACTGGAACACAGAGTCGCCAAGCTGATGGAGAAATACCAGCTTTCCATTGAGGATGCTTTCATCGATTTCGAAGCTGTCATGAAGAAGGCGCTTGCTGCAGTCAGCCCTGAGAATATTCCGGGTGAATTCGAGAGAGTCAGCACGGAAATAAGGGACAGCGTGGAAGGCCTGAGAAAACTCATCGTCAGAGTGGACCCGACCGTCGAAGGCACGATGGACTCCACCATCTCGAGGATGCTACACCAGCTGGAGCACTTGCAGGAAAAGACAACGACGGCTTACCGCCGTAAGAACGAGCAGGTCCTGCAGCAGACTAAAAAATTTCAACAGTCAATATTCCCAAACCGCGATTTGCAGGAAAGGGTCCTGAACTTCACTTACTTTTACAATAAATACGGCCAGGAGTTCGTCGAATTCCTCTTCCGCGAACTCCCGAGTTATGCAAAATCGCACAAAGTCCTGACCATCTGAAATGATTCGTGAAACAATCGCGCGGCTCATAGCGGG
Source organism: Candidatus Kryptoniota bacterium (assembly GCA_046706365.1). Taxonomy (GTDB): domain Bacteria; phylum Bacteroidota; class Ignavibacteria; order Kryptoniales; family JAKASW01; genus JAKASW01. The sequence continues at coordinate 3,069 of JBJKPN010000098.1, read as the reverse complement.
CGAAAGCATTTCCCGCGACGATGCCTACAGAACGATGCTGGAAATCATGAACGGGGAGGCGACTGAGTCCCAGATCGCAGGTTTCCTCGTCGCGCTCAGAATGAAGGGCGAAACGGTCGATGAAATTGTCGGCGGCGCCCTCGCGATGCGCGAGAAGGCCGAGAAACTCAGGATAGATAAGGATGTAGTACTCGACACCTGCGGGACCGGCGGTGACAATGCCGGTACTTTCAATATTTCTACCGCGGCAGCGATTGTCGCTTCCGCCGCCGGAGCCGTGGTCGCCAAGCACGGGAACCGGGCCATATCTAGCAAGTCCGGGAGTGCAGATGTCCTCAAAGCAATCGGACTGAACCTCGACGGGCTCGATATACCGAAGGCGGAGAAGGCGCTTAACGAGATCGGGCTGGCGTTTCTTTTCGCGCCGTTACATCACAAGTCGATGAGGTTTGCAGCACCGGTGAGACGCGACCTCGGTGTCAGGACGCTTTTCAACCTTCTAGGCCCACTGACAAATCCGGCCGGCGCAAACAGACAGCTGATGGGAGTATACAGCAGAGACCTGGTTCATCCCGTGGCGGAGGTACTTAGAGAGCTCGGAAGCCAGGCCGCTATGGTTGTCAACGGCGAACCTACAATGGACGAGATTTCGCTTTGCGGCCCGACGCGCGTTTCGGAACTCAAGCTGGGGAAGTTAACGGATTACGAAATTACCCCCGAGCAGTTCGGATTCAAGCGGGTTAACCTGAACGATCTGGTCGTAAAAAATATCGATGAATCGGTGGAAGCTTTCATGATGGCGATCAGGGGACGCGAATCGCCATTCTACGACGCTGTCCTTCTGAACTCCGGTGCGGCGATCTACGTTGCCGGCATGGAGCGCGACATCGCGGGAGGTATAAAGTGCGCAAGAGATGTGATATCCAAGGGGCTTGCTGAGAAAAAGCTCCGCTCCCTCATAGAGTCGACGGGCATATGATCTGGAGCTTTTTCCTCTCCGTGATGCTGCTTCTGATTGCATCGTTCGGATGGGGGCTGGTCTTTTCGTTTGAGATCATTCGGTTAGAAAGGCGGGGCTTTGTCGTCATGCTTGCGCTCGCCTCGGTGGCATCGTTTCTCTCCGCCGTATTCTTCGGCGACGGCCTTGCGGATGCAGGAAGCCTGCCGGCGCTGCACGTCATCTCCCTGATCTTTGCAGCAGCGTTCGTCATACCCATGGCATTCGGGTACGTGATCAGCGTGTACCGGGGGACGGCAACTCTTATAGACTCCGCTGCAAGGTTCATGAAGAGCGAAGATGACGGCGAAAAGGAAGACAGGTCCGACTTCATCGAGGAAATTCTCGACAGATCCATTGAGACCGGAAAGATAGATGCCTTAGAGCGCGAGCTCATCGAGAGCATACTCAAATTCAACGACAAGATTGTCCGCGAGGTCATGATACCCAGGGGAGACGTTGTCGCGATAGATATCGACGAAGAGCCGAAGCGGGTCCTAAGGAAAGTGATCGAAGAAGGATACTCAAGAATGCCTGTCTACCGGGAATCGATAGACAATGTCGTGGGAATAATCTATGCCAAGGACCTGTTGACCATGGTCGAAGACGGCGCAGCGATCGTCCTTCAGGACCTTCTCAGGGCTCCTTATTATGTGCCCGAGTCCAAGAAGATAAGTCAGCTCCTGAGGGAAATGCAGCTGAACAAAGTCCACCTCGCGGTTGTCGTCGACGAATTCGGCGGAACGGAAGGGATTATTACTCTCGAAGATGTACTCGAGGAAATTGTCGGCGAGATCCAGGACGAATACGACGAGTCGCTGGCGGAATTGGTAAAAGATGCGAACGGTGATGTGCATTTCTCCGGCTCGATGACGGTGGAAAGATTCAATGAGCTCCTCGACTGCGACATACCCAGAGAGGAAGACTACGACACGATGGCGGGATTTGTTCAGAAACTCGCCGGAAAGCTGCCTCAGAAGAACGAAGTCTATAATCACGAAGAGATGTATTTTTACGTTGAGGACGTAACCAGGCATCGCATCAAGCGACTCCGCGTATCATACAAGGAGCATCCCCAGGCTTCGTCGGCTCCGCTCGCCGAAGAGCCTGCCGCCCCAACTCCGGTTGATGTATCTGCAGGTCCTGAACCCGCTGCTGGGAAAGAGAAGCCCGCAGGCGGGGGCGAAGTCGAGAGTGGGAGGCCTAAACGAATTGCCCGGAAATCAACTAAACGCGGAAAGCGGCAGCGCAAGAGCGGGACACAGCTGTCCGAAGCCAGACGGACGCATCGAAAGCCGGCGAAAGGCCGTGCAGCCGGAGTCTCAAGAAGATCGGAGAACAAGAAGTAGTGAATTTCCTGGACAAGATTGTCGGCATAAAGAGAAATGCTGTCGAGCAGGCAAAGGCGGTTCTCACCATGAGCGAGTTGAAGGATCTCGTGGCAAGCATCAGGCCGGGCAACGACTTCAAGGAGGCAATTTCCCGCGACGGCAGCGGCAGGATCAAAGTAATAGCGGAATTGAAGCGCTCCTCCCCGTCCAAAGGAATGATTGCGGAAGCGGTCGATCCGGCGGAAGTCGCGATGAGTTACGAATCGGGCAAGGCATCTGCCGTGTCCGTCCTGACTGAGACTTTCTTCTTCAAGGGATCAATAAGGGATTTTCAGAATGTACGTGAGGCGGTGCCGAAGATGCCGCTTCTGAGGAAGGATTTCATAATTGACGAATATCAAATCTATGAATCCCTTCTCATAGGAGCCGATGCGATCCTTGTTATAGTGGCGATGCTTGATGAGCAAAAGGTGAAGAACTTCATCTCTCTGGCGGCGGAGTGCGGACTTAAGGCGCTTGTGGAAGTCCACCGCGAGGAAGAACTTGATGTAGCGCTTTCTTCGGGAGCGGAGATAATCGGGGTCAATAATCGCGACCTTGCCACTTTTGAAGTATCGCCCGAGGTATCGGAGAGGCTGTCGAAAATGATCCCGAACGATATAGTGAGTGTCAGCGAAAGCGGTATAAAGGATCCGGCGGGCCTGAAAATTGCGGCCGGACTTGGTTACCATGCTGCGTTGA
>JBJKPN010000097.1:0-15123 GCA_046706365.1 Candidatus Kryptoniota bacterium | reverse complement strand
TTTTCCAGAGACTCGGACTGCATTTCCACAGAGAGCTGTATTTGGAATTATTGAAATTCGGTCTGCCGTACATACCGGCCGGGCTCGGTGCTATGATGGTACAGGTCATCGACAGGCCGATTCTACTCGCACTTACCAACGAAAGCACCGTCGGCATCTACCAGGCAAATTACAGGCTCGGAATATTCATGATGCTCATCGTTTCGATGTACGACTATGCCTGGCGCCCGTTCTTCCTCACGCACGCAACGGATCCCGACGCCAAGCAGCTCTACTCGAGGATCCTGACGTATTTCACCCTTTTCAGTGCGATCGTCGTCGTTGTCGTTTCGCTTTACGTCGATGACATCGTCAAGATTCACGTCTTCCATCGGTTCATTATAAATCCGTCCTACTGGTCCGGGCTGGGAATAGTGCCGATAATACTTCTCGGCTACCTCTTCAACGGCCTGTACGTCAATTTCATGGCGGGCATATACATCGAGAAGAAGACTTCACATTTGCCCTACATAACCGGGATCGGGGCCGCGATCAACGTGGTTGTGAATTTCCTCCTGATTCCGAAGTTCGGGATGTTCGGCGCCGCCTGGGCAACATTCTTTGCCTATGCGGGAATGGCGATCGTACTTTACTTCGTGTCACACCATTTCTATCCGATCAGGTATGAATTCGGCAGGCTGTCGAAAATCGGGATTGCGCTGGCAGTGGTTGTACTGGCGCACACGTTCCGTCATGAACTCTTCGCAACGGTTCACGAACAATTGTTCAAGGCATCGGCACTCGTCGCTTTCTTCGTCCTGCTCTTCCTGTTCAGATTCCCGTCTAAGGAGGAGTTGAAAGCATTAAAGATAAGGCGGGGGTAACTGCGACTCACTTTGCCGCAGGAATTGCTTCAACGCCAGGCAAGTCGCAGTTGTAACTCTCTAGTCACCGCTTCCCGCCGACAATATCGAGTAGGTCGGAGCAGGCATATTCGTACCTTTTATGTACTTCCACAGGATCTCATTGAACAATCGCGGCGGCACCATGTCGGCGTGAGCCAAATCGAACTTGTCCATTATGGTCTGTCCGTAAGCATCATCCGGCGTCCTCGCGTGAATATCTGTCAGCGGCTGTAAAACAGCATAGGACGCAGTATCGATCTTCGTGGTGAACGAGTTGAACATCGGGTTCGCAGCAGCATCGTACTGGCTCATCGGAGGAAGGCCGAGAATCAGCTCCATCGTCCTCAGCATTGAAGAGGTGGTGTAGAATGTGTTGTCGACATAATGCCGCTTCACATATGGACTGATCACGAGCCCTTCCGTGCGATGCGCGTCGACGTGATCGGCGCCGTCCTGAGCGTCATCTTCAATCACGAAAATTGCGGATTCGTTCCAAATCGGACTGTGTGAAATCCTGTCGACAAACAGCCCGAGAGCATAGTCGTTCTGCGCAACCATCGCCTCCGGTGTGAGCGATCCCTTCCTCGTGCCCGCAGTGTGATCGTTCGGAAGTCTGAGGATACTGAGATGCGGGACCTTTCCTTCTTTCAGAAGTCTGGTAAAATCGATGTTCCAGGTGTTGTACCTGCTGAGGTCGGAATAGTCAAGATCCCAGCCACGATACATAAGGTCGGTGTGTCCGTCGAGCGCTTTCTCACGCGGCGTATTCGGATCGGAAGTGTCGGGATTGCTGGCTACGAATTCGCCGTAGTCCCTAAAGGACACATGATACTTCTCGCAGAGGTTCCAAAGATATCCTGCGGAGGGACTCGCCGTCGGCTGACCGCCTTCAAACTCGTAGGGCGCCCCGCGCCTGGCGTAATTGTTCGGCCAGCTCTTCTGCACGTAGTCGGTCGCATAAGCGGCAGTGGACCAGTTGTGCCCGTCAGCGCTTACCTCGGCGTTCGCATACAGGTTGTCCAGAAGAACGTAGTCCGTTGCAAGTTGGTGGATGTTCGGAGTGATTTTATTTCCGAAAAGGACGAGACTCGAATCGCCGTTTCCTTCCTTCAGATCTCCGAAGACCTGATCGTACGTCCTGTTCTCCTTTATGAAATAGAAGACATACTTTATCGGGGACTTCCCGCCGACTTTGTAGGGAATGGGATTGTTCCGGTCGACCTTTGCCTCGATCCTGTCGCTCGGCCGGTATGGGGTGTTTGCATAAACTTCTTTAGTATAATCTGCAAGTTCCTTACCGTTCGGAAACGGGAAATAAGAAAGCGTCCCTTTGAATAGCCTTCCTATGTATTGGTGATCCGCATTCGGAAGCGAGCGGTTCCCCTTTCCATTTATGACAAGCACGGTTCCGTTGTTTAACGTCATCACCTTCGTCGGATACCAGCCGACAGGGATGAACCCGACCGGGACTGCCCGGTGATTTTCGATCTTTATTACGGCAAGCGAGTTGTTTTCTGCGTTGGCACTGAGAACGTATTTGCCATTGCTCGTGATGCAGACGGAGTTCGGCGTCGATCCTTCGGGCGAATCCGGATAGAGTGATATCGATATGTTCTCGAGCGCTTTGTGGTTCACCAAATCTATCATCGTCACCGTGTTGTCGTTTGCGTTCGCCACAAACGCCGTACGGTTATCCTTCGTTACGGCTATTTCGGTCGGGTGGTCGCCAGTCGGAACTTCATAAACCATCCCGGTCCCCCGGAAGGCTTCAATCTTCCTGGAGCTCCACATGGAGACAAGTAGAACCCCGCTTCTCAGAAACTTGCACGAATACGGCATCCCGTCGAGCTTCACAATCCGAAATTGTTTTGTATCAAGATTGTAATACCTCAGCGTGCTATCGCCCCGGAACACAACTGCAAGCATGTTCCCACGCACATCGAGACCAGCCGCGAACGCGAACGCCTTCGGATGCGGCGGGGCAAACGAAATCGTATCGGAGTCAACGAGCTTACTGCTTACCAGGTTGAAGGTGTACACGCAGTTCTGGTTGCCGCCGGAAACGAAGAGCTTGTTTCCGTGAAAGGCGATCCCCAGCCAGCTGTCCTTCAACCCGACGGATTGCACGACCTCGTGAGTCCGCAGGTCGACAAGCATGAGGAGCGGCTTCCTCATCCCGTCGTTGGTCACTGCAACGTACTTCTGGTCCGGCGAAACGGCCGCATTCAAAGGAAGAGTACTGAGTTCGATCGACTTCCCGGCAGGTGAAAGCCACCATCCGTTGGCAAGCAGCACTCTGCCTCCCTGCACTCCCGGCCACTGCGCAAAACCGAGATTCAAGAGCGCAAGAAGAAATCCAATAGTCATCCCGAATTTTCTGAACACTTTCATCTCCTTAAAATTTCAAATCAAATTAACGCAGACTTTCCCTTCTTACAAAGAAGTCGGGGTCAATCCTTGGCCGGCTTTACGATAACTGCCGGCACGTCGAGACTCTTGACCAGCGCGTTGAAGCTCTCCACATCCGACTTCGCTATTCCGTGAAGTGCCGAGATATCGTCGGTGGCTTCGGCCGTGAGTTTGTCATAGACTGCATAATCCTGTTTTGTCGGTGCCGCATCTGCGTCGCTCACAGTGCTTTGCAGCGACCCGAGCCTCTCGTAAGTCTCAAGAGGAAAATTCAACGGGTCCTCGGCGGCCTTCGACCGGAATTGATATAGATGTCCTTCGATGACCATCAGCTTCCTGGTTATTTGCCCCGCCGCACTGTCTATCCTGCCTGCGTAGCTTTCCCCTTTGACCTGTTCCATCTCTCTCTGCACCTGACCGTCGATACTGTGAATTTCATTCACGGCATCCGTGATATCGGACATCTTGTTTCTGATTTTTTGGGAAAGGAGAAATTGCTCTTCGAAATCGTTCTGTGTCGCCGAAACCCGCGGGTCCTTTACGATTACGAACGGCTCTTTGTAGGATTTATCGCCGACTTTCAGATCGACAGAATATTTACCGGGAGGAGCGATGGCACCGGCGGTGCTTCCCCACACGACGGCCCCTTTTATCTTGTGAGGAGCAGGGTAATGCATATCCCATACGAACCGGTTGGCACCCTTCTTAATCCTGACTACATTTCGATCATTCCCTGCCGGAGCTTTCTTCTCTTTCTTTCCCTTTGTGGTGTCCGGCTTCACAGGCCGACCCGTAAAGGTTTCTACGAGGCTTCCTGCGGAATCGAGAATGCTCAACTTCAGACTGTCCGGAACGTTTTTGAGATAGAAATCGATCATGGGGCCATCCGGCGGATTCTCGCCGTAGCCGGGGATTTTGAATGAGGCTCCCCCTCCGTGGAATCTCACCGCCGGCTGCGGTTTGTAAAGAACCTGGTCTTCGTCACCGGTTTTCTCAGCAAGCTGTCTCAGGTAGGACAAGTCGTCCAGTATCCAGAAGGATCTCCCATGCGTCGCGGCAATCAGGTCGTTCCCGTGGACAGCCAGGTCGCGCACGGAGACTATCGGCAGATTGTTGTCGAGTAACTGCCAGTCTTTTCCGTCGTTGAAGGAGACGTAGGCGTGCGTCTCTGTGCCGGCATACAGCAGATTCTTCTGTACGGGATCCTGACGCACGACGCGCGTAAAATCGTCGTCCGGTATTCCGTCGGTAATCTTCTTCCAGCTTCTGCCGTAATCAGTCGTCACGTAGATGTAAGGATGCTCGTCGTCGACCTTGTACCTCGTTGCGGCGACGTACGCAGTGCCTGCATTGAAGTGGGACGGTTCAATTATGCTGATCAGCGCCGGCTGTGGCAGCTCACGAGGAGTTACATTCTTCCACGTACCTCCACCGTTTGTCGACACATGAATCAGTCCGTCATCCGATCCCGCCCAGAGAACTCCCTTCTTAACGGGAGATTCCGCAAACGCGAATATAGTCCCGTAGTATTCTACGCTCGTATTGTCTTTGGTGATTGGCCCGCCTGACGACACCATCTTGCTCGAGTCGGCGCGAGTCAGGTCCGGACTTATGATCGACCAGCTGTTACCCTCGTCGGTCGATTTGAAGAGGACATTGGCGCCTGCATAAATCGCGTTGGGTTCGTTCTCCGGAATGACAATCGGGAAGGTCCACTGGAACCTGTATTTTATGTCTATCGCCGCGCGTCCGAGCGGGTTGTTCGGCCATGGCGAGACTTCCCTGGTTTGTCTGTCCGACCTGTTATATCGCGTGATCAGACCGCCGTACGAACCGGCATATACAATGTTCGGGTTCTCGGGCGAGACCGCTATGTAGCCGCTCTCGCCGCCGCCGACGGAATAGAAATCTTGGTTTGTGATAAGTCCGCGGTCCGAGCGGCTAACAATGGAAACCGTCGAGTTGTCCTGCTGGGCCCCCAAGACACGATAAGGAAAACGATTGTCCGTCACGACATGATAGAACTGCGCTGTCGGCTGGTTGTCCAGAGTCGACCAGGACTTTCCTCCGTCGAGAGAGACGGTTGCCCCACCGTCGTTCGCTTCGATCATCCTGTCGGGATTTTTTGGATCGATCCACAAGTCGTGGTTGTCCCCGTGAGGTACGCGCATCCTCTCGAAGGTTTTCCCGCCGTCGATCGATTTGAAGAATCCGACGTTCAACAGGTAGACGGTGTTTTCATTCTTCGGGTCTGCGACTATCCTGGAGAAGTACCACGGCCTTGTCCTCAAGTCACGATCGTGATTGAGATACTCCCATGTCTTTCCTCCATCGTCGGATCTGTAAATACCTCCGGCCTTGGCTTCGACTGTCGCCCAGATTCTGTCCGGCTCAGCAGGAGAGATGGCGAGGCCAATCCTTCCGAGTACACCCGAAGGCAAGCCCTTGCTTCGCGAGATATTCTCCCAGCTTTCCCCCGAGTTCGTACTTTTGTAGATTCCGCTTCCGTCGCCGCCGCTCGTGAATCCCCACGGCGTTCGCTCTGCCTGCCACATTGCAGCGTAAAGAACTCTAGGGTTGTCCGGATCAAGCGCGAGGTCTATCGCACCGGTACTGTCGTTTACAAAAAGCACCCGTTTCCACGTTTTTCCGCCATTTTCGGTTTTGTAAACTCCACGCTCGCTGTTCGGTCCGAACGCACGCCCGAGCGCCGCCACATATACGACTTCCGGATTGCTCGGGTCCACCTGAATTCTCGCTATATGCCTCGTCTCGGCAAGGCCGATATAGCTCCAGCTCTTCCCTGCGTCGTTCGAACGGTACATTCCCCCACCATAAGTAACGTCTCCGCGGAAATCCGACTCGCCCGTGCCGACATAGATCACGTTGTGGTCCGAAGGCGCAACTTCAATTGCACCTATGGATGAATTCTTGAAATACTTGTCCGATATGTTTTTCCAGCCGGCACCCGCGTCTGTTGTCTTCCACACTCCACCATCCACTCCTCCGAAGTAAAACACCTGACGCTCTGAGGGATCTCCAGTCGCAGCGACCGACCTGCCCCCCCGGAACGGGCCGATCAGTCTCCACTTTAAGGTACTGAGATAAGAAGTGTCGACAATCGCTTTCGCCGTCGGAGTCGCGGGTTTTGCCGCGGCCGAGCTTACGTTGGCAAAGACAATTGAAGCAAATGATAAGAAAAGAATTGCGAATAAGTTCTTCACAACGGACATGGGTACCTCCTTGCTTGGTGCTTCTTTGACTCTTTATCGTGCGTTGACGAGCAGTAATGAATGAAAATTAACGCCGCGATCCGTCAACAACAAGCGGGGGACTTAGCGGGAAATGAGTCTCACCAGAAAGACGACGGAGACGGCCACCCCGAGACACACGATGCAAGCAATTGCGATTCTGATTCCTACCGGAATTTTTTCGATCTGACTTTTGTCTTGTTCGCTCATTTCATTTAGAAAATCTAACGACCGATTCCATGTTATCGTTCCGGAAACGGGAGCCCATATTTTGTCCCTGAATCCCGTCATAATTTGCATTACTGTGCGAGGCAGGCTAAATTGCACACGTAGTTAAATAGAGGCGCGGCAGTTAATAGTAATCATGCTGAGGTTTGAAGCGCCGACGAAGCATGACCGCCCGAGAGTTCACTTGAAGTGGACGGGGCTTCCGGGGATTCGCAACCGGTGAAAGGAGCTGCTGCCGAAACCATCAACGAGGCTTCAGAGTTTTTGGTTGGGCTGCCCCGCTCGGGCGGGATGACGGCCGAGAAGATCGGCCGGAAAAAGTGAATAACTTGCAGACTGTCATCTATCTGTGCGGCTACAGGAGATGGAGCGCTATTTTGCCGGTCGACATCAACCAGATTAATGACCGGCATCCCGGACGTCTTCTCCGGGTAACTGATCGATTCATATTCCGTGGTCAGTTAATTCACTCCCTCCCGATAATCCCGCAGATGCTCTTCAAATAGTAACGGAAAATTGACTGATGAAATTCGGCTTGCTCGGATACGGGAAGATGGGAAAGGAAGTGGAGACCGCCGCGGAACTGCGGGGTCATTCAATACACGCCGTCGCCGACATCGACTCCTCACTCGATCGATTAATGCCACAATTCAAAGAATGCGATGTCCTGATCGACTTCTCAGTTCCGGCTGCAGTATTGGAACATGTGAGATTCGCGACCTCACTCGGCAAGTCAATAGTTATCGGGGCGACAGGGTGGCAAAAGGAAGCGGACAGTGTCAGGAATGTTATTAACAATTCAGACATCGCAGCGGTGACGGCCTCGAACTTTTCGCTCGGCGTGAATCTGTTCATATCGGTCGTTGAAAACGCAGCAAGGCAGTTCGGTCAATTCCGGAATTTCGATTGCGCGGTGATGGAAATGCACCACAATCAAAAATCCGATGCACCGAGCGGAACGGCTCTCACGATAGGGAGCGCGATTCTAGAAAATTTTCCTTCCAAGAAGACGCTGCGCTTGGGTCTCCCCGAGGGGCGAATAAACAATGAAGAACTGCATGTAAACTCCGTCAGGGTCGGAAGCGAATTCGGCACTCATACAGTGTTTTTCGATTCGGAGAACGACCACATCGAGCTCAAACATGTGTCGAAGGGAAGAAAGGGGTTCGCCGTCGGCGCGGTATTGGCAGCGGAGTGGTGCGCAGGCAAAAAGGGCTTTTATTTTTTCAAAGACATAATATCACAACTAGATAGAGGTTAAGGTGAGATCCAAACTATTCCGAGGCACCGGGGTCGCCCTGGTGACGCCGTTCAAGGATGACGGTTCGGTTGATGAACGTACACTTCGTGAGCTCGTAGAATTCCAGGTCGAAAACGGAATCGATGCCATATTACCGGCAGGCACAACCGGGGAAAGCGCAACGCTTTCCCACCCTGAACACCAGCAGGTGATGGAACTCGTGCTGGCGCAGACCAACAACCGCGTCCCTGTTATTGTCGGGGCAGGCAGCAATTCTACGCGGGAGGCGATTTCCCTCACTATTCACGCCAAAGCGATCGGCGCCGACGGGGTTCTCTCTGTCGCTCCTTATTATAACAAGCCCACCCAGGAGGGTTTCTACCGGCACTATGCCGCAATAGCCGAGGCCGTGGATATTCCGATAGTCGTTTACAACGTCCCCGGCAGAACCGGCTCCAATATCGCCGCCGAAACCACTATAAGAATGGCCGAAGAAATTCCGAACGTGGTCGCCGTGAAGGAAGCAAGCGGGAACATATCGCAGATAATGGAAATCATCCGGAACGCGCCTTCGGATTTCGCAGTCTACTCCGGCGACGACCAGTTTGCATTCACTGTCGCTGCGCTCGGAGGCGACGGCATAATATCCGTCGTCGCGAACGAAGTTCCGCGGATGTTCAGCGACATGGTAAGGGCTTGCCTGTCCGGCGATCTCGAAAACGCGAGGCAGATGCATTACAAGCTCCTGCCGCTTATGAATGCGAACTTCATCGAGTCAAACCCGATACCGGTCAAAGCCGCACTCGCAATGATGGGAATGCTGCGGGAAGTCTACCGTTTACCGCTCGTGCCGCCGTCCGATTCGACCCGTTCCAGGCTGAAAAAGATACTGGCCGATCTCGAACTGATTCAGGTGCCGGTACAGAAGAACACGGGCAAAAACCGTTAGGAAGAAGAAATGAGCCGCGAATTACTTGTCGCAGAAATCGAAAAATTTTACGAGATCCACGAGAAGAATCCCGAAGTTGAATCCTTTGCAGAACGCTTTCTCGAATTGCTCGACATGGGAGACATCCGGGCTGCAGAGCCCGACCGTTCGGCTCCCGGCGGTTGGAGAGTTAACGAATGGGTCAAGAAGGGGATACTCATAGCTTTTCGGATCGGGAAACTTGTCAAAGTTGAGGACGCCTGCAGCGACCAGTTTTTCGACAAGCACACGTTACCGATCAAAGACATAACCGAGGAAGATCAGATACGCGTCGTTCCCGGCGGAACAGCGATCCGGCGCGGCGCTTACATTTCAAAGGGGGTTGTAATCATGCCACCTTCTTATGTCAACGTCGGCGCCTACATCGAGGAAAACAGCATGCTCGATTCTCACTCGCTGGTCGGGTCATGCGCGCAGGTCGGCAGAAGGGTTCACGTGAGCGCCGGTACTCAGATAGGCGGTGTTCTCGAGCCGGTCGGTGCACTCCCCGTCATAATCGAAGATGATGTGATGATAGGCGGTAATTGCGGAATTTACGAGGGCGCAATCGTGAAGAAGAGAGCCGTCATAGGCGCAGGCTGCATTCTCACGGGTTCGACTCCGGTCTATGACCTTGTCAAGGGAAGAGTGTACAGGAAAGATCGCCATCAGCCGCTGACCGTACCGGAGGGCGCGGTCTTGGTTCCCGGCTCAAGGAAAGCATCAGGAGACTTCGCAGCGAAGAACGACCTTTATATTTATGCACCGATGATAGTGAAATACCGGGATGAAAAGACAGATGCATCGACAGTTTTGGAAGAAGCCCTGAGGTAACGCAGAAGCGATTCATTTGCTCCCGGGTGTGCACTTCGGAAGGTTAATCGCAGTCCTGACTCTCGCTTCGATCAGTAACCTTACGCGGCTGATTGCCGTTTTACATAAAGTATCGTATCGCGATTCTTTCATTAACCACCTTCACATTTAAAACCATTACTCTGCCACGCGGGCAGCAGACCATCTAACGGATGGTCTAGTGACGCAGATGTTGAGGGGGCAGCTTCCGGGCAGCCTGCTCTAATTATCCGGTTAATATCAAGATTAGAGGAGGGACGCATGAGAACGATCGCAATTATCCTGTTTTCGTTTTTGTTCTCCGCGCAATTGTACGCGCAGGAAGAGACACTTATCAGCGGGCCTATAGAAAGCGGCGGCTACGGCGGTCCGGTTGTGAAGTTCTCGACCCTGAATAACAAAATGGCAATACTCGTCGGCGGAGGGGGCGGCTGGCTTATAAATCATTCGTTCCTGGTCGGAGGGGCCGGCTACGGGCTGGTAAACAATATCAGCGCACCGGCTGCAGCCCTGACTTACTACGGCGTTTACGATGATATGAAGATAGACTTCGGATACGGCGGACTGCTCCTGGAATATGTCGGCAATTCCGATAATCTTGTCCACTACTCCGTTTCGACTCTGATAGGCGCGGGCGGAATCAACTACAGGTATCCCTACGATAATTACTGGACGGGCTCCTTCCAGGGTGATCACGCGAGCGCATTTTTCGTCCTGGAACCGGCGTGGGGGGCAGAGTTGAACGTCAGCAAGTTTTTCAGGATGAACGCGGGCGTGAGCTACAGGCTGGTCAGAGGCAGTGACCTTCCCTATATATCGGACAGCGAGCTTTCGGGCGTCTCAGTCTACCTGATGTTGAAATTCGGGAAATTCTGACCCGGGATGAATCGCGAGACGCTTGATCAATGAATTGCCGAAAGTCCGGGAAAACGGAACCCACGACTAGTCGTAGGTTCCCCAGGCCGATCGGAATGCGTCCGAGATTTCCCCCAGCGTCGCGTAGGATTCGACGGCATCAAGTATCAATGGAAGGAGGTTGGTGTTGTTCTGCGCCGCGGCTTCGAGGTCAGCGAGCGATTTTTCCACCCGGGCGCCGTTTCTCTTTTTTCTCAGGATTTTCAACCTCTCGACCTGCTCCTGCCTGACCCGCGGATCGACTTCAAATATCTTCGGATGAGTGTCCTCGTCCAGAGTAAACTCGTTCACTCCGACTACAATTCTTTCCTTCTTTTCAATTGCACGCTGAAACTCGTAGGCACTCTTCCCGATCTCGCTTTGGAAGTACCCCGCCTCTATCGCCTTGACAGCTCCGCCCATCGACTCGATCTTGTCGAGATATTCATTCACTCCGCTCTCGACTTCATCCGTAAGTTTCTCCACGAAGTACGATCCCCCGAGCGGATCGACGGTATCGGCGACGCCCGACTCGAAAGCGATCACCTGCTGCGTCCGCAGCGCAAGCCTGACCGACTCCTCCGTCGGCAAAGCGAGCGCTTCATCCTTGCTGTTCGTGTGAAGGGACTGGCATCCGCCCATGACGGCCGCAAGGGCCTGAATCGTCGTCCGGACAACATTGTTATCTATCTGCTGCGCCGTCAGGGTCGAACCTCCGGTCTGGACGTGAAACCGGAGCTTCATTGCATCCGGGTTCTTTGCGCCGAACTTCTCCCCGGCAAGTCTCGCCCAGATTCGCCTGGCCGCCCGAAATTTGGCAACCTCTTCGAAGAAATTATTGCTCGCGTTGAAGAAAAAGGAAAGTTGTGCTCCGAATTTATCAAAATCCATTCCTGCGCCGGACGCCGCCCGGACATATTCGATTGCGTTCGCGAATGTGAATGCCAGTTCCTGTATTGCCGTCGCGCCCGCCTCGCGTATGTGATAACCGCTTATCGAGATCGTGTTCCACTTCGGCAGATTTTCCGAGCAGTACGAGAAGATGTCGGTAATTAGCCGCAGCGACGGACCCGGCGGATAGATGTGCGTGCCCCGCGCAACGTATTCTTTAAGAATGTCGTTCTGGATGGTGCCGGAAATCCTGCGCAGTTCAGCACCCTGCTTTCTCGCCACGGCAATATACATGCTCAGGAGAATAGCAGCGGTGGAGTTGATGGTCATCGAGGTCGTGACTTTCTCCAGTTGAATTCCGTCGAACAGTCTCTCCATGTCCTCGAGTGAATCTATTGCTACGCCGACTTTTCCAACCTCCCCCTCCGTCATGGGATGGTCCGAATCATATCCCATCTGTGTCGGCAGATCGAATGCAACTGACAGGCCGGTTATTCCCTGCTGTAGAAGGTACCTGTAACGTTTGTTCGATTCCTCTGCACTCCCGAAACCCGCATACTGGCGCATTGTCCAGAGCCTTCCGCGGTACATCGTCGGATAGACCCCCCTCGTAAATGGATATTCGCCCGGCCGACCCAGCTTCCCGGAATAGTCGAACTCCCCAGGTTCGTAGACCCGGCCTACTTCGATACCCGAGTCTGTCAGAAACCTTTGCTTGCGCTCAGCCACATTCTTCTTTTTCTCGGGTTCCTCTCGCTGCGTGTCCGACATCCTGCTCCTTTCATCGATTAAAGAAACCTGAATCGGGAGCGCCTCCTTTTAGCGTCCCCTTCCGGTTTCGCGGTGTTGGCCCGCGCCGATTGCCGCCTTGGCCCGCTCGCCTGACGTCCGCCACGTCGTCGATCATTCCCCCTTACAGCAGGTCTGTTCCGCTCCCCTAATGCCTCGGTGCCCGCTCCATTCTGTTCGCGTTATTTAATCACATCGACAAGGGTAAAGAGGAAAAGACCGACACTCAGGTATGCGTTCATGTTGAAAAAAGCCAGATTGACTTTGCTCAGATCGTCCGGTTTGACGATAGTGTGCTGGTAGATCAGGATCAGCCCGATGATTGCGAGGCCAAGTATGTAGACGCTTCCGAGGGGCAAGAAGAATCTCAGAGATACAAGGAGCGCAAATGCCACGAAGTGCAAGGCTGATGATACCGCCAGCGCTTTGTTTACTCCGATCACTTTCGGCATCGAGAATAGTCCCTCCTCTTCGTCGTGATCAAGGTCCTGGAGCGAGTAAATGATGTCAAACCCTGCTCCCCACGCGACGACTGTCAACCCTAGTACGACCGGGACGAGGTTGAATTCCCCCGCTATTCCCAGCCATGCCCCAACCGGAGCGAGTCCCATCCCCAGTCCGAGGAAGAGGTGTGAAAGCCAGGTGAAGCGCTTCGTAAACGAATAGAAGAAAACCACGCCGAGCGCAACAGGGGACAGATAGAAACACAGAGGGTTAAGCTTGAAGGCGGCAAAGACCAGTACAAGAGATGAAATAGCGACAAATGCCGACGCCTGGCCGAGTGATATCTTGTTCGCCGGTATTTCTCTGTTCTTCGTGCGCGGATTCGTTGCATCGAATTTTCGGTCGGCAATTCTGTTGAAGCCCATTGCAGCCGAGCGCGCACCGACCATTGCAACGACGATCCAGATTAGCTTGTAGATGGTAACCCTGTATTGAAAAGAGGCAAGTACGACGCTTGTTAAGGCGAACGGCATCGCAAACAGGGTATGAGAGAATTTTACCATTCTCCCGAATGTTATGACCTGCCGGAAAATTTTCTTCATTGTTACGAAAATTACCGCCGGAGCGCTCAAAAAACAATGAAGAGGGGGATCGCACAGGAGAGGGACAGCGGGGCAAACAGGAAAAGAAGGAAGCACTGAGATTCAGAGAATTCAGATGATGATGATCCTCTGTCTTTCAGTGCCTCCGGTTAAGATTCGAGAGTTATTGCAGCTTTCTACTGTTTGTTGATATGAATGCTGCCGTTGGTTGTGTGCAGGCTCATCTCGGGGCCTCCGTTATTAATCTTGCCCTCGAGGCTCTTGCTCACAAGCCCGCCCTGCACGGTGACGGGAAAATCGGTGTGGATGCTTCCGTTAGTCGTGTGCGCACTGATATCGGCACTGAGGTCTGCAGGGCATGTGACTTTAATTGATCCGTTCGTTGTGTGGAGATCCATTCCCTGGAATTTGACAGCGTCCGTCAAACTTACAGTGATGCTGCCGTTGGTAGTCGATGCCTCGACGAGACCTGCCACTCCATCGAGTGTCAGTCGCCCGTTTGTGGAGCCCGCCTTCACTTCGCCTTCAACTGACTTGACCTGTATCTCTCCGTTGGTCGAGTGGACATCGGTTTTGACGGAACCGGGTACTTTCAGGACATAGCTTACGCTGCCGCCCCCCGAGTTGAACCCGCTGAACAGCCAGTGGAAGAATCCGCCCGATTCGTCATGCGAGGTATAATGTGTGCGGACTTTCAGATAATTGTCGCCGCTCTGGATTTCGACCCTCATACGACCGAAGTACTCATCCGCCTCACTGCTGTTGTCCGCCCTCACCGTCTTGGTAATCTCAAGCGAAACCTGGTTCTTGTCCCAGCCTTCGACTTTTATCGAGCCGTTGACGTTCTCAACAACCACCTTGCCGCCGGCAGAGATTGTAAAAAACTTCGTTTCGGTTCTTGAAAATTTTTCAGCAGAAGCTGTGGAAATCAGGACAAACAGGCCGAGAATCGCCCCGTACAGTACTCTTTTCATCATGCACTCTCCACTTTTTGATTCATCCCGTTAAAACACAATCCTATCTACGGACTTGAGGCATCGAAGGTTTCACTTACGCGGTTTACGGTAAAAGGGCGGGTATTTTTCGACTCTATCGAGTACTCGCTCAGTTTCATTCTTGGCGGCACCATCAGGCTTATTTTGACTGCGGGGGGGCGCGGTGAATGAGCAGTACGCAGAGATTGAGTTTCTTCTCCTTTGTGATCTTTGCGCCTCCTCTCCTTTCTTTGCGTGTAGACTCAAACTGAGCCTCCAATCTCTATTGCCATTTCTCCCTGCACATTGCAAATTGGGTCGAGTCGTGAACTCAGTCGTGATTTGTAAAACATAACAGCGAAGGGAAAAATGAAACCTTTTATGAAGACTATTGTCGGAGTATGCATTCTCCTAATGACCGTCGTCACTTCTTACAGCCAGACTTACGATTCGTCAGCCGTGGCTAAGATTATCGACGAGGGAACAAATCGATCTCACGCCATGGCAACGCTGAACTACCTTTCGAACGTAATCGGTCCGAGGTTAATCGGCTCGGAAGGATACAAGAAGGCAGTCGAGTGGACTATGGGCGAGATGAAAACGTTCGGGTTGGAAAATGTCCACGTCGAGGGCTGGGGGCCGTTTGGAAGGAGCTGGGAACTCAAGTCGTACAGCGCCCTGGTGACGGGACCGCAAAC
>JBJKPN010000096.1:0-20685 GCA_046706365.1 Candidatus Kryptoniota bacterium | reverse complement strand
AGCAACTGGGACGACGAGACAATCGACTACAGCGGCAATTGGGATAATTTCTATATCACCAACTGCAAGTTCAGAAACATGGTATCGGCGACGCAGTGGTATTCGGGCGAGGCGCTGAGAAATGAATACAACGTTGCCATCACAGATTCCATAGTGATGCATGACAATACAATCTTTGCCATCAATTCGTACGCGGCGTGCCCCGTTACTGCCAGCTATGTCAGGTATTTCGATTTCACCCACAACACCGTAATCATGACATTTCAGAACCCGTTCTGGATCTTTAACGTGACGAATGCAAAGATTAACAACAACATGTTCTACGGAGTGTGGGCGGGAGCCACAACCGAGTTCGAGTATCTGAATTATTATGATGAACTGCGCTCCATTGCAATTCCTTCGGTGATCGACCTGGATACGCTGAGCACGTCTGTCGCAGCCGCTTTTGATCCGGCAGACAGCGCCAGCTCAAATTTTATGTGGTTGGCCGAAGCCAAAAGGAATATTCAAGTCGAAAACAACGATTACTACGAGCCCGACACACTGATAGGCTTCTGGAAAGCGTATGACGACACCGCGACCGGCGCGGATTCCCTCTATTCGGTGCCATGGATGAACGCACGCACGGCTCATATGTTCAGCGATTCCACCCAGTGGCCGGGATTGGTCGCAAAGGGGAACATGGAAGTAAATCCGGTCTACGGCCCTTCGATCGACAATATGTTCTATCCCAACATGGGTGACGGCGTCGGAATCTTCCAATACTTCATGGATATAAGAGCTAACACTGCTTCGACCGATGTGTACGGATATCAATTTCAGAACGTATCAGGTATTACCTGGGTCCCGCAATGGCCATTGCCGGAATCGCAGGACATGCAGTACACGAACGCTTCGCTTTTGGACGGAGGAACCGACGGAAAGCCGATTGGAGATGAAGGCTGGTTCAACGGCGGGTACACAGCCGTCAGGCAGATTGTATCGCAAGTGCCGACTCATTTCACGTTGGCAGAGGCTTACCCGGATCCATTTAACCCGACAGCACAGATCCAATACACCGTGCCCAAGAGCAGCTTCGTGACATTGAAGGTGTACAACGTGCTCGGTCAGCTGGTTGCCACCCTCGCTTCAGGAATGCGACAAACCGGCAAGTACATCGTGACCTTCAACGGCGACAAGTATGCCAGCGGCGTCTACTTCTATCGCCTTTCGGCAGGGAACGTCAATATCACAAAGAAGATGGTCCTGGTGAAATAGTTCCGATCAGGATTTGAATAATCACCAGGTGGAGTGTGGTGCTGACTCCGGAAGAGACGATCTTCCGGAGCGGCCCGCACCGCTTTCGAAAACTGAAATGAGAGGATGTGTACCGGGAAGATCCGCCATGGATAGAATATTACATGCCATTGGGATTCGATGGGTTTCTATTGCGCTTGTCGCGTCATTGCTTGCCGCGGTACCCGCGATTGCCGAACCTGCCGCAGCAGCAAACACATTCTCAGGCAGCAAGCCAACACATGCATTGGCGCCGACCCGGCTGCCGGGTGCAAGCGAGACTCCGGTTACCATCCGAACAAAGGATCTCGTCGTCAAAGTATTTGGAGATTTGACTTTCCAAATTCTCTCGCGGCAAATGCCCAAATCTGAAGGAGATATCGTCCTTCCGAGACGCGGCATTTTGTCTTCGGTCCGTCTTGCGGACTCTCACAATCCCGAAGATTTCCGTATAAAGCCCGGTACGGTGAAGCGAGCATACGAAAACACAGAATACGGGAAGAGCGAAGTCGTATCGTTCTCCGCCTCGTCCGGAAACGGCACGTTGACCGAGGGTTTCAGATTCATTATACCTCTCGAATTTTCCAATGCAATCATATGTAAATCTACGTTGAAGAACGAAAGCAAAAGTGTCGTGAAGATCTCGACATACAGCCAGCTCCTCAGTTCACTCGACGCCCGCAAATTTGGGGCAGATAGTTCTTACAAGTTCTGGAGTTTTCAGGGTGGAAGCTACGAGGAAAGATACGACTGGATATTCCCTTTGACGCCGACTTACCAGCGGACAAACTTTCAGGGAATGAATGCGCCCGATTACGGCGGAGGAATACCGGTGGTCGATCTCTGGTCGAGGAGCATGGGCCTGGCTTTTTCGGTTATCAATCCGAAGCCGCAGTTCATTTATCTCCCTGTAAAAGTATGTAAGTCGGGCGACGTCTCGTTCTCGATCGTAGATTCGAATGAAGTCAGTCTGAATCCCAACGAATCCGTCGACCTCATCAGCTACGCAATTATCGTGCATCATGGCGATTTCTTCGACGGCCTTCGGACTTATTCAGACCTGATGCAGGACGAGGGCTTTCACTTTCCTAAAGCGCCCGCCGATGCATTCGAACCGGAGTGGTGCGCCTGGGGATACGGAAGGGACTTCAGCAAGAAGGAAATACTGAACACGCTGCCGTTGGTGAAGAAGCTCGGATTCGGGTGGGTTACAATCGACGACGGGTGGCAAAACGACATAGGAGACTGGGAACCGAATCCGGCCAGGTTCCCGGGAGGAGAAAAGGATTTTGAAGCTTTTGTCGATTCAATTCATTCGTACGGTTTGAAAGTCCGTCTTTGGTGGTCGCCGTTTGCCGCTCAGGACTCCACCTACAGCGCCGCATATTATCCGAAAAGGATGCACGATTTCGGATTCAACATTCAGAGCAGGCTCGCGCTCGAGCACCCCGACTGGTTCATTCTCGACAAAGACGGCAACAGGGTCAGGGTATCGTGGTGGAATTCATATCTTCTTTGTCCGGCGCTTCCGGCCGTCAGACATTACTACGAGAAATTTGTACGCAAGGCAATTCTAAAATGGAAAATCGACGGATTCAAACTGGACGGTCAGGACCAGAATATGGTACCGGAATGCTTCAACAGGGCGCATCACCATAAGAGTCCGTTCGCATCCGTCGATGCTGTGCCCATTTTCTTCAAGGATATTTATGATGAAGCAACCACTTTGAAAAAGGGATTCCTCATCCAGCTCTGCCCTTGCGGTACCAACTTCTCAATCTACAATCTGCCTTACGTGAACCAGACCGTCGCTTCCGACCCTCTGGACTCATGGCAGGTGAGGCTGAAGGGGAAAACCTTCAGGGCTTTGTACGGTAGCCACACAGAAGCTTACAGCGGCGATCACGTTGAACTGACCAACCGTACATGGGATCCGGCACTGCAGAAGTTTGTTCCGCATGGCAACGTCGATTTCGCCTCGACTATGGCGGTCGGCGGTGTGCCGGCATCCAAGTTTACAATCCCCGGCGTCAGGCAGCCGGATACCACTCTGGCCCTGCAGGGCAAGCAGCTGAAATACTACCGGAAGTGGATGAACATTTACAACAGGGAGAAGCTAAGCAAGGGACATTACCTTAACCTTTACGACGTCGCCTATTACAAACCGGAGACGCACGTGATAGAAAGGGGAGGCAACTACTACTACTTCTTCTTCGCGAAGGGACATTTTTCCGGAAAAGTGACGTTGAGGGGATTGACTGCGAAAAGCTACAGGGCCTCGAATGTGTATTCGGGAAAATTTCTTTCGATGGTGAATTCGAACAATCCCACCATGAAGATAAGCTTTGATCATTATATGGTTGTGAAGCTCTCAAAGGTCTTAAGGCTGAACAAGGAAAAGGGATGAAGACAGCCTGTTTTTCAGTGAAGATGTCTGACCCGGTAAGGACATGCGGTGGACGTCCATGACGTTTGAAAATATCGGGGCGGGATGCGCCTTTGCGCACAAGGTCGAACTTACAGGAGACTCTGATTGCCAGCGGCCGAGCTGCAGTCCGGGGTCGAGAGCTAAAGCATTATTCGGGGCAATTGCGGGCAATGCGGCAACGACACCTAAGAAAGGATTCCGGGCTTGAGAGATCGTTTATGCGTGTGGAAGAAGGAAGGTTGATCAGGATTTCCAATCTATGCATGGGTCTTCTATTGTTTGTCCCAGTGACGGCCTTTGCTCAGACGAGTGCAGTCAACAGGCCCTCACAAAAGCTATTACCGAACCCGAAAGAAGGTCGCGTTACGCCTCTTGACGGTCCGGGAGACCGTTCGATGGCTGCAACGTTGCCGAAGCCAGAACATGACAGTTTGATTCCGACTGCAATGAAAGCCGTCAGGGCTGAGAGCGAGTCAGTCGTTGAGCCTCATTTCAATTTTCGCATGAATGGAAAATTGGAATTGAGCAGAGGCGAAGCCGACGCACTCCTGATTGCCGGGATGATACTGCCCCGGCTAACTTCCCTCCGAATCGAGATATTCGACAGTTCGGCTCTCATCGCGCTGGCCAGGGCATACAACGGATCGAAGCAGGTCCCTTCCTCGGATAGGGAAAGGATATCGGATTAAGATGGAGCCACGGATTGAAATCAGAGGATGCAAATCGAGCCGGGAGCTGCATGCTGTCGTTGAGCTTTGTAATGCGGCATTCGACAAAACCTCACTTGAATACTTCGAAAGGCATATGTTCAAAGACGAGACGCTGTCTTTCGAAGACAGCAGGATTCTCGTCTGCGACGGCAGGATAGTCAGTTCGGTCCAGGTGTTCCCAAGGACGATTTATATACGCGGAAAGAAAGTGCCTATGGGAGGGATCGGCAACGTAGCGACTTTGCCGTCGGAGAGGAATAAGGGGTACGCCGGCAAGGTCATGCTCGATGCGATGGATTACATGAAGCAAAGAGGTTTCCAGATATCGCTCCTGACTACCACGATCAACGAGTATTATGAAAGGTTCGGGTTCGAGACCGTAAGAAGACAGCTCGTGCATATGAACCTTATACCCCATACCGGCAATCCGCAGATAAGTGTCTTTGACTGCAACCGAGACATGAAAGGTGTCATAGGATTGTATGACAGATACAATGCGGGGAGCACCGGGCCGCTGGTGAGAGACGCCGCCTACTGGCAGTCGCAGCTCGGGTTTTGCGGCGAGGATGCCGGTCTCTTCCTCGTTTTTCGAGATGCGGGGGAAATCCTCGGATATGCCAGGGGACGCAAAGAAACCGCCAGCACGAAAATCCTGGAGTATGCCGTTGCAGATGGCCGGGAGGAAATCATCAGTGCGCTCTTCAGGGACCTTGCTGCAAGAACGGGACAACCGAAGCTGGATTTGTTCGTCTCGCAAGCCGAGAGGGAACGGCTGGGCGTCTTGCAGACGGAGGACTCTGAAGTCGACACTTATTTCATGGCTGCTTTTCTCAGCGGCACGATTGACAACCGGGTGAAAAAAGCAATGGTAGACGAAAACGATTTTACATTCTGGCTGACAGATTATTTCTGAGGATCGGCCTGAGATGGAATTATTCTTTATCGAGTGAGTACATATTGAAAAAAACACTGCTGATCATTTTGCTTTACGCACCCTTTCTGCTGGCGCAGAACCGGGTGTATCTGACACAACAGGGTGATCGCATATTGTTGGGCAACGATTACATCGAACGAGTAATCAGCGTTTCTCCGCATAACGTCGGGACGACTGAAATAATCAACAAACTGTCGGGCACGGTTTACAAGGTCAAGGATGACGTGTTTGCCGTTCAGATTGTCTTCTCAGGGCTTGGGCCGGCGCCTCTTGAAAGCCAGAACGGAGAGAACGACGTCCTTATGACAGCGAAAGACTTCAACTACACAGGATTCAAGACAAGCGACCTCAAGGACGGCGGAAGAGAGTTGGTACTTGGTTTCAATTTCAAATGGGAGAATACCGATTTCAATCTCGAAGTTCACTATGAAGTCTATCCATCCCGCTTCTCCATGAGGAAGTGGATTACGTTTTCAGACTCCTCCTACGGAATTCAATTTCTGGATCGCATCTATGTCGTGTCGATGACTTTCAAGAACACGGACTTTTCCCGCGGACAATTCGGGCAGCCGGTTTTCGACAACGATATCTTCATGGGGGTCGAATATCCGACCGTTGTGAACCATATAAGGGGGAATTCCGTCAGGATAGGGTATGTGGTCGGGCGGGAGATCGGGAAGAAGCCTTTCCTGAGCCATTCAGCCATACTCGGCTCTTCGCAATCGAAAACGAA
Source organism: Candidatus Kryptoniota bacterium (assembly GCA_046706365.1). Taxonomy (GTDB): domain Bacteria; phylum Bacteroidota; class Ignavibacteria; order Kryptoniales; family JAKASW01; genus JAKASW01. Next base: position 14,605 of record JBJKPN010000096.1, on the reverse strand, counting down.
GCTCGCTCTCACGTTCATGAATTATGTCGATGGGATCGCCGTCGGAGGTATCCATCCATTCCTCCTCTACAATACCTGGTACGACATGCGAACGCCGGTCATGGCTGACGGTCCGGCCGGCATCGAAAATGAAACAAATGTCCTTAGGACGATAACTTCTTTCAAGAAACATCTGTACGACAAATATGGAATTGCGCTCAACGGCTTCGTGCTGGATGGAGATGCCGGCTGGAACAACGCCAACAGCATATGGGCGATAGACTCCGCGAGATTCCCGGACGGATTCACCCGCATTGTCCGGTCGCTCGGCACCATGCATACAAGCCTGGGACTCTGGGCATCCCCTTTCGGCGGATATCCTCCGCTTCGCGACTCTGTTGTTGCGTGGGGGAAGAAGCACGGATATGAAACAACCGGAGACTTTTTCTGCCTTGCAGGACCGAAATATAAAGCAAAGTTCATGCAGAGGATGGACGAATACACGAAGCAGTACGGGATAGGTTATTTCAAATGGGACGGCCTGTTGTTGTCGAGCAATCAGCCTGACCAGGGTTACATCCCAGGAATCTATTCCAGAGAGGAAAACGTCGGAGCTCTTCTCCAAATTGCGAAGTCGGTCAGGCAAATCAACCCCGATATCTTTCTGAATATCACGAGCGGCACCTGGCTTTCTCCCTGGTGGGTGAAGTATGCCAACTGCATCTGGATGCAGGGACACGACTACGGCTACCTCGAAAGCGTGCCCTCAATCGACGACCGCGACAAGGCAATCACATACAAGGACGCAGTACTCTGGGACGACTTCAGGAAACAGGATCTCCTGTTTCCGATGTGGGGCCTGATGACTCACGGCATCATCAGGGGCAGGTACAACCTTCTCGGTGGAGCGAAGGAATCACTGGCCTCGTTCAGCGATGAAGTTATGATGTATTTCGGCAGAGGGGTGATGATGTGGGAGCTGTATGTCACCCCGGAGCTTCTCTCCTCCGCCGAGTGGAATGCTATCGCCTCCTCGGTAGAATGGGCCAAGGCCAATCAGAATGTCCTCGAGAAAACCAAGATGATTCTTGGTGATCCCGTCAAGAGGCAGGCGTACGGTTACATCCATATGACCAGAGACAAGGGAATACTGCTCCTGAGAAACCCCGGCCCCGGGAAGAAAAAAGTGAGTTTGTCACTGACGCCAAACCTCGGGGATTTCGATCCGGCCACGGAGTACTATGTCAGGGTAATCTACCCATACAATTTTATCCTCCCGAAGCCTGTCAGGATGGGACAGCGGCTATCGTTCCATCTCAGCGGGTACGAAGTCCTGACTGCTGAGCTGGTGCCGGAAGATTCCTTGGACAAGAGGCTTCCTGTCGGAGTGAGATATTCCCTCGAAGACGGACACCTGACGGTATTCGATGCACACGGCGAAAAGGCCGATATCCGTTCAGTGGGCGGTAAGACTCTGGGAATCTTCAGCTTCGGCAAAACAATGAGAAAGCTCGGCTATAAAATAGGATCAGGCGTAGACACGGGGACAAACAAATTTGAGAAGCATTTGACAGTGGATGTTCCTAACGACTACCGGGATGTGAAATTGGCCTTTCTCCTTCAATCCGCGAAGGGAGATGAGAAAGTGGAAAGGCCGGGATTTACAGTTCGGGTTAATGGAATGACAGAGGCCTCCAAGGTAGTGCAGGGAAATGGTGCCTGGTATTGGGTCATCACAAAACTACGCCGCGGCAGGAATTCCGTGGATTGTTCGGTGACGTCCAAGGACGATGCGAAGGGGAGGATCAGCTTCTGGCTGATAGGCAAAGAGGAGTTGATAGGGGATAAGCTGGCGGGGATTACGATTCGAACCAGCGACCCTCTGCCGGTCAAACCTTATCCGGCTACTATTAAAAAGGAGATGTTTCAGATTGCGCATTTTACGCTCAATTAGCCCCAATGGAATATATGCGCACTTGCCTCCAGTCCTGCCCCCGGGTCTGAAGATTTGCCGGAGCTCAGAATTTGAGTTTGAATTGCTGGTTGTTCATTGGAGATGCGGATGACAAAGAAGGAGGAGAACAAATTGGACTTCCTCGCGGAAGTGAAGCGGCCGAGTCTTGATTTTTCATTGACGGGTTTAAACGAATCAACAGGAACTAAAAACGGATGAATCATGAAGAACGAATTGAAGGTATCAACACCCGGAAGGATTTGTCTTTTTGGGGAACATCAGGATTACTTGAATCTACCGATAATTGCATCGGCAATAGCACTCAGAATTTCCGTGAAAGGATACAAACGCAACGACCCGAAAGTAATAATCCATCTGCCCGACATAAATGACGAAGAGACGTTTTCATTCGACGCGCCTATAACCTACGACAAGCAAAGAGACTACCTGAAAAGCTGCGTCAATGTCCTGAAAAGGCACGGCCTGACCTTCTCCAAAGGTATTGAATGTACTGTCAGTGGAAAGATTCCGATAAATGCGGGCACATCCAGCTCGTCCGCCCTTGTCGTGGCATGGGTAAATTTCCTCGCAAGGATGAGCGACCAGGGAAAAGAGCTTTCCCCGGAAGATATAGCCCAATATGCCTATGAAGCGGAGGTACTCGAATTCTCGGAGCCGGGAGGAATGATGGACCAGTATACAACGGCGGTAGGCGGGACTATATTCCTGGATTCCTATCCTGAGGTCCAGGTCAAGAAACTGGATTCGCGGCTCGGGACGCTCGTCCTGGGAAATTCGGGCGAGCCGAAGGATACGGTGTTCATCCTGGCCAGAGTGAAGAACCAGATGCAGAAGGTCGTGAAGGAGCTGCAAAAGTCGCATCCCGACTTCTCGCTTCGGACCATCACTAAGTCGGGAATAGATAATTACAAAGGAGCCCTGACCGCAGAGCAGGTCGAGCTTCTTCACGGCACAGTCGGGAACAGAGACATTACGCACCGGGCTTTGAAGGCGCTGAGCGACACGACAGTCGACCATAAATTGATAGGCGATCTGCTTAACGATCATCAGAAAGTCTTGAGGGACATACTCAAAATCTCTACTCCGAAGATAGACCGTATGATCCAGGCATCGTTGGATGCCGGCGCGTACGGAGGGAAAATCAACGGCTCCGGCGGCGGGGGGTGCATGTTTGCATACGCACCGAACAAACCCGAAAAAGTGAAGAAAGCAATAGAGAAGGAGGGCGGTGAAGCATATATTGTGGCTGTGGATGAGGGAACGAAAGCAGCACTGTCGGAGGGCGACTGATGGCCGGCGGAAAGTTAGTAGTACTTGCCGGCGGAATTTCATCCAGAATGAAGAAGGTCCAGACTGCAGGCCTGGCGATCGAAAAATCCCTGATTGACGATGCGGACCAAAAAGCCAAATCCATGATCGGAGTCGGCAGGAATCACAGGCCTTTCCTCGATTACCTTCTCTACAATGCGAAAGCCGCCGGCTACACCGACGTGCTGGTGGTGATCGGTGAGAAGGACGACAGTATCAGGGAGTACTATGGCGGCAAGATGCGAGGGAATGATTTCCACGGACTGAGCATTTCCTACGCCGTGCAGAAAATCCCTGAAGGAAGGGAGAAGCCGATGGGTACTGCGGATGCACTCTACCAGGGCTTGACGACGATGAAGGAGTGGCACGGTCAGCGGTTCACCGTTTGCAACAGCGATAATCTTTATTCTCAAAAGGCACTGAGTCTGATGCTCACCAGGGACTATGCGAACGCTATGGTGGATTACGATCGTAATGCCCTTGAATTTGAGCAAAGCAGAATCGAAAGATTTGCGGTGACCCTCAAGGACGCCGACGGTTATGTTACCGGAATCGTGGAGAAGCCGTCCGGCGACGAGATAAATGCTGCGAGGAGCAAAGATGGATTTATTGGCGTCAGTATGAATATATTTCAACTACAATATGACATGATTTACCCGTTTCTCGAAAAGGTCCCTTTCAATGCCGTCAGGAACGAGAAGGAACTACCTGAAGCGATAACCACGATGATTAGGGAAAATCCGAGATGCCTGTTTGCATTTCCGCTGTCGGAGCATGTCCCGGATCTTACGGCAAAGAGCGACATCCTGCCGGTGAAGGAGTATTTGGAGACCCATTTTGCGCAAGCCTCATTTTGATATAACGAGCAAGGTCGACAGAAAAAATCAAATAAGGAGGACTCTGATCCTCCGGGCCCTTCTTGATAACGGCCCGCTGTCCGTGACGGACCTTACAAAGTACACGGGCATCACCATGCCGGTCGCATCCAATATCGTCGCCCTCCTGAAGAAAGAAAAACTGATTGTCGAGCTGAAAGAGAAAAACAACGGCCAGGCGGGCAGACCGCCGTCAATCGTCAAGCTCAACGGCGATGCCGGCTTTGTCCTTGGAATCGATATCGGAAGGCTTTTCACAAACTTCATCATACTTGACCTTGAGACCAACATAGTCGCCGACATGAGAAGGAAGTCGATAACGTTGAGCAACGATGTCAAGCTAATCGATGAGCTGGAGAAAGAGATAAAGGTGGTCCTGTCTTCCGCCAAAATCAGCTGGAGCAAACTGCTCGGGATAGGAATTTCCCTACCCGGCATGGTGAAAGGAAGGGAAGGCCTCGCGGAGACGTATTTTAATTTCGGCGATGCACCGGCGCGCGAAATCCTTTCCAGGCGCTTTGACAAACCCGTCCATGTGGAACACGACCTGGAAGCGATGGCTTTCGGTGAGAGGTGGTTCGGAGCGGCCAGGGAAGTCAGGAACGCGCTTTGCATAAATGTCGGATGGGGCCTCGGGCTGGGAGTTATAATCGACGGACGGGTCTATTACGGCGAACACGGCTATGCCGGGGAATTCGGTCATATCCAGGTTGTCAAGAACGGCGAGCTTTGTTATTGCGGCAAAAGAGGGTGTCTGGAGACTGTCGCGTCCGGCAAGGCGATTACAAAGATTGCACGGGAGAAAATATCGAAGGGCGCGGAAACGATAATGACGAGAGAACAGGGTCTGGAAATCGAGCAAATCGACGCTGAGGCAGTGGTCAAGGCAGCCGGCCAGGGAGACCAGTTTTCGACAGAAATTTTGGAAGATGCTGCACGGTATCTGGGAGCCGGAATCGCAGTCCTGATAAACCTGCTCGACCCGGCGCTGGTAATTCTCGGAGGAGGCATTTCCACCGCCACGCCAGACCTGCTTGAAATGGTCCGGGGCAGTGCGATAAAGCACTCACTCGTACAGCTTAACCGCAACGTGAGATTTGTCACCTCCCAGCTCGGCAACAAGGCAGGCGCTCTCGGCGTCGCCGTGTACCTCGCGGAGGATCTCTTCGATGTCGAGCATTTGAATCCGTCCGCACACGTTTAAACTTGAAAGTGATTCTCAATGCCAAAAATAAAAGTTGTTGTGACCGGAGGCTCCGGCTTCATAGGTTCACATATTGTCGAGTACTGGGCCGGTCACGACGCAGAGGTGCATGTAATAGACAACCTGAGGACGGGCCATTATGGAAACATAAAGAATATTCAGGGTACGAAGTTCCATAATGTCAGCATAACCGACAGGGATGCGGTCTTCGATATTCTGGAGGGAGCTTCATATATCCATCACCTTGCAGCTCTCGTTTCGGTGCCGGAATCTGTCGCCAAGCCGCTGGAATGTGTTGAAATCAATGTATCGGGACTGATAAACATTCTCGACGCGGCGGTGAAGCACAAAGTCGGAAAGATAGTCCACAGCAGCAGTGCCGCAGTGTACGGCGATAACCCGGAATCGCCGAAGACCACGGACATGATGCCGATGCCGAAAACTCCGTACGGAATCACGAAACTGGACGGCGAATATTACCTGGAAGCCTACCGTGAGAATTTTGGCTTGAACACGACTTCTTTGCGATACTTTAATGTCTTCGGACCAAGGCAGGATCCGGCGAGCCAGTACGCGGCGGCGATTCCGATATTCATAAGGAAGGCAATTGACAACGAGCCAATTACGATCTATGGGGACGGCAAACAGACGAGGGATTTCATCTACGTCGATGACGTTGTAAATGCGAATGTCCTTGCCGCGACAAGCCGTGATACCAAAGGCGTATTCAACGTCGCCTCGGGGCGCACGACCACGATAAGCGGGTTGGCACAGCTTATAATATCTGAGACAGGAAGCAAAAGCAGGATTGTCTACGAGAAGGAAAGGCCGGGCGACATCAAGCACAGCCTCGCTTCGATAGACAAAACCAGGAGCATCCTGAAATTTGAGCCCCGCTACACTCTGATCGACGGAATTAGAAAAACCATAGATTTCTTCAGGGATTACCAGCCGGAAGACTAGTTGAAGATGTATGCCTCCAAACCTGTCGGTCGGCCGCTTGCTCATTTCAATTTGCCCTGACTTGCCGAAAGCCGGCAAAGATGATATTTTGAAGAACATTTTGAAACCATAGTGCTGAGAAAGGACATTGCTGTGCAATCGGACAACTTGGACAATTCGAAGAAGGGATACTTCATATCAATCAGTATTATCGGCCTTCTGTTTTTCATTTTCGGCTTTGTTACATGGCTGAACGGCTCGCTCATCCCCTTTCTTAAAATTGCCTGCGGCCTGAATCGGGCGGAGGCGTTTCTCGTATCGCTGGCGTTTTACATTTCCTACACTGTCATGGCGCTTCCAATGGCTGCGGTTCTCGTAAGGACGGGGTACAAGAACGGCATGGTTCTTGGCCTACTCGGCATGGCGGTGGGTTCGCTTTTATTTATCCCTGCAGCTCACACAAGGATATATGCGGTTTTTCTGCTTGGCTTATTTGTAATGGGAGCAGGGCTGACTATCCTTCAGGACGCGTCCAATCCTTATGTGGTTGTGATAGGGCCGAGGAGGAGCGCAGCAGTCAGGATCGGCTTCATGGGGGTAGCGAACAAGGCGGCAGGCATTTTCAGCCCGCTGATCTTTACCGCACTCATGCTCCAGGGAATCAGCCAGTATAGCGATGCTAAACTTGGTGCCATGACCCCCGCCGCGAGGAGTATTGCCCTGGATAAGCTCGCCGACAGATTGGTGGTGCCTTATGTGGTTATGGCTGTCGTACTCGTTCTGCTTGCGGTAATGATAAAATTCTCTCCGCTTCCCGAAATAACCGAGGAGGATGAGGAAAGAGAAAGCGGCAGTTCATCCGGCACGGCAAAGGAAAAGACCAGCATCTTCCAGTTTCCGCAGCTGATACTCGGTGCCATTGCGCTCTTTTTCTACGTGGGAGTGGAAGTGATGGGCGGTGATACCATCGGCCTGTACGGCCGGAGCCTCGGCATATCTTTCTTCGGCAAGCTCACTTCTTACACGATGTCGTTTATGGTACTCGGATACCTCGTCGGCATCGTGGTCATCCCCCGGTTTATCAAACAAGAGGCCGCACTGCTCGGCACGGCCCTGCTGGGATTCCTGTTCAGTCTTGGCATCATGCTCACTTCGCCTGTGGACACCGGAATTTCCAGGGCGCTGATCGGCTGGACGGGGGCCTCACCCATACCCGACTCCGTGCTCTTCGTGGCCCTGCTCGGATTTGCGAATGCAATGTGCTGGCCTACCATCTGGCCGCTTGCACTCGACGGACTCGGCAAATTCACTAAGATCGGTTCGGCAATCCTTATTATGGCAATCGCCGGAGGCGCTGTCATACCTCCGACATGGGGTCTGCTGTCGGATTCGTATTCGCCGCAGCTGTCTTACTGGATACTAATTCCGTGTTACCTCATAATTGTCCTTTACGCCTGGAAGGGACACAAGATCAGGGAATGGAGATCGACCCCGTCCGTCAGTAATTGATTGCCGTTTCTTAGTGGAACGACGCAGGACCAGGAAGGGCGATTTATGTCGCGATATTCCCGGTCCCTGCGTCGAAATATTGTGATCCGGCAGCCCGCATCTAAGCGCTCTGATGACGAGTCGACAGGGATTGTGAGCAAGCCACTCATTTCCTCAACCTTATCGCATAGTTTTTCCCCGCAAACAGTCTATATTTTCATGTCGATCAGATGATAGGGTTCTTTTTTCAAATGATGGGAATCATGAAAGGGCTGCAAATGTCACGAGTGATCAGATACTTCTACTTTGGAATAATCATCGTTGTCAGTCTGTCGATTGCCGACGCTCATGGACAATCCGGCCTTCTTCCGTGGAGCAAGTCCCTGCAAACCGGATACTGGAGTGCCCATTGGGTCACGTGCCCGGGCGTGCCGGCCAGGAGTTATGGAGTATTTCATTTCAGAAAGACATTTGATCTCCCGAGTGTACCCGGGAAGGTGATTGTTCATGTCACTGCAGACAATCGCTATCATCTCTTCGTGAACGATAAATCCGTGGGGCGGGGCCCGGCACGCGGCGATTTGTACAACTGGAATGTGGAGAGCTACGATATCGCGCCTTACCTTCGCCAGGGGAAAAACGTCATCGCCGCCGAGGTGTGGAACCTGGCGGAGTACGCACCCGTGGCGCAGATCTCGGGGAGGACGGGATTCCTGCTGCAGTCCGACAGCAAGGCATACGATTTTCTTAATACCGGTCAGACATGGAAAGTCCTGCACGATACTGCGTACTCACCGTGTGCTCTGCAAACGGAGCAGAGATTGAAGGCTTACTTTGTGACGGGGCCCGGTGATGAAGTCCACGGCGAATTCTATCCCTGGGGTTGGGCAAAGGTCGACTATGACGATTCAACGTGGCCGAACGCCGTCGATGTGCCTGCAGCAGCAGTCCCGTTCGGATACGGCAGCGACAACGTCTGGACTCTCGTTCCGAGCATGATTCCCCAGATGGAATATCGTCAGGAACGGCTGAAATCCATCCGCAGAAGCATGCCTGTCGCCGTACGAGACACTTTCATCGACGGAGAACATCCTTTGACCATTCCGCCTCATGTTAGTGAGCACATCGTGCTGGACCAGTCTTTCGAGACGGTGAGTTATCCCGTCCTCAAAGTCGACGGCGGGCAGGGAAGCAGGATAAAGATTACTTATGCGGAAGCTGCGGTGGACAGCGAAGGGAGGAAGGGCAACAGGAACGACATCAAAGGGAAGACAATCGTCGGGCTGTACGATATCTTTCAGCCTGATGGCGGGCAAAACCGGACGTTCAGCCCGCTCTGGATCCGAACGTACCGCTACATCGAGCTTGATATCAAAACTGCAGACACGCCTCTTACTATAGATGACTTCTACGGGATATACACGGGGTACCCTTTCAAGCGAATCGCGACATTCTCCAGCAGCGATTCCTCCCTGGAGAAGATCTGGCAGGTCGGGTGGCACACCGCACGCCTGTGCGCGGGCGAGACGTATTTCGATTGCCCTTACTACGAACAGCTCCAGTATGAAGGCGATACGCGGATACAGGCTTTGATTTCCCTCTATAACACGAACGACGCCCGCCTGATGAAGAAGGCCATTCACGATTTTTATATATCTCGTCTTCCGAATGGATTGACGCAGGGACGTTTTCCATGCAGACGGCTGCAGATCATACCTACGTATTCGTTGTTCTGGATCTCGATGCTGCACGATTACTTCATGCTCAGGCCAGACGAGTCTTTCGTGAAGAAGTACCTGCCTGCGACAATTCCTATCCTGAACTGGTATGAAGATCATGTCGACTCCGCCTTCGACATGCTCGGCCCGATGAAATGGTGGAATTTCGTCGACTGGAACGACGCTTTTCGCGGAGGAGTCCCGAACGGCGCCGACGACGGGCATTCGGCAGTCATAACCGAGCAATACATATATACGCTGCACCAGGTGGCATCAATGTTCCGCTATTTCGGAGAAGGCGAACGTGCGGCGCGTTACGACAAACTTGCTGCCACGTTATCCAAAGGTGTCTATAAACATTGTTTTGACCGCCGCCGAATGGAGATGGCAGATACGCCGGATAAGATAGCCTTCAGTCAGCATGCGTCGATTCTCGGAGTCCTTGCCGGCGTCATACCGCATGATCTTCAGAGGACGGTGATGCAGCGAGTGCTGTCCGATACTTCCCTCAGCCAGGTAACATATTATTTCAGATTCTATCTCACCCGTGCAATGGTGAAGGCGGGACTTGGAGACGAGTATTACTCCCAGCTCACACCTTGGCGCGACATGCTGAAGCTCGGCTTGACGACATTTGCCGAGACACCGGAGCCGACGCGGTCAGACTGCCATGCCTGGTCTGCCAGCCCGGTTTATGACTTTCTCGCAACCATTTGCGGTATTGAACCTGCTGCCCCAGGCTTCGGGAAGGTCGCGATTACCCCGCACCTTGGTCCGCTGCGCCATGTCGTCGCAACAATGCCACATCCCGACGGGCTGATAAAAGTCGACTTCTCACGCCGGGGCTTTTCCGGATTGACGGCGGTAATCCAGCTGCCGTCGAAGCTGAGCGGTTACTTTGAATGGAACGGGAAGCGCGTGGCCCTGCATGGCGGAAAGCAGACGGTTAGAATGGCAGATTAAGCCACCGGCTGAATCCCAAATTTGAGTATGGACTTAATCTATGAATTATTTACGCAACATATTTCAGATTTCTAATTTCAGACTGAATTGATCTGACGAATAATGAATAAGCTGATTACAGGAACTCACCGAAGGTTCAATCCTCTCACCGGCGAGTGGATACTTGTGGCGCCCGGCAGACTTAACAGGCCATGGCAGGGTAGGGTCGAAAAGGTTCCTGAAACTGTCCGCCCTGCACACGATCCGGGATGTTACCTGTGCCCGGGAAACATCAGGGCAAACGGCGACCGGAACCCGGACTACAACTCGACATTCGTTTTCGACAATGATTTCAGCAGCCTGTCCCTTGACGCCCCCGATTTAGACTTTAACGAAAGAGGGATTGTCCGTGCAGAAACTGAAAAGGGAATATGCAGAGTGATATGTTTCTCGCCGAGGCATGACCTTACGCTTGCTGAAATGAGCAGGGAGGATATCCGCCGTGTCGTCACGACATGGAAAGACGAATGCGAGCGGCTCGGGAAACTGGACGAAGTGAATCATGTCCAGATATTTGAGAACAAGGGTGAGCTGATGGGGTGCAGCAATCCGCACCCTCATTGCCAGGTCTGGGCGGAAAGCGAGATACCGGTCGAGCCGGCTAAAGAGATTTCACGGCTCGGCGAATTCTATCGTTCGGAAGGGAAATGCCTTCTATGCGAGTATCTCGAGTATGAGTTGAAAAGCAGGGAACGTTTGGTATATGAAAATGATGCCTTCGCAGTTGTTGTTCCATTCTGGGCGTCGTGGCCGTTTGAAACTCTGCTTCTCTCAAAGCGCCATTTCGGCAGCATTGCCTCTGCAGACGAAGCCGAGATGAATCATTTTGCGTTCGCGCTCAAAGATATCACAGTCAGGTACGACAACCTCTTCGAAGTCTCATTTCCGTACTCTTCCGGGATTCACCAGTCGCCGACGGACGGTACCGATTACCCCGAACTTCATTTCCATATGCACTTCTATCCGCCCCTTCTCAAGTCTGCGACTGTCAGGAAATTCATGGTCGGGTATGAAATGCTTGCTAACCCGCAAAGAGACCTTACGGCGGAATTCGCAGCCTCAAAGCTTCGATCGCTCCCTGAGGTTCATTACAAGCACCGAAGGTAAGCCAGTATCGGTCCCCTGTGTTCCCGCACGACATTTGACCGTTCTAAATGGCGATAGTCCAACCGTAGCCCTTGCCCTCAGGATTTGCAGGCTATCTCTCCTTCTAATTCGACCAGAGTCACAAGATTCTCTCGGTGTTCGCGTGTATCGAATCCGCACACAAGTGTATCGTAGCCGAACAATGAGTGTCCACAGCAAAATTTTTGTGTATTTTTTCGAGTGAATTCAAAGCAGTCTAAAGGAGAATTTAGGCACGCCCCTTGTCCTATACAGGTACGAGAGCATTCTACATATGAAATGGTGATCGAAATGGGAAAAATCGTTTCCGACTGCGTAACTTCTGAGCCTGCCACGCCCGAGCGTGAGGGAGAATACTTTGAGAATTGTAAATTGTGCGGGCAGCTGATGATGACACTCAACTACCAGAATCATCTTGTCACTGCCTGCCCGGAATGGGGTGCCAGGACCGCCGACGACGTGAGGAGGATCCTGATGTCCGTGGGGGTCCGTTCATTGTACGAAGTGAGCCCCGGCTATTGCGACTACTGCTCGCCCCGTCATTTCAGAGAGCACCTCGGCACGGGGGCGATCTTCGGATGAGATCCGGTTTGTAACAGATTTCACTTTCGGGTACTCAGCGCCCAAGAGGCAAGTCCTGACAAAAGAGTAGACGAACGGCAACGCGGTTGTTCCACGCTTGCCCTGACATCTTCCGCAATGAACTAAGTGGAACGGCATTTGCCGGATCTCCGCAATCGCCGCAATGGATTTAATCTGTCTGTCGCCTCCCGCTTCCCACTCGAAGTTTCTTCCCTTTGCAATTCCCGTATCATTTGAATAAACTAGCGGTGTCAGGGAATTCCTAAAAAGGGAGGCTGAAAAATGGCAAATTCCAAAGACAAAAGTACATGGGCCATTGGCGGGGGACTGCTGCTCGGGCTCGGTATCGGGTTCTTTTTTCTGAAGGCAAATCCTTTGGCTTTCGTCGGATCACTTCTTGCCGGATTGGGTCTGGGCATCGTCATTACTTCGCTAATCTCGTCAGGACAGAAGGCAGGGAAGGAGTGAGGAGAGATGAAGGCAGTTGTATACACAAAGTATGGTCCCCCTGAGGTCCTTAAGATCGAAGAGGTAGAAAGGCCTCGTCCGGATGAAGATGACGTACAGGTAAAAGTGCGGGCGGCGGCGGTAACAGTGGGTGATGTCAGACTTCGCAAGGCTGAACCTTTCATGGTGAGAGCTTTCAACGGCCTGACGAAGCCTAGGAAGACCATACTCGGGATAAACTTTTCGGGGACGGTGGAGGAGGCAGGCGGAAAGGTGAAGGAGTTCAAACAAGGTGACCCCGTGTTCGGATCGACGGAATTCCAGTTCGGCTGTTATGCCGAATACGTTCGTATTCCTGCAAAAGGCGTCGTCGCAAGAAAGCCCGACGGAATTTCTTTCGAAGAGGCGGCGGCGGTCGCATTTGGGACTCTGACTTCCCTCCACTTCCTGCGAAAGGCGAACATTGTTGAAGGGCAGAAGGTCCTCATATATGGAGCATCGGGAAGTCTGGGTACCGCTGCGGTGCAACTCGCGAAGTACTTCGGAGCTGAAGTCACCGGAGTGTGCAGTACTGGAGCAGTTGAACTTGTGAGATCTCTCGGAGCGGACAAGGTAATCGACTACATGAAGGAAGATTTCACAAAGGCGGCGGAAGTCTACGATGTCATTTATGATACTGTCGGCAAGAGTCCTTTCTTCGGCTCCCTGAAGACGCTGAGGAAAAACGGAATTTACCTTAGTGCTGTCCATATTCCACCCTTGTCTTTGCTGAAAGATCTGCGGATGATTGGAAGCGGCAGGAAGCTGATTGGCGGCATTTCAATTGAAAAGAAAGTGGACCTCGAATTTGTCAAGGAGTTGATGGAATCGGGAAAGTTCAAGCCGGTAATCGACAGAGTATTTCCGTTGGAGCAAATCGCAGAGGCTCACCGCTATGTCGAAAAAGGGCACAAGAGGGGAAACGTCGTAGTGACGGTATGACATAGTCGCTTTGCCGATCATGTGATTCCTCATTCTACAGGAATAGTGAAACCGAGTCTCTCGGGCTGCGCGCGACGCATGCCCGAAGGGGAAACCGATTTGCCATTTAAGTACAATTGGGCTAACATTCGAGCAGGTACAAGCACAATACGGAGGGTCTATGAACGGGAAATTAGCGCTTGCATTCTCTTCACTTCTGACTTTGGGCACTTTCACTGCGGCAATAGCGCAGACGACAATCACGGGAACTCTTCTCAACCAGGACGGCAGACCAATGCCGATGGCCAATGTAGGCATTACGAGGTACGTAAACATACCTACCGCTCCGTCCGCTAAGACTGTGCAAGCCGACAGCGATGGCCGATACTCCATCTCGATCGATTCGGTCGGCATGTGGGGAGTAGTGTTTACAGGGGTCAGCCATTCGGCGTATGAAGTTCCAGTTTACGTCGAAAAGCCTGAGAACATTGAACTCGACGTTCGTCTGAAAGCACAAGAATACAAAGATACTCTCGACGAAGTGAGCATCGAGGGCATGTTTAACCATTTTAACCCTAACACTGCCGTTCCGATGCGGAAGCAGCCGGACGGTATTTTCACTGCGGAATTCAATGCAACGAACGATTCGGCATTCGAATATGAAATCGTCGGTGTGACGAAAAACCGGAATGCGGTTAACGGAACTGAATCGGAGAAATACCTTTACGATGGACGGGGGAACTACAAATCTGTAGTGACACCCGTGCATGGAATAGCACGGATTATCTTTAACCCAGGTAAACTGGTACGCTCTACTGAGCCGGCAAGAGCTGTATTCTCCGATTCGGCGTCATTCGATGCGAGGTTTGCGGTGATATTCGAGGAAATGCAGCAAGAACAAACCGACTGGCGGACAGGTTATCTCAAGTATAAGGCGTCGGGAATGAATCCCGACAGTTTCAAGTACGATTGGTCCGGCAAACTCGCAAATCTGCGACGG
>JBJKPN010000095.1:0-3880 GCA_046706365.1 Candidatus Kryptoniota bacterium | reverse complement strand
TGAGTGGAAATCTGACCACCGCCGTAAAGATCCTGTTGATCCGCTGAGGCTGTTTCCCGAGGCGGAACAGCCATTCCATTCCGATCTTCCGCATCCACAGCGGAGCACGCGGAACAACCTCTGCAATGTAGTCGAAAGTCCCTCCGACGCCCATTGCGATTCTCGCTTTCAGCGCCTTCTTGTTCTCATAGATAAAAACCTCCTGATTCGGTGACCCGAACGCCACACACAAGATGTCCGCACCCGAATCGTTGATTCGATCCACCAGGCCGGCCTCTGAGGGTGAACCCGCGTATGCTCCAGCTATTCTCAAATTCGGGAAGGCTTGCAGAAGCTTCTCCGCTGCTTTCTGTGCCACACCCTCCGCCGCCCCAAGGAGGAAGATCGAGTAACCCTTCTCACCTGCAAGTCGGGCCAGCGCCCATGTCAGGTCGACTCCGGTCACTCTCTCACCTATGTCCAGCCCTTTGATTTTTGCCGCGAACTGAAGTCCGATGCCGTCGGCTACATTCAATTCAGTGGAATTGAGAATATGTAGGAATTCTCTGTCTCTTTGTGCAGCCATGACGAATTCCGGATTCACGGTGGCAATCTGATGCAAGCCATCGCCGGCAAGAAACGATTCGATCCTTGACATGACGCCGCGGAAATCGAGGGAGTCCAGTCTGACGGAGAGTATCTCCGTACTCGCTTCCTGTCTTTGACCGGGAGTCACGGAGTTTGCCCCACCGTCACCGCCCCTGTCATCCGAGAACTTTCTCATACTCTGCACCTCCTCGTCGCTACGGCGGAGCGAATATCTTCCTTCTTACTCCTTTCTGAAATGGCGGGTCTTCCACCAAACGGACCGAATTCTCCGGTTATTCCCGTAAACGCCGCTCCGGCAAAGTAAGCAGTCTGCATCCTTGACACGTTCGCAGCACCCAAATTCTCGAAAGCTCCTTTCAGGTTCACTATTGCTCGATTCAAAACTGGCCATACTAAACTCCGGTCATCGCTGGACAGGCGGGCTGCAGAAAGCCCGGCACATGTCGGAGTCAGATCTTCGTAATACTACGTTTCACTGACAGCCGGCAAGTCTACCTCACGAATAAATGTACCACTATTCTCTGTCGTCTAAAACAACCGTATGAAAAACGCGGTTCCATCCGGCATAAAGCGTGTCGGGAATGCCACACGTCCACAATGAGATTTATTATGCCCATCAAATGAGATCTTTGCGCGGGCGGTCAGGCCCGCAATGAAAAAGGAAGAAGTGTGCCGCAGAAATGACATCGGTGAACCTGAACTTCCCCCCGTCATACTCCCAAGGGGTTAGCTTGGTTTCTTGTTCTCACCAGCTCAAGTATGAAGACCGCGAGCACAGGCAAGTATTCTAGGAGCAATACCACTGTGGACTCATTCCAGGCACCTGTCAGCTGATAGTTCACAACGGTAATCGAGGTCAGACTAACCAGCGCCACATACAGTAGTCCGCTCCACCTCGCTCTGAACGGGATCAAAACTGCAAGCCAGCCCAGGTACCACGGATGGACGACCGGTGAAAAGATCAGCAGCAGGAAGATTGACGTGTACAACTTCGTCAGAAAGTCCTTCCGGCTGAATACCACGACCGCAAATGCCAGGACGAAGAGCGCACCGCACAGCGACCTGGAGACCTGATTGTCCTTCGTGAAGGCGTTGAGAATGTCAAAGACAAATCCGTTGAACCACCAGTTTTCGGTGAACTTCACAAGTCCCTGAAACGGAGAGCCTGAAAGAACGAAAGGGAGATACGATGCGGCACAAATCCCTGCGGGGACCAGGACCACCTTAACTCGTTCCCGAATATCCTTCTCCATGATAAGGATCAGAGGTATCATGACAAGCCCGGTCGGTTTGACGCATATTGAAAGCGCTATGAAAATATAGCTTAGCAGTTTTTTGCCGTCGATGTAAAAGAACGCCGAGAATACAAGAAAGGTGAGACCAAATCCGTCCACATGCCCATCTATGAAGAATTGAAATAGCGGCAGCGGGCATAAACCGTATAAGAGGAGGTTTTTCGTACTCAACTTGAGCTTCCTTAAAATCAGGTATATCCCGTACATGGTCATCAGATCGAAAACGAAGAGGAGTAGTTTTATCCCGAGGTAACTTTCGCCTCCTATCCTGTAAGCTGCATAGAATAGCCCTTCGGCAAGAGGCGGATAGACTGTCCTCATAGCTCGGAAATTCACCCGTGCCGGCAAGACTGACGAATGCAGGCTTGAAAGCGCCGGGTCGTCCGGGGCATACCGGTAAGGGTTAATGCCGCTGGCCATCACCTTCCCATCCCAGAGATAGCGGTAGTAGTCGTCTGAACCGGTAGGTGCGACGAAGGCTAGAGCTACTCTCAGAAGGACAGATGCCCCCAGAAGTATGAGAACAAACTTGATTGAGAGATCTTTCGTGAGCACGTATGCAGAGATGAACAGAAAAACGATTGAGGCCGCTATGTAGACGTCGGAGTAAACAACGATCGGCCTGGAACCGGACAAAGGGATAAATATGAACACGAAGAGACAGAAGAAAACCACGACAAGCGAGACGAAATAGACCTTATGGAGGTGCTTCATATGGCTTCAAACGTCATAATGAACAAAAGATAATCAAGCTGCTTTTGCCCGGCAACATTATGATTCATTATTACACAATCTGCCAAAGGGTGGAAATTCCGAAGTACAACCACCACCGCTTGCACGGTCCCTTAACACGATAGTATTCGATTGAAAGATTTGACTTAATGTCAGGATCAAGGTATTTCGACGAGGAAATACTGAGTATCTTTCATGGCGTAAACGCTGTATTTTGAGAGTGCTGCCGGCACAAAGAAGGAGTCGCCCCGGGAAAATCTCTGACCGTTCCCCGCTTTTCCGGTACTCCACAAGACCTCGACTTCTCCCTCGACTATGAGGCATATCGCAGGTCTGCCATTCGAAACGAACGCCCTGTTCGACCCCCGATGTTTCTGGAATCGGCTGATCCTGAATTCCTCCGCCGTCGTGTCGTATGTCACTTCGTCCATCTTCTGCCCGGCGTTGAGGACATTGCAGTCGGAAAAACCATACTTCATGATCTCGAGGAGTGTATCGACGTCTTTGAACTTGTTCGTCAAGCCCGCCCTGACGACGTTGTCCGAGTTTGCCATGCACTCGACGATGTTGCCCGAAAGGTAGGCATGAGGAACTCCCGCTTCGGTGAATATGCCCTGACCCGGGCGAAGCCTCACGATATTGAAAAAGAAGAAGGAAAACAGTCCGACGTCCGGACCGAAGATTTTGAATTGCCTCAGGAACTGCTCCTCTTCCGGAGAGGGAATCACCTTATTGCCGAGCCGGTCCCCAATTTGCCGGATACATGCCGCAAGTTTCTCCTTGTCATCCCCGTTCCGCATTATTGCGGCATAAAGGCTACGGGCAGATTTTTCCATATCCTTTGTGTCCACTGACTCAAGAACTCTTCTGACAAGCGACGGGTCTACAAATTCGCTCAGCTCCGGCACCGTGCGGAGGCTCGCCGCGAGAGCTTCAGCCCGCCTGAATCCCACGAGAGCCGAAAGCCCGTCAATCGCAATGGCTATTTCCGGTTTATGATTTTCGTCCGGGTAGTTTGCCGGGTCTACGGCATGAAGACGGACTGCCTGTGCCTTGTTGGGATGGGCCTGGATTGAAAGGGCCCGTGATGCCGAGAGAACCTTCAAAAGAAAAGGGAAACGCCCCGCGAACTTGTTATGGACATATTTTCCGAGACAGTCCACCCCGTATTCGTTTATAACTTCATTTAAAGGCAGGCGCCCGTTCTGCAGCTCAATTTCAGAAGGTGCCTTCGGATGAGCGCCGATCCAGAGCTCGGCATAAGG
>JBJKPN010000094.1:0-6095 GCA_046706365.1 Candidatus Kryptoniota bacterium | reverse complement strand
GGGGCCTTGACTTTTCCGGTCCTCACGAGGTCGTTGAAAATCAGACCCATCTTGTCGCGCTCCTTGTAACCCAGCCAGCAGATTCGCGAAGGCAGCCCCTGGAAGTGGACGTACTGGCGTGCTTTTTCGATCCAGTTGACAAGATGCTTGTTCTCCGGGAAGGTCTTCATGACTGCTTCATCAGTTGCATATATATCTTCCGGGTCTCCGCTCAGTGCGGCCCAGCGAAACGGGCCCTTCCCTTCACAGAACAGCGGACGGATGAACTCCGGCACGAAGCCGGGTATCTCAAACGCGTCATCGACTCCGTGCGCCTTTGCCTCACCTCTGATATTGTTTCCATAGTCGAAGGCTATCGCACCCCGCTTCTTGAGCTCGAGCATGGCACGGACATGTTTTACGATGGACTCCTGCGCCATCGCGATGTACTTATTCGGATCGCTCTTCCGGAGCTCGAGCGCCGATTCGTAAGGGATCCCGGCAGGGACATAGCCGTTAAGAGTATCATGAGCGCTCGTCTGGTCGGTCAACATGTCGGGCACTATACCCCGCTTCGCAATTTCAGGTATGACATCGGCGGCGTTCCCGAGCAATCCGACGGAGAGAGGCTTCTTCTTCTTTTTCGCGTCCAGGACAAGGCCGAGTGCCTCTTCAAGGGTCTCGCTCGTTCTGTCGAGATAGCCCGTTTTCAGACGACGCTCTATACGGCCGCGGTCGACCTCGACTCCCAGGAAGGCCCCGCCGTTCATGGTCGCGGCAAGCGGCTGGGCTCCACCCATTCCGCCGAGACCGCTGGTGAGGATGAACCTGCCCGAAAGATCTCCGTCGAAATGTCTTCTCGCAGCCTCGGCGAATGTCTCGTAGGTCCCCTGGAGAATCCCCTGTGTACCGATGTAGATCCAGCTCCCGGCAGTCATTTGACCGAACATAGTCAGACCCAGGTGTTCGAGTCTGCGAAACTCGTCCCAGTTCGCCCATGCGGGGACGAGCATCGCGTTGGATATTAGAACCCGCGGAGCTTCGTGATAAGTCTTGAAGACCGCAACCGGCTTTCCTGATTGCACAAGCAGAGTCTCGTCGTTCTCAAGGCGTTTCAGCGTTGCGACTATTGCGTCGAACGCCTCCCAGTTCCTTGCGGCTTTTCCGCTGCCTCCGTAGACTATCAGCTCGTCCGGTTTTTCGGCAACGTCGGGGTCGAGATTGTTCATAAGCATCCTGAGTGCCGCTTCCTGCTGCCAGCCCTTTGTATTGAGCCGGCTTCCTCTCGGCGCGCGGATCACGCGCTTGTCCTTCATTGTGCTTGTTATACCTTCGGTAGACATGTTTTGTCTCCAATCGTGTTTTTAAGAAGCTGACTTGCCTCCATACGGCGCTTCACCGTTGATCCCATATTTTTCGCGCAAGGCTTTGAAACCCGGCTTTACCAGGTCATAAATGATCCTGATCCGGTCCCCGTAAGGGATGAAAGCGCTCTTCATGGCGTTGATGGAAAGCTTCTCCATTTCTCCGAAAGAAATGTGAAAGACTTCTTCTGCAATTTCAAATTCTTTCGTCAATGTAGTTGCGCTCATCAGCCTGTTGTCGGTGTTCAGGGTCACTCGGAACTTCTCCCTGTAGTAAACGCCGAACGGATGCTCCCGGAGATTCTTCGCTGCGCCCGTATGGACATTCGAACTCAGGCAGATTTCCAGAGGGATTCTCTTGTCGAGAACATACTGCGCCAGCGTGCCGAGCTTCACGACCTTGCCATCCGATATAACAATGTCTTCGATCAATCTGGTTGCATGTCCGATCCTGTGAGCTCCGCACCACTGTATGGCCTGCCAGATGGATTCCTTGCCGAATCCCTCGCCGGCATGTATGGTTATGTTGAAATTCTGCCTCTGTATATACTGAAAAGCTTCGACATGTTTCTTCGGCGGATATCCCCCTTCCTCGCCGGCCAGGTCGAACCCGACTACACCGCGGTCCCTGAAGTCGACGGCAAGCTGTGCCATCTCCTCGCTGAGGTTCATATTCCTCATCGCGGAAATGATCAGGCCGTATTCCACTCCGAAATCTCTCTTTCCCCTTTCCATCCCGCGGAGGACTGAACTCACAATTTCTTCCCAGTGCAGCCCCTTATCGGTATGGAACACCGGAGCAAATCTCGTTTCGACATAGACGACCCCGTCTTTTTTCATGTCCTCCATCATTTCGTACGCAACGCGTTCCAGAGCCTCGTCTGTCTGCATAACCCCGGTCGTGTGCGCGAAGCCTTCGAGGTACAGGGGAAGGCTTCCCCTGTTTGCGCCGCGATGAAACCACTCGGCAAGTTCGCCCGGATCCTTAGTCGGGAGCTTGTCGTACTTCTGATCCTTTGCAAGTTCTATAACAGTCTCCGGTCGGAGTCCGCCGTCAAGATGATCGTGAAGCTGGACTTTAGGCATTTCTTTAATTGCATTCGCAAGATTACTCATTCACATCTCCGCTTGTGTTCATTTTTAATTGAAACATGTCCAATGCCGCGGTTTTTATTCGATGGATTTTACGAGGCATTGAGAGCATCCAGTTCCTCTTTCGTCGGACTTCCGCTCACGACAGTAAGGACCATGACAGTATCCCCTTTTGAGGCCGCAGTCGCATACGCTTTCTTAACCGTGTCAAAGACGGTTTCGATATCTCCGCTTCCTATGGTCGAAGTCTCATGGACCGTGACGCCGACCCCGCCCTTCTTCAATTCCGATATGAACTCGTTTATAGGGGGCTTGAAGTCCTCCTTTGCAATCGGATAAAGACTCACTTGAAAAGTAATATTCATCTCTTTCTTTCCTGATAATTCAATATTTACCTGGGCCCGATATCTCGTTTCCGGGTCTCTTCATGACAAAAATGATAGATAGAACCTTGCTGCCGGTTTATGATCTCACAATTCGAGAACATGGCCTCACTCCAGCTTCCCGACGGCTTTCTCCGAGGCCCGGACCACTTCGCCGGATTTGAGAAGCGCTGCGGCCGCCTCGATGTCATTGTGCAGAACACGGTCCTGTTTCAAATGGCGGATCCTCGTTCGCACGAGCTTGTAGACCGCTTCGGTTCCGGTTCCGCATTTGAGCGGGGTGGCGTTACCTCCGATATTCCTGGAAAAATCGATTGCCTGGCATGCAACCAGGAGCTCTATTGCCGCAACGCGCCAGACATTCTCGAGTATCTGGAAGCATTTCTGCGCCGCTATGGAACCCATGGAGTTGTGATCTTCCTGGTTGGCGCTCGTCGGAATCGAGTCGACGCTTGCCGGATGGGCGAGGACCTTGTTCTCGCTGACGAGCGATGCAGCGGTGTACTGTGCTATCATCATGCCGGAGTTGAGTCCTCCATTCTCGCTGAGAAACTTGGGAAGTCCGCTCAACTGGCCGTTAACCATCCTTTCTACTCTGCGCTCCGATATATTCGCAAACTCGCTCAGCCCTATGCCGAGGAAATCGCAGGCCAGTGCAAGCGGCTCTCCGTGGAAGTTGCCTCCTTCCAGGTGAATACCGTCCTTTGCAAAAATGAGTGGATTATCAGTTGCCGAATTGATTTCGATGTTTACCTGCCTCCTGCAAAAATCGACAGTGTCGCGGACTGCGCCGTGTACCTGCGGCATACACCTCAATGAGTAAGCGTCCTGTACTCTTATGTCATTGTGCCGGTGAGATTTTCTGATTTCGCTTGCATGCATCATTCGTCTCAGATTCCGCGCCGAAGTCTGCTGACCGTGATAAGGCCTGAGCTTGTGAATTCGCTCATCAAAAGCCACATCCGTGCCTCGAAGCGCCTCGACGCTCAACGCACCCGTAATGTCGAACACCTTGGCGATCTCGGCCGCTTCGTGCGTGCAATGCACCGCGAACGCTCCCATCATCTGTGTGCCGTTTACGAGTGCCAGTCCCTCTTTCGCCGTAAGAACCATCGGCTTCAGGTGGTGCCGCGAGAGAATCCTCGACGCAGGCGCAACACGCCCGCTCTCGATAAACTTGCCTTCTCCCATTAGCGCGAGTACAAGGTGTGCGAGCTGGACAAGGTCGCCGCTGCTTCCTACTGAACCCTTGGCGGGAATGAACGGTACCAGTCCGAGGTTGAAGATTTTCATCAGTTTCCGAATCACTTCCTGACGGACGCCGCTGAATCCTTTCGCGAGAGCATTTGCACGAAGCAGAATCATAAGCCTTACGATGTTGGCGGGAAGTGGGTCGCCTGTACCTGCAGAGTGACTTCTTATGAGGTTTACCTGGAGTTCCCCGATCTTCGCGTGTGGTATCCTGACGGTGGAAAACTCTCCGAACCCGGTGGTGACACCGTAGATAACCTCGTCACTTGCGAGCCATTTCTCGACCTGACGCCTCGACTGCTGCATCCTGCGCGCGGCGGACCCGGCGAGTGAGATTTGTGTGTGATTCTTTTCGGCGAGGTAGGCGGCATCGATGGTAAGCGAGTCGCCGTCAAGGAATAATTGAGGCATACCGAATCCCTTTCTTGAAATTTAAGAAACGAGGCCGGTAAGTCCAAGGCACAAACCACCATGGAGACTGCGCTTCCTCGAAGCAATTCACATATCCGCCCCTGATACAGTCTGCTCCATTAAGAGAGAAAGCATTCCCCTTCTCCCCTCTTCATTCCTGCATCTCTCCGCCGATCACAATGCTCCCGGGTCAATATCATACGGCCCGGTCAATCTCACTCTATCTGTAGAGCAGGTATTTGTCCCTCGATTTGTTGAATCCTGCTACTCCTTCATTCCACTCAGACACAATCTTCTGCGGAGTAGCATCCGACATCAGCAGAAGCCTTACGCTTGCCGTTCCTGCGAGTCGGTCGAGATCGGATTCGCGCAGGCTGAATTCCGAAGGCGAAGTCTGTCTGATTGCCCAGAGCAAATAGATGCCCATTTCAACGGGCCTGAGTTTGTTCCTGTCAGTGACGGTCATTTTGACTCCATGGCACAATTTCCCGTTGTATTTCGGGTCGACAACCCAGGGCAAGGAACGTGGAGTAAAATCCACAGGCTCAAAATTCACCCCCGGGAGATGTTGCTCGTTCATCAGCTTTGCGAGTCTCTTGCCATCAATGTACGGCGCACCTATGTTCTCAAACGGATGCGCCGTCCCGCGCCCCTCGGAAACGTTCGTCGCCTCGATAAGTACGGTTCCCGGATACAATTCTACGGCATTCATGTCGGGCAGGTTCGGCGAAGGGTCCACCCACTTCAACCCGGTCTGATCGTACCACATGTCGCGCCTGTAGTTTTCCATCTTTATCACGGTAAGATCGGCCTTCATCCCGCCTTCAAGCATGCCGGCCTCGTTTATCATGGTCGCATATTCACCCGGCGTCATTCCATATACGCTGGGTATAGGCTGCATCCCGACAAACGACCTCAGCGAGTCTTCGAGGATCGGACCCTCGACCATATCGGCACGCAGCATGTCCGGTCTGTCCAGGACGATAAACTTGATGTGATTCACCGCAGCAGTCTCCATGGCCAGCTGCATCGTGCTGATGAATGTGTAAAATCTGACTCCGACGTCCTGTATATCGTAGATAAGGACATCTATGCCTTTCAACATCTCGGCAGTGGGCTGTCGCGTGCTCCCGTAAAGAGAATAAACAGGCACACCGGTCTTCTCGTCGACGGTGCTCGAAATGTTCTCGCCGTCCGGGACATTCCCACGGATCCCATGCTCCGGTCCGAATAATGCGACCAGTTTCACTCCCGGCACTTTCGCCAGAACGTCGGCGATATGCCTGCCGTCCGGCAAGAGACCGCTGTGGTTTGTAATAACCCCAATCGATTTCCCCTTTATCAGGCCAAGATCTTTTTCTATAAACACTTCATCGCCTGTCTTCACATGCTGCTGCGCAAAAGCGGAAGATATAGCCGCTGCAAGCGACAAAACTAACGAAAGATGGGCAAGGATTCTCACGATATTGACTCCTTTTTGAATGAGGACAATGAGCATTGTCATAACTGAGATCGGCAATCGGCGCGCGCGGGCCGCCACGATCACGAAGCACAACAATGAAATGTAATCCAGGCGGGTTATGATATCAAAACGGGAATCGAAATAGCTGGGGAA
>JBJKPN010000093.1:0-1931 GCA_046706365.1 Candidatus Kryptoniota bacterium | reverse complement strand
CACTCCGGGTATTAGTAGCGGGAATTTTGTAGATTATGACGAGATGTCACATTCACCTGAGACTGAAGTCTCGTTTTGTTTCGCCGCACGGCTCTCCGGAGGCGACGCTTCCTTTCAATTAGAGAAGCTGCCCGCTTTCAGGATCCACTCACAGAATCCCGAGTTAATGCATGCCGGCCCGGCAAGACAATCGGGCGTCTGCGCAAGCTGCTCACATCGAGATAGATTACCGACAACCCTTGCCATTTAACGGAGGTCATCACCCAATGAAAAGATTTGCATTCAAAATGAAACTGAAACCGGGATGCAAGGAAGAATACATCCGAAGACACAACGCCATCTGGCCGGAACTGAAAGCACTCCTGACTTCGGAAGGAGTAAGAGACTACAGCATCTTCCTGGACGAGGAAACCGATATCCTCTTTGCGGTTCAGAAGCTCGACTCTGATAAATCCGCGCAGGATCTCGGTGACAATCCAGTGGTTCAGAAATGGTGGAAACACATGTCCGACATCATGGAGACCAATCCCGATCTCTCCCCCGTTTCTATCCCTCTTGAAGAGACATTTCACATGGACTGAAATTGCCGGCAGGACGCGGTAAGGTCATGTCCTGCCCGGCGGTTCTCGATGAATGCGGTCCGGGTTGCCGCGGACGAAGCTTAGTACTTTCCGAACTCCATTGCCGCGTCGATCATTGCCTTCACGGTCTCCATCGACACGTCTGTCTGCACGATGTGAGCCGGGGCCAGCAGGTATCCCCGGTCTTTGCCGAAGATGCTTATTCTTCTCTTTATTTCATCACGTATCTCTTTGACATTCCCGCCCGGCAGGAGCTCCTGCTGATCTATTCCGCCGAAGAAACAAATCCTGTCTCCATACTTGTCTTTAAGCTCCTGAGGATCGGAGCCCGGAACGTTCGGTTGGACCGGGTTGAAAACATCGACTCCTATTTCAATGAAGTCGTCGAGGAGCGGTGCCACAGCTCCGTCTGAATGCATTATGACAATCAGATTCGGATTTTCCTGTTTCAATCTTTCTATCAGCCTCTTATGCCGCCACTTGAACATGTTTCTCCACATCTTCGGAGATATCAGTGTGGAAATCTGGCTTCCCAGGTCCTCTCCCAGCCATATGGCGTCCACGCCGGCGCGCACCAGCTGCAATGCAAGGCCCGTGCTCCATTCCTCGACCCGATCGTTCAGCCTGTCCACCCACGGCTGCGGCCCGATCATGGCCAGCAAATACTTCTCCAATCCGGTAAGGTGCCATGCCATTTCAAATATTGTTATCTCGACATCCCCGATGACGAAGTAATCCCTGCCGTATTTTTCTATATCGCGTTTGGCTTTTTCGAATCTTCCGGGCGCGTATGGATCCGGAAACGGATAATCGTCTACCTGTTCCACTGTTTCCACCTCGTCGAGCGGGCATTTCGCAACTTCGACATAAAGCGGACTTGGCTTCATGTGCATGCCGAATTCGTTCGTGGTGATGTCGTCTTCAACGACCGTCGGAGTGAAATTGTTCGCGACCGTTCCGCCGACAACCACGACGTCGCTTCCCATCTTCGTGCGAAGTTCGTTTGCGGATATCCTGTAAGTCAGGTCTTCGTAATATGAAAGCGCATAGTCGGGTACTATCCCCGTTTCCCTTCCGAATTTGTCGGTCAGTTGCCTGCAAAGATCGAACTGTATAGGAACTCTGTCCGGAAGTCCCTCCATTTTTTTGAAAGCACGCAGTACCCTCTCTCTCGAATTCATCCAAGAAACCTTTCTTTTTGTCTGTCAGGTCAAATTCATGGAGTGACAAATCGAGGTGAAAGACACGACCTGCCTCGGTTCAGCACATCGATGCTAAGTTAGCAATTGGAATATGGATTGGCAAACTGCCGCGGAGAAGTGCAGCGTGAAAGCCGGACTTCTGTCCTGG
>JBJKPN010000092.1:0-13907 GCA_046706365.1 Candidatus Kryptoniota bacterium | reverse complement strand
GGTGGAACCTGTGAGACCGCCGGTCTCCGGTGTCCACGGGGATGAGCTCCTGATAGTTAAACTGGAAGTTGATGTTGATCCTCCCGCCGGCGCTACGTACGAACTCAAGCATCAACTGATGCCGATACCGTACACAGTAAGGCTCTTCACACAACCGTCATTATTCGCAGGGAAGCTTCACGCAATTCTATCCCGGAGATGGGGAAGTGGGCGTACTAAGGGAAGGGACCTATACGATTACGTATGGTACCTTGCTCATTCCCTCCCGGTCGACCTGAAGCACCTTCAGTCCAGGATGGTGCAGACAGGCCACTGGAAGAAGGGAAACGCGCTCAACGAAAAGGATCTTCGTGCGCTTCTGGACAAGAGATTCGACGCCATTGACTATAGCCAGGCGAAACAGGACGTCTTTCCTTACATAACAGATCACTCTGCACTGGACTTATGGTCCGCGGAGTTCTTCAAATCGATTACTGTCGACAAACTCGTTTGCGGCTGACACTTCACCTCGCAACCGTACCATGATTGAAACACTTTTCAGAAAAAATCCCATGGCCATTATATAGCCATACGCTTGCACATTTGGATATCTACACCTATTTCTCAGTATCCGCAAATCTTCCAAAGCGAAATGAAATCGACGATTTCGCCCCGTACCATCATGCCGAAATTCCGCTTAGGCTGACTCATAATCAGCGGGTCGGGGGTTCAAGTCCCTCAGGGCCCACAAACCTTCCTATCAACTTATTCAACCTTGGTCATTTCAGAAAGCTCGCATTATCCCGGGTTTCTTAGCGACAGCAGCATCGGGGAATTTCCGCCGACCTGTCCGCAGTCTTTTCGGCAATCGGCAAAATAAAACCGGACGAATTTTAGCGGGATGTATGTCTTCTAATCCGGGCGGCAATCTTTACCCAACTCTTGACATTTGATTCCATCGGTTGTAAAATCAAGCACACAGGAGCACTGCAGGCAAGCGGGATAGCCAGGCACCAGCGGCACAATCACCTAAACAGAACGATTTCCGTTCGATACAGCATTATTTGATTTCAGAGTGGCGGATTACCTTGAGAGTCCGCTTATGAAAAGGTGATGGTACTGTTTAGACTCATTAACCGAATAATTCAGGTTTACGACAGTCTCGAAGACGCTGTAGTACCCGACACGTGCCTTCCGCAGGCACGAGGCACGCGTTTGCAGTCTTAAGGCCTGTCTTGCACCTAGGGGAGGATTCCAGCATGATCGGAACGACAGTCGGCCACTACAGGATTCTTGAGAAGCTCGGTGAAGGGGGCATGGGCGTCGTTTACAAGGCTGAGGATACGAGGCTTGACCGCCTTGTCGCTCTCAAGTTTCTTCCATCCGAATTAACCCGCGACGTCGAATCAAAGCTGCGTTTCGTCCACGAAGCTAAGGCCGCCTCGGCTCTTCAGCACAACAACATCTGCACGGTTCACGACATCGATGAGACAGACGACCAACAGCTCTTTATCGTCATGGACTGCTATGAAGGTGAATCGTTGAAGGAGAAGATTGCCCGCGGTCCGCTGAAGCCTGATGAAGCCGTTGATATCGCGATACAGATTGCTCACGGATTGCTGAAAGCGCACGAGAAAGGGATCGTTCATCGCGACATCAAATCCGGCAACATCGTCGTTACAAACGAGGGGATAGCCAAGATTCTTGACTTCGGCCTGGCGAAACTGGCCGGACAGGTGAGTCTGACTAGGTCGGGTTCCACGTTGGGCACGGCGGCGTACATGTCCCCGGAGCAGG
Organism: Candidatus Kryptoniota bacterium; assembly: GCA_046706365.1. Classification (GTDB taxonomy): domain Bacteria; phylum Bacteroidota; class Ignavibacteria; order Kryptoniales; family JAKASW01; genus JAKASW01. The sequence continues at coordinate 12,131 of JBJKPN010000092.1, read as the reverse complement.
CGCGAGGCGAAGAAGTCGACCGGAGAACCGACCTATGGTCGCTTGGCGTCGTGATGTATGAGATGCTAACCGGTAAGTTGCCGTTTCCCGGAGACTATGAACAGGCAATCGTGTACAGGATGCTTAATGAGGAGCCTGCTCCGATTGCGCATTACGTTCCGACTCTGTCGCCCGAGCTCATCCGGATTGTCGGTAAGGCAATGCAGAGAAAGCGTGAGCTGAGGTATTCATCGGCAGCAGAAATGCTGAAGGACCTGGAAGCTTATCGGGAAAGTTTGCGCGGCGAACTGCCGGGAACATCGGCTATGCAAAAGATGCTTCGTCGTCTGCGCAAACCGTACAACGCTATCCCTGCAGCGGCTGCAGTCCTGGCCGTGATTATCGCGGCGGTGTGGTTCTTCAACCGCCAGTCCGGAATCCGCTGGGCCAGGGAGATTGCTCTTCCTCAGATCGAGAGGGGGCTGCGACAGAACGATGTCTGGCGGAATCTCGTTCCGGTTTACCGGCTCGCCGAGAAAGCGGAAGCCGTCATCCCCGGCGACGCGAAGCTCGCCGAACTCATCTCAAAGTGTTCCTTGAAAATCAACATAAAGACGGATCCTGCCGGCGCGAAAGTCTACATCAAGGATTACAATACTCCTGAGAGTGACTGGACATTTCTCGGGGTCTCCCCGATCGAGAAGGCCCGACTTCCTGTCGGGGTATTCAGATGGAAGATTGAAAAGGAAGGGTTTGAGACCGTACTGGCGGCGGCTTCAACGTGGAACGGGGACCTTACGAAGCCAGAGATCGTAATCCCCTATGATCTCGAAAGAGTACTGGACACAAAGGGGAGTGTTCCCCACGGGATGGTGAGGGTGCAGGTGGCGGAAACGCCTGTGGGAAAACTGGAGGATTTCTACATTGACAAGTACGAAGTGACCAACAGGGAGTATAAGGAATTTGTTGACAATGGAGGATACAGGAACAGAAAATTCTGGAAGCAGATATTTACAGAAGGTGGTCGAGAACTTACGTGGCACGAAGCCGTCGGGAAATTTGTGGACCAAAGCGGCCAACCCGGTCCGGCGACCTGGCAGGCAGGCGATTATCCCGAGGGCCGGGCGGATTATCCTGTCTCAGGGATAAGCTGGTACGAAGCTGCGGCTTATGCCGAATACGCCGGCAAGTCGCTGCCGACTGGATATCACTGGGGAATAGCACGCGGTGAATATACTCCGATGATCCAGCTTCCTCAACTCGGAGGTTTTGCCCTCTTCGCTCCTTTCAGCAATTTCGAGAGGATGGGCCCGGTACCGGTTGGAAGCCTTCCAGGTGTAACGGCGTTCGGAGCTTTTGACATGGCGGGGAACGTTAGGGAGTGGTGCTGGAACGAAACAGTCAAGGGACGGCTGATCCGGGGCGGCGCCTGGGGAGAGAACACCTACATGTTCGAACTTTGGAGCCAGGCTCCGGCGATGAACCGGTCCGATAAGAATGGATTCCGCTGCGCCGTTTATCCAGATCCTCAGAAAATTCCGGAGCAAGCATTCCGGAAGGTGAAGTCGATGGGCCTTCCGATATTCGGCAGGCCGGAAGAGATCACGAAACATAACCCGGTCAACGATGCTATTTTTCAGATTTACAGGCGGCAGTTCTCTTACGATAAGACCGACTTGAACGCGCGTGTCGAATGGAAGAAGGAATCGCCGGCATGGTCTCTGGAAAAAATAAGCTTTGACGCAGCCTATGGGGGTGAGCGCGTAAGCGCTTACCTCTTTCTACCCAGGAATGCACAACCACCGTTTCAAACGGTCATATACTGGGGCGGAGACGTACCGGTATTCCAGCGGTCAAGCAAGGACATCGAGAAGTACTACGAGATCCCCATGTTCGTCTCTTTTCTGGTCAAGAACGGCAGGGCTGTTCTCTATCCGGTCTACAAGGGATTCTTTGAGCGCGGAAGCAACGCATTGATTTCAGTGATCGAAGCGGACTTCGGTACTCATCAGTGGGCGGAAGTTTTTGTTCAACAGGTGAAGGATCTGAAGAGAGGTATCGACTATCTGGAAACGCGTCCCGATATCGACAATAAGAGACTCGGCTATTATTCCATGAGCTACGGTTCGATACTGGCACCTGCAGTGCTGGCGGTGGAGGAACGTCTCAAGGCCGGAGTACTTCTGGCGGGAGGCTTCGGTTATCAGGGCGGGCCGCCGCGCTCTGAAGTCAATCAAATCAATTATATCACCAGGGTTAAATCGCCTGTCCTTATGCTTAACGGCAGGTATGACTCGTACTTTCCTGTTGAGGCGGCCCAGAAACCGATGTTTGATCTTCTCGGTACTCCAGCCAGGGACAAACGATGGAAAATTTACGAGACGGACCACATCCCGCCTATCAACGAAACCATCAAGGAGACACTTTCATGGTTCGATCTGTATCTAGGTCCCATAAGCCGCGTTTACTCTCCGGATCGGTTGCGGGCAGATGGAAATCGTGCCACCCACCTAAGGGAAATCGCACCACGAGGGAGCATCTGACCTTGGGGGACACATCATCCTGGCCCTCATATAAGGGCCCTTCCAGGAAGTTCTCATTATGAGCCGTTTCGGCGGTTTCATCCTTGAAGAAAAATTTCCTGTTCGCGGAACCTGGAAACCATTTACCGTGTTAAAATTTGTAATGTGTGTGCCTCGCCAGGACGAACGAAAATGATTATTCGGGAGAACGGCGGGCGGCACAGAATTGATTTCGCGTCGGGGCGGCTGAGGGGGCCGGTCAACGAAGCGATTAAATGCACCATACAGATAGATAGAAGGGACGTGGATGAGAGCAGCGATCATACGGACAGGAATCATGTCGATGTTGGCCTTTGCAGTCTCGACGGCGGTTGCCGTGGCAGGGCCCGCAAACGTACCACAATCTGGTTCGTGGTCCTGGCGATCCGGTCAGGGCGGTGATTCCGGAGGTCACGGCGGTCAGTCAGGTCAGGGTAACGATTCAGGCCATAATGGTTGGCAGCCAGGCCAGGGGAACAATTCCGGTCAGAACGGTGGTCACTCCGGTGAAGGCGGCGACGCAGGACACGGAGGCGATTCAGGACATAATGGCAGTCACTCCGGTGAGGGCGGCGACTCAGGACATGGTGGCAGCCCTAATGAACACGGTGGAAGCGACGGTAACGACGGAGGATGCAATAATCCACCATCACAAGTTCCGATCACTGACGGACTGCCGTTCCTTGCAATTGCAGGAACTGTCTACGGCGCGTTCGAGCTCAACAAACACCGGAGCAGGTCGAAAAACAAGTAACTAATTGCCCGGCCTGACTCCACAGGTCTCGCTGGCGGATCCTAAAATCGTGCTTCACGGGAGAAGAGTTTGAACGAACCATCCAACTCGGCATGGCATAGCCCTGCCTTCAAGTTCCTTCTGAAGGGGCTTGGTGTCTACGTTTTGTGGTATATACTATATAACATGATACTCAGCCCGGCCGGCTGGCTCGATCGATGGATGGAGCGTTTCATCGTTTTAGCAAGCGGGTGGACACTTAGCACGCTCGGATACACGGTCTTCAACCACGCGAATGTCCTAGGGATACACAATCTGGCAGGCATCGAGGTTACAAGCGGCTGTGACGGCCTGGCGGCGATCGGACTCTTCATATCCTTCCTGGTCGCGTACCCTGGTGATACGGGTAAACGGACAATCATGATTTTCGCCGGATCAATCCTCATAGTCATCGCAAACATACTGCGCATCTGCGTTCTTACGACCAGTCAGCTCTACTGGCCGGCCTGGTTCAACTTTCTGCATCTCTATTTAACAGAGGCCCTGTTTGACGGACTGGTCCTGGCGATGTGGATCTTCTGGGTGAACTGGGGGCGGGCGGACAGCGGGTCAGACGATATCGTGAATCCTTCAAGTGCGCTGGGCTAGGGGAATCATTGTTGTTGCGGCATTAGCTCTCCTTTATGTCCTTGTGGTACGTCCACTTCGCGGGGCAATGGTCCGGGATTCAATTTACCCGGAAGCTTTGGCGGCGGCGAACCACAAAGCGGGCATAGAAATATCACCTCCTTCTGTCAGCGGATTCGAAGTCACCGTCGGAAAAGCCGGGGGGCATTCCACGGTTTTCATCTATTTCACGGCTTTCGGTGAATACCTCTTTATACCGTTCATGCTGCTGGCAATCATACGTGCCGACAAAAAGTGGGCCCTTCTCGTTCTCATTTTTCATGGCGCTTATTTCCTGGTCGACACCGGTTTGCTATTCCTCGGTTTATTTAGCAGCCATCTCTTTCTTCGCGGGATGGATCTTCTGAGCTACATCCTTTTCCCGGCCTCCTTCGGCATCGTGGCGTTGGCGTGGTTTGAATCCAGGGAGAAGAATCGGCGGCAGTCTGCCCACGATGGGCCTGCTCTCCGGTAAGTTGAACATTACTGACGGAGCATTGTGAAATTTCTTTCCGAGCTTGCACTCTTTCTTTGACTTTCCTAAAATTGTTCGGATGACCTTTCACCAAGAGATGCCGGATGCTCGATCAGGCGTTGGATTAACGGTTTAGAGAAAATCGCCTCTCAGAAGGCGGTTTCCAACGTGGAACAGAGAGGAACTATTGTGACGAACGAGAGGAAACTCGGCGAGGGGAAAAGCAAGGAAGGGCATGGTCTGAGGTCGGAGCAGTTCCGCCGTCTCGTGGAGCTCTCGCCCGACCTTATCGCGATTCATTCGGACGGCATACTTACCTATATGAATCCCGCCGGAATAAGGATGGCGGGATGCAGAAGTTACTCCGAGGTGGTGGGACATTCGATTGCTGAGTTCGTTCACCCGGATGACAGACAGTTTGTAGCGGATCTGCTTAAGGACCTGTACGGGTCTAAACGGAGGCGCCGGTCGGTCAGGTTCAGGTTCGTCCGGAAGGACGGGACATTTATCCACCTTGAGATATCTTCTGTGCCGCTCTCCCGGTTCGAAGGACATTCCCGGCTTGTCGTGGCACGGGATGTCACGGAGGTCGTGCGGGCAGAAGAAACGCTTAAGGCAAGCGAGGAGCATCTCAGGCTCTTCGTTGAAGGCGTGAAAGAGTACGCGATGTACACGATGGACACAGACGGTAACGTCACAAGCTGGAACCGCGGCGCGGAGAGGTTGAAAGGATACGGCAGGAAGGAGATCATCGGGAAGAACTTCTCAATCTTTTTTCCTCCGGAGGCGGCGGCCTCCGGCAAGCCCTATAAGCTCATCAAAGAGGCTGCAGAGAAGGGTCAGGCCAGCGATGAAGGATGGCATGTCAAAAAGGATGGCACCTACTTCTGGGCGAGCACTCTTCTCACTGCCATGAGAGACGCGCGCGGGACGCTCAAGGGATTCTCCAAAATAACGAGGGATCTTACCGAAGAGAAAGCCGCCACCGACCGGCTCGTTAACGAGGTCCGTCAGCTCCAGGCGCTCTTCGGAAGAAGTCATGCGGTCATGTTCCTTAAGGACGTCAGCGGAAGATACATAAGAGTAAACGAACAATTTGAGCATTCATTCGGCGTGACAGCTAAAGACGTTCTTGGAAAGACCGACAGGGATATGTTTCCTCCGGACCAGGCGGATGAATTCCGAAAGCATGACCGGGAGGTGATCGAGTCCGGGGTCCCTCTGGTGTTTGAGGAATCCGCCCGATATGAAGACGGGACACATGTAAGCCTTGTTGTCAAGTATCCGCTGATGGACGAGAAGCGCGGTATCTACGCGATCGGCGGAGTCGTCACCGATATCACTCATTTGAAAAGCAACGAGGAGCTTCTGCGTACCACGAACCGGAAACTCGAGGCGGTATTGAACGCCGCTCCTTTAGCCATACTGACCGTCGACAGACAGGGGAAAGTCTTGACATGGAACGGTGGAGCGGAGCAGATGTTCGGCTGGACAAAGGAGGAGGTTCTCGGACGAGTCTTTCCGGCCGTGCCGCCCGGCGACCTTGAAGATTATCTCGACGGCATCGCGCGCGGCTTCAAAGGAGAATCATGCGCCGGATACGTAAGGGAACGCATGAAGAAAGACGGAACTGTAGTGGAAGCGAACATAGCACGGGCACCGGTCACGGTCGCGGAAGGGCAAATTGAAAGTATCATAATAGTCATCGACGACGTCACCGATAGAAGGCGCACCGCCCGAGAGCTCGAGGAATCTCACATGAAGCTCAGACTGATGTCCAGGGGTCTCGAGGCTGCCAGGGAACAGGACAGGAAAAGAATATCTTTGGAAATCCACGACGAGCTCGGACAGATGCTGACGGCGCTTAAGATGGATCTCAGCCTGCTGCTGGAGGGGGCATTCTCGGGAAGACCCTTGAGGACGGCCGACATCGGCAACCAGCTGACCTCTTCTTTGAACCTCGTCGACAACGCGATCGATACGGTACGAAAGATCGCAGCCGACCTTCGACCCGGCATACTGGATCATCTCGGCCTGGAGGCGGCAATCATGGATTTGGGAAGAAATTTCGAGAAAAGGTCCGGGATAACGTGCAAACTCGATTTAGCACTCAACGATCTCGATTTCGGCCAGGATGAATCGATCGCACTCTACCGGATAGTCCAGGAAGCTCTCACGAATGTCGCAAGACACTCGGGAGCCGGCATTGTGAATATTACCGCAGTCAGCAGGAATGGGACACTGGCGATCGACATAAAGGACAACGGAAAGGGCATTTCGGCTGACGATATCTATGGCCTGAGCTCGTTCGGCATATTCGGGATGCGAGAGCGAGCGAGCGGGATCGGCGCGACTCTCACCGTTTCACGGCGCGAGTCCGGGGGAACACTTGTCAGTCTGAAAATGCCCGTCACAATTGCGGACTCATCTGTCAGCGGGAGGACAATCAAGTGAAAAAGGTAAAAGTGTTCATCGTCGACGACCACGAGCTCATCCGGCAGGGCATACGGAAGACCCTGAGCCTCTTCCCGGAAATCGACATCACCGGTGAAGCGGAGTCCGTGGAGATGGTCATGAGCGGAATGGCTGCCAAGGGTGCGGATATAATCCTGATGGACATCGATCTTCCCGGCAGAAGCGGATTTGAAGCACTCCCCGACGTGATGTCGCTCTATCCGAGAAGCCGGGTGCTCTTCCTCAGTATGTTCCCCGAAGAACAATTTGCAGTCAGGTCTCTCAAGGCCGGCGCCCATGGGTATGTCACCAAAAAGGCTGTCGCCCAGGAACTGGTGGATGCCATAAGGACAGTCGCCGCCGGGAAAAAATACGTCAGCCCCACCGTCGAAAAACAAATCGTGCAGGATATCGGTTATCTCGACGACAGGCAGCCGATCGCGAGACTGTCCGACAGAGAACTGACTGTGCTCAGGCTGATAGCCGGCGGCAAGTCCGCCGGACACATTGCAGAACAGCTTTCCCTCAGCGTAAACACCATCACCACTTACAGAAGGCGCCTCCTGAAGAAACTCGGCATGAAGACAAACGCTGAGCTCGTCCGATTCGCTCTCGAAAATAAGGTCATATTCTGACGGCCTGTCCAAGCTAAAGTCCCTTCACCTCTCCAGCCAATTCGTGTTCGATTGACAGAACAAAGTACGCCATGGTGATTGTCACAATCTTTGTGACTTCAGTTTCACCTTTCACGGGGCAAGCATTCACGCCGTGTTCCGGTTATGTTCAGGGAGAAACGATCGAGAGTACTAATGGAGAAGAGGTGCTTAAGGTTTATATCGTGGATGATTCGCCGCTTATCAGGGAACGTCTAAGGGAAATGATCGCCCGGGTGGAAAATATCGAGATAGTCGGAGAGAGACCGGATCTTGACAAGTCTGTCTCGGAAATTAAACGCACGAAGCCGAATGTTCTGGTGCTCGATATCAGGATCGTCGGGGGCACCGGATTCAATCTCCTTCTGGCGGTCGAACAAATACAAGACATGATCAAGATAGTTTTGTCGAATTATTCTTCGCCGGGTTACAGGAACGCCTGTATGATGGCTGGCGCGGATTATTTTTTTGATAAGTCGAAGGATTACCCACAGCTGAAGAACCTGATGCGGAGACTGGCGACTCTGGAATCGCAGGGCGGAGACGACGCCAGGCTTTTCAAAAACATATCCTGATGCTGGTGAATACTGAACCTCAAGGACATTGGAAACCGAAGAAGACGACGGAGAACATGGGCGAACAACTTGTGACGGAATCCCTGGAAAGAGAGAAGCGAGCCAGAGAGGAAGCGGAGAAAACAAGTAACAGGCTGGCGTTTCTTCTCGAAGCAAGCACGACCCTGTCCGAATCCTTCGACTACCAGGACCGGCTCAAGGCTGTGGCCAAACTCGCTGTGCCCAGGATCGCCGACTGGTGCGCCGTGGATATCCTGGAAGGAGGCGGCGCGCTTGCACGTCTTGCGGTTGTGCACTCCGATCCACGTCTGGTCGAATACGCGTTCGAGCTTCAGAAGCGATACCCATACGAACCCGATGCGCCCACCGGATTGCCGAAGGTCATCAGGACGGGACGCACCGAGATCATGAACGACATTCCGGATGAACTTCTGATGGCAAGCGCAAAGAACGACGATGATCTGGAATTGTTAAGGGCGCTGGGACTCAAGGCGGCAATGATAGTTCCTCTTGTCGCCTTCGGCCGCACGCTCGGCGCGATCACCCTGGTTTACGCGGAATCAAACAGGCGTTTTACCGAAGACGACCGGCTCCTGGCGGAAGATCTGGCCCTCCGTGCGGCGATGCAGATAGATCACGCGCGTCTTTTCCGTGAGACGACAGAACTGAACTCGGCGCTGGAAAAGAAGGTGGATGAGCGCACGGCGGAACTGCAGGCAGTCAACAGGGAATTGGAGGCCTTCTCCTATTCGGTTTCCCATGATCTTCGCGCGCCCCTCAGGCATATACACGGTTTTGCCGACCTTCTGACCAGGCATGCAGACGGCACTATGGACGAAAAGGGAAAACGATATCTGAATCTTATTTCTGAGTCGGTGAAAGAGATGGGCAACCTGATAGACGACCTACTTGTGTTTTCCCGAATGGGGAGGGCGGAGATGCGAAAGGTTTCAGTCGACCTGCGCGATACGGTTGAGAGCGTCATCGACAGTATGCGTCAGGAAACCGGCGGCAGGGAGATCGATTGGAAGATCTCCCTGCTGCCGGCAATCGAGGCCGATCCTCAGATGATCAGGCTTGTGTTCCAGAACCTTCTGGGCAACGCGGTGAAGTACACCCGACCCAGGAAGAAAGCCGTCATCAGTGTTGAAAGCGAACCGGTCGACGGCGAAGCCGTCATCTGCGTCCGCGACAACGGAGTAGGATTCGACATGCAGTATGTCGACAACCTGTTCGGAGTCTTCCAGCGGCTTCATAGTTCGAGTGAGTTCGAAGGGACCGGAATCGGCCTGGCGAACGTCCGCAGGATTGTGCAGCGTCACGGAGGGCGGACCTGGGCGGAAGGGAAGGTCGATGAGGGGGCGGCATTCTATTTCTCACTCCCTCTTAATTGTGAAGGTTGAAAATGGAAAGAATAAAAAGTATCCTCCTCGCTGAAGACAACGAGATGGATGTCGAGCTCACCCTCGAAGCGCTCGGCCGTCACAACCTGGCCAACGACGTGGTGGTCGTCAAGGATGGCGCCGAAGCGCTCGATTATCTCCATTGCAGGGGAGATTATTCCTCAAGGCAGGAAGGCAATCCGGCCGTCGTTCTTCTCGATCTGAAAATGCCGAAAGTTGATGGGCTGAAGGTATTGAAGGAGGTAAAGGAAGACGCACACTTAAAAACGATACCTGTAGTGGTGCTTACCTCATCAAAAGAGGAGACCGATCTTGTCAAGAGCTACAAGCTCGGAGTGAACGCATATGTCGTCAAACCTGTCGACTTTCATGAATTCGTAGAGGCGGTGAGCAAGCTCGGTGTTTTCTGGGCGATTATCAACGAACCTCCTCCAGGAAGCATCAAGGCGAACAACTGAGGACATTTTCCGGTTCGACGAGAAATGAACAACTGCAAATGTTCATAATGCCGCATACGTGTTCCGCTTGAGAGTTTCGTTTCGAGGGTAGAAGAGGCAATAGGGAAGCCGTCTCTTTCCTTTCCTCCCTGAAGAGGGGGGACGGGAATGAATTCGCGTGGACACGAGGATACCCCTCGTGCCGTTCTTCAGGCAGAAAGGAAAAGACAGGTAAGACATATGACAAAAGAAGGAAAGAACTCACTGGAGATTCTGCATCTCGAAGATAACCCAAGGGACGCGGAGCTGATACGATCGATCCTTGAAGAGTCAGGTATCGAATGCCGGGTTGAGCTTGTAAACTCAAGGCATGGCTTTCTCGAATCGCTGGATAAGAAGAGATTCGATCTTATTCTTTGCGATTTCACTCTCCCTTCCTTCAACGGCAGGGAGGCGCTCCTGCTGGCAAAGGAAAAAGATCCGGAAACTCCGTTCATTTATGCTTCGGGAACAATTGGTGAAGAAGCCGCGGTCCAGGCACTGATCGACGGCGCTACCGATTATGTTCTGAAGCCGGGGCTTACCCGGCTCGTCACCGCGGTCAGGAGAGCGGTCAGGGAATCTGAAGAGCGGAGGAAGCTGAAGCTTGCCGAGACAGACCTGAAGCAGAGTGAGGACCGTTTCAGGACAATTTATGAATCGTCTCCGGTTGGCATAGTTGAAATTCCACCTGACGGCAGATTCATCAGATGTAATCCGGCCGCGGTTGCAATCTTCGGCTACTCAGAGAAAGAGCTCCTGACCAAAACTTTCACAGACCTTAAGCATCCGGATGACGAAGTCAAAGGGCCGAGGGTGATTCATGAACTTGAATCGGGCGGAAAAGATATCGCTAAGTTCGATAAGCGGTTTGTTCTGAAGGACGGCAGGTCCATACACACTCAGCTGACGCTTTCCGCCGTCAGGGACAGCATTGGAGAACTCATGTACGCCGTCATGATCGTCGACGACATTACGGAGCGCCGAGAAATGGAGGATGCCCTGCGAAACTCCGAGGAACGGTACCGCGGCCTCGTCGACGGGGTGCGCGACGCGATTTTCAGTCTTTCAAAAGACGGTACGATAGAGAGCCTGAATCCTGCCTTCGAGAACATCACCGGTTGGACCAGGGAGGAGTGGATAGGCAAAAACATGGTGGATCTCCTCCATCCCGGGGATCGGGAGTCGGCTGTAAAGGCCGAGGAAGAAATTGCCGGAGGCAAGTCGATGGTGCTTACTGAATACAGGTTTGAGAAAAAAGATGGCGGGCATGTCGTCGGCGAATTCAATACGGCGCCACGCTTCAAGGACCACGAGCTCATCGGCTATCTGGGCATCGCCCGCGATGTGACATCCCAGAAGTCACTCGAGGAGCAGCTAAGGCAGGCTCAGAAACTGGAAGCGTTGGGCACTCTTGCGGGGGGCATCGCACATGATTTCAACAACATTCTGGCGATCATAAACGGCTACACATCTTTCCTGAGACGGATCATTCTAAACGACGAGAAAGGCCTGCGTAGTCTCGACGCGATAGAGGCCGCATCATCCAGAGCGACTTCCCTCGTGAGGCAGCTCCTCACATTCGCCAGGAAAGAAGAGACGCTGCTCTCCTACCTCGACGTGAACCAGGAGGTCAACGAACTGCACAAGTTGATCGGGGAGACCTTCCCGAAACAAGTAATGATCAGCGTCGAATTCCACGGAGGCCCGACGATTATCTACGGGGACCATTCCGAAATTCACCAGCTGCTTCTCAACCTGTGTGTGAATGCCAGAGATGCCATGATGGATAGGGAGAACGGGGGGCTGTCGGGAGGGGTTCTCAAAATTGCCACGGGTATCATCAAGGGAAGCGTTCTCAAAGACAGGTTCCCCGCCGCTTCGGAAGACGAATACGTAACAATAAGCATTACGGACACGGGCGTCGGCATGGATGAGGAGACGCGTAAGAGAATCTTTGAGCCTTTCTTTACGACAAAATCGCAGGGAAAGGGAACCGGGCTCGGGCTCTCCACAGTCTACGGGGTCGTGAAAAGCCACGGCGGTTTAATCGACGTTGACAGCACGCCGGGTAACGGGACGACGTTCACGGTTTATTTCCCGGCGAGGCGGATACACGAGACGGACCGGTCTGAACCGAAGATTGCCGGTACGGC